>CASEYC010000014.1 GCA_949292025.1 uncultured Bacteroides sp. | reverse complement strand
TTATATATTATATATATATTATATTTATATATATATTAAATTATAGACTATCTTCTCTTTTCTCCGGCTTCGACAAGTCAAAATGATAACTGATATCTGATACAACTGATACACTGATACGCCGGGGGACGCTCTTTTGTCTATTCTTTTCCTCAGACCAGCCCGAACCGGATGCTGTCCTCGTGCGTGGCGAGAAGGAATTTTTTTCCTTTCTCTTGCCTGCTGCGGAGAAAAACCGTAACTTCGCAATTCGGCACGCCCATGCCGCAAACAAACCCCCGGAAAGCAACTGAAAAAAAGGAAGAGAGGAACAGGACATGGAAAACCCGTCGGACACCCCAGACTGCCTCCTGGCGGCAGAAATCGTCCAGAAGGCCAACGAGCTCGTCGCGCGCTTGCAGACAGCCCGGGTGGGCATCGCCCGCCTGGAGGGAAAGAACGCCTGCCTGCGCGACGAGAATGCCCGCCTGCGCGACGAGAACGCCCGCCTGGAGGGGGAGAACGCCCGCCTGCGCGACAGGCTGGACGAGGCGAACCGGAGCATCGCCCGCCTGGAGGGACGGCTGGAGGAGGCGGGACAGCGGCGGGCGGACGGGCCGCGCGTGGAGAACCACTTCTACAGCGACCGCGCCACGACGATACGCGACAGCGACCTGCCGGATGCCAGCATCCAGATGCAGGTGCTGAAGAAAACGAGTGACAACAACATTGACCCCTACTGATAATAACTCTAAACACAACATCGTTATGGAAACAGAAAAGACCACCCCTGTAAACAACCACTACTACCACGGCGGCATCAACTTCATCGGCTGCAACATGCCGGGCGCCACCTTCCAAACCGTCAACCCCGCATCCGCCGCCGCGCCCGCACCCGCCGCCGCGCCCACGCCCGCCTGCCTCGACACGCCCGAAGCCCGCGCCCTGCTGGAGCGGCTGGCGCAGGCGGGCGTCGTGGACGATGCGTGGCAACCCATCGGCCTGAGCATCGCCCGGCGCGGCGTGCTGGCCTCGCTGCTGGCGCAGGAGCTGGGCGTCAAGACGCCCTGGCAGACGTTCGGCGCCCTGTGGGGCGTGAAGCCGGAGACGCTGCGCGCGAAGTATAACGAAGGCATGAACCAAGACCGCATGGGCGAGTTTATCTCGCAGATAACCAACTTGTTAAGATAGACCGTACCAGGTACGCGTACCAGTTACGTAACAGGCAAGCTCCATTTTTTCTCCCTAACTTTGCTCCCGCAATCCTCGGAAAACAAGACTCCCGTTTCCGAGCGGTTGCGGGAGCTTTTTTATTGTCGAATACCAAAACAGAGAACAAGTATGCAAAAGATTCTGAAAGTAGTGAAATGCGGCGAATGCTTCACCGTGAAGAGCGAGAAGAGCGAGGCGGGCTACCTGTACAAGCGCTCCATCGTCCTGCAAGAGCTGGGCGGGCGGTTTGCCGACCAATATGTGGCCTCCCTGCTGGGCAACGACGCGCTGTGCTCCTTCAGCGAAGGCGAGTGGGTATTGGCCAGCCTGCGCTTCCAGGTGAGGGAATACAACGGGCAGAATTTCCAGGACATCACCGTGACGGAAATCGGTAAAATAAAATTCTAATAACTTAGACTATAAATAAGAAATTAATTTAGGCGCGGATTACGCGGATTTCACGGATTTATTATTTGTGAAACCATTGATATTCAAAATTTATGATAAAAATTATCCGTGAAATCCGTGTAATCCGCGCCTAAAATCCACCAACTTAATCATTAAAAATCATGAACATCAACTTGCAACTCCCCGACAGCACCTACCAACGTCTTATCTCCGGCAGCAGCCGCATCCGTGGCACCATCGGCTACGTCAGCCCCACCGAGGCAAACTTCAACGAACACGCCCGCAGCACGCCGCAGCCCGGCAGCCAGCACATCAAGCTGCCCCACGGACGGGCCACCGTCACCCGCAAGCACGCCCGCCTCTCGCTCGTCATCGGACTGGACGAAACGGACATCCTGCCCGCACAGGCCATCGAGGACGAAAGCCGCCAGGCATCGGGATTCGTGGACCGGGTGTTTGGAGGAGGAGACTGGGAATAAACAGGAATTTAGTTTAGGCGCGGATTACACGGATTTCACGGATTAATTATTTATATGACCAATGGAATCCAACGATTTAGAATAAAAATATCCGTGAAATCCGCGTAATCCGCGCCAAAAAACGCTGATAAATTATCATTTAACACAAAAAGAAAAACCATGAGTTTCGGAATATCAAACAGTGTCAGAAGCCGCGAGGTGCGCACGTGCACCCCGGAATTGTTCTGGAAGGCAGTGCGCTCGGACTACGTGGCCACGGTCTGCGCAGGCATCGCCGACGCCTGGGAACAGTCCAAGCGCGGGGAGCTCGCGAAAGAGGACTACGAAGAGTTGAAAAATCGTGAGAAGAAGCGTTTGCCGATATTTACATTCCACGCCACCTTCCCCGGCGGCAGGAGGCTGAACGCGGACGCCGTGCCCACCGGCCTCTCCATGTATGACATCGACCACCTGGACGCGCCGCGCGAATACTTTGCCCACGCCGTGGAGGAAAGGAAAGAGGAGCTGGGCATCGTCCTGGCGCACGTCACGCCGTCCATGGAGGGCCTCCGCCTGGTGTTCATCATCCCCGCGGGCCTGTCGCTGGAAGAGGCGCAACGGTGGATGTCCCAGCAACTGGACGACCCGAACTATGACCAGAGCGTCAAGGACCTGGCCCGCTCGTCGTTCGCGGTGCCGGAGGAGTATATCTTGTATATCGACGAGGAACGGTTGTTTTCCACGGTTGCTGCCGCTACCACCCCGCCCGTTGGGCACCCCTCCTCCCCGGAGGAGGGGAATTTGGATACTTCGCGCGTCAACCCAAATTTGGATACCTTCAAGGGTATCCCATACAGCGAAATCATTAAACAATGGTTCATCCTCTCCGGCGGCGAACCTGCACAAGGCGAGCGCAACACGAAGCTGCACAGATTAGCGTATCATTTGCGCCACATCACGGACAATAACGAAGGGCTTTTGTTGAAAATCATGCCAAGATATGGACTGTCGGAGGAGGAAATGAAAAGCCTGATACACAGCGCCTGCACCGCGCAATGGTGTGGGATGCCGAAGATGATGCAGGAAGCCATTGCCCATGGAGAATCAAGAATGAAAAATGGAGAATCGGCTGCTTCCGACGAAAATTCTTCATTGCATTCTTCAGTAAAGAATACGCCGCCAGAAATGCCGAAAAAATTACCGCCGCTGATTGACCTGCTCGTCAGCCGGACGCCGGACCTCTACAAGCCTGCCGTGGCGCACGCAGTGTTTCCTTCGCTCGCCGCACACCTGCACCGCGTCCGCTTCAAATACATTGACAACGTGGAGCACGAAGCTACCTTGATGAACGTGCTGATGGCAGGCACCGGCGCGGGAAAGGATTGCATCTCGGAGCCCATCAACCGCATCATGGCGGACATCCGCGAGCGCGACGCACGCAACCTGGAGCGGGAACGCCAGTGGAAACAGGAGGTCAACTCCAAGGGCGCGAACAAGGACAAGCGGCAACGCCCGGAGGGATTGATCATCCAGGAGATTGACGCCGACATGACCAACCCGGCGTTTGTAATGCGCACGGCGGAGGCGGACGGGCACTTCCTCTACACGAAACTGAACGAGATTGACCAGTTTGATGCACTCAGAGGCAGCGGTCGGGGCGCCCAGCAATTCCAGATTATGTGTCTGGCGTTCGACCCGGGCAACCGCTACGGACAGACGCGCGTGGGGTCGCAGAGCGTGACAGAAAAAGTTACCATCCGCTTCAACTGGAATGCCGCGACAACCATCTTGAAAGGCAAGCGCTATTTCTCCAAAGTCTTGACGGACGGTCCCATCTCGCGCATCAACTTCTGCACCATCCCCGAGCGCGAAATCGGCGCGGATATGCCCGTCTACGGCACGTATGACGCCGCGTTTGACGAGGAACTGCGCCCGTATATCGAGAACTTGGTGCGCGCCACGGGATTGGTGGATTGTCCCGAAGCGTACAAGTTGGCGAAGAAATTGTGTGAGGAAAACGCCGAATTTGCCCGCCTTTCACAGAGTCGCGTGTACGAAAATCTCTCCTTCCGCGCCAACGTGATAGCCTATCTGAAGGCGTGCGTGCTGTATGTGGCCAATGGCGAAAAATGGGACAAGACGTTGGAAGACTTCGTGCGCTGGTCGCTACAATACGATATGTGGTGCAAGATGGAGTTCTTCGGCGAGGCCATCGAGGCGGCCAACCAAGAAGCGGTGTGCGGAAGTAAAATACATACCGGTCCCCGCAACTTGCTGGAGCTGCTGCCCGATGAGTTCACCACAGCCGATGCCGAACGACTGCGGCAGATGCAAGGGATGGATGCACAGGGAACAAAAAATATGCTCCGCTTGTGGAAGTCCAGGGGATACGTATCAGTTGTATCAGATATCAGTTACCGAAAACTAAAATACCGCAGCGATGGAATTGACCTTACAACGGACTAAGAAATGTGAAGACTTTACTAAGGGCACCCTCTCGATAGAAGGAATCCCCTTTTGCGACACGCTCGAACCCGGCCGGACAGCCATCCCCGAAGGACGCTACCCGCTGTTCGTCACCCGCTCGCCCAAGTTCGGACAGTGGTTGCCCATCCTGCTCCACGTGCCCGACTTCGAAGGCATCCGCATCCACGCGGGCAACACGGCGGAGGACACCGAGGGGTGCATCCTCGTGGGCCACGCCTTGGCCAAGTATCGCGGGCGGCTGTTCGACTCGCGCCTGTGGCTGCAACGGCTGCTGAAGCGTCTGGCGGAGAGGCCGGAGGGGGAGATGATGTGGATAACGGTGAAGTGAGAATGAATTCAGGCGCGGATTACGCGGATTCCATGGATATAAAGAAAAAATATCCGCGTCCATCCGTGAAATCCGCGCCTGAAGTGTGACAGATTGCCTGTGTTATTTCTCCGGCGTCTGCTCCAACGTGGCTACCAAGAAAGCATAGAACTTATCCACCGAAGGGATGTAGGCCCGCTCGTCCGGCGAGTGGGGCGAACGCAGGGTGGGACCGAAGGAAACCATGTCCATCCCCCGATAGGTGGCGCCGATGATGCCGCACTCCAATCCAGCGTGGATGACCTTCACGGCCGGCTTTGTGCCGAACTGCTGTTCGTAGGAAGCCGTCATGGCGTGCAGGATGGGCGAATCCACATTGGGTTGCCAGCCGGAATAGGCCCCGCTGAACTCCACCTTCATGCCCGCCATGGAGAAGCAAGCCTCCAGGCTGTCGGCCAGGAAGTCCTTCATCGAGTCGGACGAGCTGCGGGCCAGGATGCGGAAATCCGCCTTGCCGCCGCCGATGGTGACAATGGCCAGGTTGGACGAGGTCTCCACCGTGTCGGGCACGGTGGGAATCATGCGCATCACGCCGTTCTGGCAAGCCATCAGGGCATCAATCAGGTTGTCCTGAATCTCTTCGGGCACCACGGTTGCGGGCGCAGGCACCTCCTCCATATAGAGCTGTATGCCGCTCTCGATGGGCGCGAACTCATCCTCAAAAATTTCCTTGTATTCGTCCACATAGGCTTTCATGGCCTCCACATCGTCCGCGCAGGTGAGCAGGACGGCGTGCGCCTCGCGGGGGATGGCATTGCGCATGTTGCCGCCTTCGAAGCTGGCCAGGGTGCAACCGAATTCCACCACCAAGTCGTGTACGACGCGAACCAGCAACTTGTTGGCATTGGCACGTCCTTCGTTGATTTCCAAGCCGGAATGGCCTCCGCGCAAGCCTTTCAACGTAATCTTGCAAGCCACCATGCCGGGGAAAGCTTCTTCTTCCTTGTACTTCAGCGTGGCGGTGATGTCCAATCCGCCGGCACAACCGATGTAAAGCTCGCCTTCCTCTTCCGAGTCGAGGTTCAACAGGATTTCCCCGTTGAGGACGCCGGGTTTCAAGCCGAAGGCGCCATACATGCCGGTCTCCTCGTCCTTGGTGATCAAGGCTTCCAGCGGGCCATGCTTCAAGTCGGTGGCCTCCAGCACGGCCATGATGGCAGCCACGCCCAAGCCGTTGTCCGCGCCGAGCGTCGTGCCCTTGGCCTTCACCCAATCGCCGTCGATGTAGGTCTCGATGGGGTCACGGGTGAAATCGTGCACGGTGTCGTTGTTCTTCTGCGGCACCATGTCCATGTGGGCTTGCAGGATGACGCCTTTGCGGTTCTCCATGCCCGGGGTGGCGGGCTTGCGGATGATGACGTTGCCCGCCTCGTCCACGAAAGATTCCAAACCCAGGCCTTTGCCGAAGTTGACCAGAAACTCCGTGACCTGTCCGACATGACCTGACGGACGCGGAATGCGGGTCAGGGAATAAAAATGCTTCCACACGTTCTGTGGAGCCAGTTGTAAGATTGTACTACTCATAACGTTTAAGTATGTGTTCAAAATTAAATGATAACTTATCGGTGTTTTTTGGCGCGGATTACGCGGATTTCACGGATATTTTTATTCTAAATCGTTGGATTCCATTGGTCATATAAATAATTAATCCGTGAAATCCGCGTAATCCGCGCCTAAACTAAATTCCTATTTCAACGATTTGTTTTCGCAAATATACTCTTTTCTTCGCTTTCCGCCCAATAATGGCGGGCTTTTTCTCGCCGAGGCAAGCGTTTTATGCCTTGAAGCCAATGCGGGGCCTCGGTTTTGCCGCCGGCGCCGATGCTTCTGCCCGCAGGCGTATGGCCTCGGCCACGTCGGCACGCTCCACGGTGCTATACAGCTCCACGTCTTTCCCGGCAACGTCCGCCGCCATCACCCGGCGCGCCATGGCAGGCAGGATGCCCGACGTGACGAAGCGGTTCACCCAGCGGGCGTTGGCAAAGAAACGGTCCTTGTGCTTCAAGGCGTCTTCCACCGTGTCGCGCAGCAAGGCTTCGGCTTCGGGAGTCAAGCAGTAGCCGCCCCGCTCCAAGGTGCGGCAGGCGATTTGCATCAGCTCGCCAGCATCGTAGTCGTCGAAGTGGAACCTGTAGGGGAAACGGCTCTTCAATCCGGGATTGCTCTGCAACAGCCGCTCCATCTCGTCGCCATAACCGGCCAAGACCACCACCATGTCCGGATGCGGCTCGGTCAGCACGGGCAGCAGGCTGTCTATGACCCGGTGCCCGTAGTCGCGCCGGTCATCGGAATCGGTGCAAAGGCTGTATGCCTCGTCGATAAAAAGCACATTGCCGCGGGCGCGCTGGAGGAGAGCGTTCATCTTCTCCTCGGTCTGGCCGATGTATTCGCCCACGAGCTCCCGCCGTTCGGTCGAGACGACCTCTCCCTTGGACAACAAGCCCAAGGCATGGTATATCCTCCCCAACAAACGGGCCACCGTGGTCTTCCCCGTGCCGGGATTGCCGGTGAAGATGACATGGCTGGCCGTCTCCTCCCCGGCAGGCAAGCCCAACCGGCGCCGACGCTCCTCGAAGCGCACTTGGCAGAAGGTGGTGGAGAAGGCTTCTTTCAGCGTGCGCAAGCCTACCATTTCGTCCAGTTCCTTCATGCTGTCCGCAAAGGCTTGTTCGTCTATGCCACCATCCGGCTCGCCGGACGATTCCCCCAAAGCCTGTATCCAAGCCCCTATCGAAATATCCTCAGCCTTCACCGTCACCAGTTCCTTGCGGGTGGGCTTGCGGGCAGGCACATATCCTTCGCGTATGCGCTGCTTGATCCGTCCTACCAGCCCCCGCATAACGAAACGGGTCATTTCGTCCTTGTCCCACAACGACACGGCTTCATGATGCAGCACCACTTGGCGGGCCAGCTCGTTTTCGGCAGCCGCATCCAGCCGGAAAGCCGTCTCGCCTATCACCCGCTGCAACGCATGGAGCGTCTCGGCAGCCAAGGGACGCTCCACCCGGAAACGGTATTCGGGACGCACGTGGCGGTCCAATAGCGGCGAACAGGCAAAGAGCCGTTGCAACTCTTCCTCCGTCCCGCAGAGGGTGAGCGCCCAAAAGGTGAAGGAATCTGCCACCGCTTCCTCCAAGGCGGTCAGGAAGGCACGCCCTTCCCCGGAACAAAGCACACCTATATTATATAAGGTAATCGCGTGCGACGTGCGTTCGTCCAACAGGCCGTCGGGGTCCCCCTCTTCCAGCCAGGCAGCACAGTCCACTTGCCGGCTCTCGGTGGTGCAATAGTCCAGCATCTTGGGCAAGCAATAGGCCAGCCTACGGGCATGGAAAGAGACGTCGGCGCTCACGGCTGCATAGACATTCTCGCGCAGCTCGGCCAGGTGCTGCTCCTGGCAGAAGGTGTTGTAGCCGCTCTTCGGAAGAAGCCCGGCCAATTGCAGCCTCAGCTTCGTCATGCCGGCAAACTCGCGCGTGCGTTGCCAGGCTGGATGGGTGGCCAAGGACTTTGCCAGGATAAACTCCGCATCCTCCGCCTCCAACTGCCGGCAAACGCAAGGCACGCCGGTCTCTCCCCGGTAATCGAAGGCTACCGACGCAAAAGGTTCCCGGTTGTGGGACAGGATGACCGTATAACGTCCCGGCATCCAAATCAAGTCCGAGCGGAAATGCAGATTCAACGTCTGCTCCCCTCGCTTGGCCGCGGCTTGCATGCGTTCGTCGTGCGCCATCTCTGTCCAGCCTTCGGTGTAACAGATGGCCGAAAGTTCCTCCCCGGCCTGGAGCGGCGCGGACATGCAGAGCTGCAAACGAAGCTGTCCTGAAGTCCAAGGCCCATCCTCCACCGTATGCTTGGGGCGCGATGCACGGGCAGACAATACCGCCGGATGCTCCAGCTTGTCCCCGGATTCCATCACCACAAAAGGCAAGCAGGCATAGTCGCCCATGGCCTCGAACACGGCCGGCTCATTGTCGTCCACCAGCCCGTCGGCCAGCAAGAAGTAATATCCGGGAGCCAACGGAGCTTCCAGCGTGGAAAAGTCGTTTTGGGAATAGTAACCCGTGATTTGCCCGCCCACGTGAGCCGCCAGAGGATTAGGCTCGCCTTCGCGGTAGACATAGAAAGCGGTGGGGCAACAATCGTCCCCATCGCCGCAATCCGTCAGTTCCATATAGAGGGAGAAGCGTTCGCTTTTCCCCACCTGCCCGTCTATGAAGAAGCGGGCAGGCTCGCCTTTTTCCGGCGTGAAAGAACGTGCCCCCAACGAGAAGCGCAGGCCGGAGAAACGGCATTCCTTTTCGCTCCGCTCGTGGCCGGGCACGACATACGTGCATCCTTTGTAGGAAAATGTACCGGCATCCTTTTCATCCGCCTGGGCAGCCAAAAAGGATTCCAACAACGTTTCAAAATCTTGGGATTTCGGTTTCTGAATAGAATTATTGTTTTTCATCATAGCTTCAAAAGTTTTTAAGTGAATACTAAATAGAATTTTTCCGGCCCCATTCATTCAAGGACATGACAATCCCTGAACTGCCGGAGGGTGTCCAACATTCCAAAGAACACAATTTGCAACAGGAATATCACGCTACGGCGCAAGGCAGGCTACCTCGCCGCAACGGATGCTGCATGTGGATTCTTTGAAATATGAACGAAGCTATGATTCATAAGATAAAAAACCGCCCATAGGAGGGCAGACGGGGCAAAGATAGGAAGTTTTGGGGAATGATGCAAGTGCTGGGGAGGGAAAAATTATTTTCAAACACAAATACATGAAAATAATGCCAAATTAGCCCATTTTTCCGTAATTTGTGTATGGGCAACGGCCTCTCCTATATATAACTTTGCACCAACAATTAAGCAATGTCATGGTAAATAAGAACAGAAAAGGTATTTCCCGCCGCGATGCCCTGAAACGGCTGGGACTATTCGTAGCAGGAGCAGCCGCATTGAGTATGCCCACACTAACTTCATGCAATATGGAAAAGAAAAAGAAACGCATCATCCTTTACTTCACCGCCACAGGCAACAGCCTTTACATAGCCCGGCAATTGGCGGACGAGGACACGGAACTGCTCAGCATCCCGCAAATGGTGAAACAAGACCGTCGCGATTTCGAAGCAGACGAAATAGGCATCGTTTATCCCATCTATGGACACATGCCGCCCAATATGGTGCGGGAGTTCATAAAAAAGGCCAAACTGAAGGCAGACTATAAGTTTGCCGTACTGACTTACGGCGCGAGAAAATGTAACGCAGTGGAGATCTGGGACGACATTTCGCACAAAGCCGGCAATCCATTCGACTACATAACAACCATCGTAATGGTGGACAACTGGCTGCCGAACTTTGACATGAACGAGCAGATGAAAATAGACAAGCGCATTCCGGAGAACCTGCAACGCATCTCCGCCGATCTTGCTGCCCAAAAGCATTGGCACGAACCGGTCACAGAAGAAGAACGGCAGATGCACGCCGGATTCATGGCTTACACACACCTTGACCCAGAGGTGGGTTTCCTGATGCGAAGCGAGAAGTACTTCCAAGTAACAGATGCCTGCATCAGCTGCGCCATTTGCACCACCGTTTGTCCACGCGGCAATTATGAACTGGCTTCAACCGGCGTAAAGACAGAAGGCGACTGCGACTTCTGCTTCGCCTGCATCCAGAACTGCCCGCAGAAGGCCATTCAGTTCAAGCCATTGCCGAATGACCCGTTGCTGGCGCGGGGTGAGGTAAATCCCAACGCCCGCTACCGCAACGAACACGTATCGTTATGGAGCATCAAGGAAAGCAACCGGCAATAGGGCATCACCGCCTGTAATCCGTCGGCGACACGCCGAGGTTCTTATGCACATAACGGTTAAGATAAGCCGGGGACGAGAAGTTGAGAATGTCCGCTATCTGAACAATAGTCAACGACTTGTCCCTCAATAATTTCTTTATCTCCTGAATGGTGAACCGCTTTATCCAATAATTGGCCGGGACGCCACTGAACTTGATGCACAGTTCGGACAGGTATTTCGGCACGACACAAAGCTCGGAAGCATAGTAAGCCACCTCGCGATGCGTGCGGTAAGTCCCGCTCTCCAACATCAAGAAGAAGCGCGACAACACCTGTGCGCCCTGCACTGGCACATCCACGTAACCGTATATCCGGGCATGGAAATCGTAGAAATCCAGGAAAAGCGTCCGGACACAACTCATCAGCACCTCTTGATAGAAATGATGTGAGGTACGATACAAACGGTGCTCCACCTCCTCAAAGTCTGCCCTGCATTGTTCTTGCTCCTCCGGCATGAGTTTCATCACCGGGTTCAGAAAGAGCGACATCGTGCCCGTTACATAATAGTTATTGCCCTCCGGCGTACACATTTCCAAGAATGTGTCCTTGATATGAATGACCTTACAGCGGAAATCCCCTGATGGAGTGACGTTCTCCACCAATTTGTTGCTGACAATAATCATGCAGTCTCCCGCCTCCATCTGAAAACAGCTATCGTTGAAGCCTACCTCGCACGTCCCCGCATAGCAATAGACGTGGGCAATATAGCGGTTGGCAGCTTCCGTGCCGAGCTGCTCAAGCGTATCTTTTATAATAATGTCTCCGTTCATGATCGTCTTAATCCCGTCTCTGATTGAAATGCAAAAATAGAAGAATTTTCCCAACCAACACCTCCAATACCCGCCATATTGTTCTTTTTGCCTGTTATTTGTGTATGTCCCGCAAGCTGGAGCCATACTAATTTTGCACCGTCAATCAAACCATAAAAAGAATATGAACACAATGAAGAAACTTTTGTTGTCCGCTGCCTTGCTGATAGGCAGCAGCGTGTGCCACTTGGGCGCACAGGAGAAGACCACGGCGGCGGGTGTCCCCTTGGTCAAGTTGAACAACGGCGTAGAGATGCCCCGCTTCGGACTGGGTACCTTCCTGCAAGGCTCCAATGAGACCTGCAAACAGTCCTGCCTCACCGCCTTGCGGGCTGGCTATCGCCATATCGACACGGCACATGCTTATTATGACGAAGAGGGAGTAGGCGAAGCCGTCAAAGAGAGCGGCATCCCCCGCAACGAGATATGGATAACCAGCAAACTTTGGCCTACGGAATACGGCGAGGGAAAAACACTGAAGGCCATCGATGACATGCTTGCCCGCCTTCAGACGGACTACATTGACCTGCTTTACGTCCACCAACCTGTGGGAGACTATCTCGGCGCATGGAAAGACATGGAGAAAGCCGTGAAATTGGGTAAAGTACGCGCTCTCGGCATCAGCAACTTCGATTACAACGACGAAATGTGGGAAGCCATCATGGAGAACTCCACCATCAAGCCGGCCGTACTTCAAATTGAATGCCATCCCTACGCACAACGGTTGGAAATGCGCAAGAAAGCAGCTCAATACGGCATACAAGTGGAATGCTGGTACCCCTTGGGCGGAGCGGCAAGCAACGGCGCATTGCTGAAAGACCCGCTTATCAATCGCATAGCTGCCGCACACAGAAAGTCCCCGGCACAAATCATTCTGCGCTGGCATATCCAGGAAGGGCTCTCCGTCATACCCGGCGCGACCAATCCCGATTACATCCGCGAAAATATCGACATTTTCGATTTTCACCTGAACGACTGGGAAATGTTTCGCATACGCGAACTTGACCGGGAGCAACGGTTCTTCCATTCCACATTGGAAGAGTTAGAACGGGCAGTTTGGAATACAAAACTATAAGCGATTACATTAGGTATACCCCTAACCACGGGCGCAGGTACGCCTAAGCACGGGCGCAGGCACGGGTAAGCACGGGCGCAGGAGCGGCTAAGCAAACGCCGAAAACGCATACTGATTTTCAGCGCGTTGCATTCCGGTTCGCCCACATCGCGTGCAACCACCCATATACGCCCAGCACGATGACCAGCAGCGTCTGTATGCCGTGTACAATCAGGGCGAACATCGAAGCGTCGGCATCGCTCACGCCGTAGAGCATCATCATCGTGATGACGGCAAAGTGCCAGGGACCTGCCCCGTTGGGTGTGGGTACGATGACGGCAAACGTGCCACCCACGAACATCACCAGTCCGGCCAACAGGCTGAGGGATTCCGTAAAGCCGAAGCAGAAAAAAGTCAGGTAGAAATGCAGGAAATAACAGGCCCAGATGGCTACGGTGTAGAAGATGAAAAGCCCGATATGGTTCACCTGACGAAGGGACATGATGCCCTCCCACACGCTGCGCACCACACCTTTCACCTTTTCATAAAAAGAAAGCATCCGCAACAGGAAGTAGAGCAACACCCCTACGCCTGCCACCGAAAACAACGCCACGTAGAACCAAGGGGAAGTGAGCAGATGGAGCAAGGAAGGTATCTTCGTGCCGGTCTCGCTGAAGAAGCGGACAAAGACCGGCATCTGCAACAGGAAGGTGCCGCCCGTTATCAGCAGGATGCACACGCCGTCCAGCAGGCGTTCGGTCACCACCGTGCCCAACGACTTGGCAAAGGACACGCCGTCATAGCGCGCCAACACGCCGCAACGCGACACCTCGCCCACACGGGGCAACACCAAGTTGGTGGCGTATGACACAAAGATGGCATCCACGCAATTCCCCGCCCGGGGATAAGCGCCCAGCGGCGCCAATGTCTGCTTCCAGCGCCAGCCGCGGAACACGTGGCTCATCACCCCGAAAAAGAGCGACAACAGCATCCATCCCCACGACATCCCATGCAGCAGGACATCGCCCACACGGGCAAAGTCAAAATCGCGGTACACCCAATAGAGGACGAACACGCCCAAGGCAATGGGGAGCACCACGCTCAGTATTTCTTTCAACAGTTTGTTCATTCAGCCAAATAGCACTATCTTTGCGGGGTGCAAAGATAGCGCAAAAGAAAAAAGCAGTACATAATCCTTGTCTTAAGAAAGATGAAATCAGTCAAGCCAAAGAAGTTCCTGGGCCAGCATTTCCTGAAAGACCTGAAGGTGGCGCAGGACATAGCCGACACCGTGGACGCCTGTCCAGCGCTTCCCGTCCTGGAAGTAGGACCGGGCATGGGCGTGCTGACGCAATTCCTGTTGCAGAAGAAGCGCCCGCTCAAGGTGGTGGAGGTGGACTACGAGTCGGTGGCCTACCTGCGCGACAACTATCCGGAACTGGAGGACGACATCATCGAGGACGACTTCCTGAAGATGCACCTCGAACGCCTGTTCGACGGACAACCGTTCGTGCTGACCGGGAACTATCCCTACAACATCTCCAGCCAGATATTCTTCAAGATGCTGGAATACAAAGACCTGATTCCCTGCTGCACGGGCATGATACAGAAGGAAGTGGCCGAGCGCATCGCCGCACCTCCGGGCAGCAAGACCTACGGCATACTGAGCGTACTGATTCAGGCGTGGTATCGGGTGGAATACCTCTTCACCGTACACGAACACGTGTTCAACCCGCCGCCCAAGGTGAAGAGCGCCGTCATCCGCATGACGCGCAACGACACGCAGGCATTGGGCTGCGACGAGAAGCTGTTCAAGCAAGTGGTGAAAACCACCTTCAACCAACGTCGCAAGACCTTGCGCAACTCCATCAAGCCGCTGCTGGGAAAGGATTGTCCGCTGACACAGGACACCCTGTTCGACAAACGCCCAGAGCAACTGTCCGTCGCCCAGTTCATCAACCTGACCAACCAAGTGGAGGAAGCCCTGAAGGCCAACGGCACTAATCCATAACCCTAACCGACTAACAGAAAACCGACCTATGGAAATAGACGAAGAATACATCGACAAGGTGCAAGGCCTTATCGAACAGAAAGATACAGAGAGCGTCAAAGCCTTGTTGGCCGACCTGCACCCGGCAGACATCGCCGAACTGTGCAACGACCTGGACGTGGAGGAGGCCCGCTTCATCTACCGCCTGCTGGACAACGAAACGGCCGCGGACGTGCTGGTGGAGATGGATGAGGATTCCCGAAAGGACCTGTTGGAAGCCTTGCCTTCGGAAACCATCGCCAAGAAGTTCGTGGACTATATGGACACGGACGATGCCGTGGACCTGATGCGCGAACTGGACGAGGACAAGCAGGAAGAGGTGTTGTCGCACATCGAGGACATTGAGCAGGCGGGCGACATCGTGGACCTGTTGAAGTATGATGAAGACACGGCCGGCGGATTGATGGGCACGGAGATGGTGACTGTCAACGAGAACTGGAGTATGCCGGAGTGCCTGAAAGAAATGCGCCAGCAAGCCGAGGACTTGGACGAAATCTATTATGTATATGTCATCGACGACGAGGACCGCCTGCAAGGTGTCTTCCCGCTGAAGAAGATGATAACCTCGCCCTCGGTGTCGAAGGTGAAGCACGTGATGAAGAAAGACCCCATCTCCGTGCATGTGGACACACCGATAGACGAAGTGGTGCAGACCATCGAGAAGTACGACTTGGTGGCCGTGCCCGTGGTGGACAGCATCGGACGCCTAGTGGGACAAATCACCGTGGATGACGTCATGGACGAGGTGCGCGAACAGTCGGAACGTGACTACCAGTTGGCATCCGGTCTGTCGCAGGACGTGGAGACGGACGACAACTTGGTGCGCCAGACATCGGCACGCCTGCCGTGGCTGCTCATCGGCATGTTGGGCGGCATCGGCAACTCCATGATACTGGGCAACTTCGACACGACCTTCGCCGCCCATCCGGAAATGGCACTCTACATCCCCCTCATCGGCGGCACGGGCGGAAATGTGGGCACGCAGTCATCCGCCATCATCGTGCAGGGTTTGGCCAACAGTTCGCTGGACGCCAAGGACACCTTGAAGCAGGTGGGCAAGGAAGCCGTGGTGGCCGCCATCAACGCCACTATCATCTCGCTGCTGGTGTATATCTACAACTTCGTGCGCTTCGGCTCGGCGGCCACAGTGACCTACTCAGTTTCCATCAGCCTCTTCGCCGTGGTGATGTTCGCCTCCATCTTCGGCACGCTGGTACCCATGACGCTGGAGAAGCTGAAAGTGGATCCCGCCATCGCTACCGGACCGTTCATCTCCATCACCAACGACATCATCGGCATGATGCTCTACATGGGCATCACCGTGCTGCTTTCCTGAGGAGGACTGAGAAATATGATAAAGGACATAGGAACATAAAAACACATTTTCCACTGCTTGACTGACGAATTTGTGACGAAATTGCAGGAAATATGAAAAAAGTGCTCCAAAAAGTAGGCTGGAATCAATTTTATTTCATTAATTTGTAGTCTAATGTAATACGGCGGGTATTCCGCCCTAAAATGAAGAATACAATGACGGACACTCAAGACACTAATCTCACCCCAAAACCGGTGGAATTAGAAGAAGAACTGAAGACTGCAGAAGTTGCCGAACCGGTAGCCACGGAAACTCCTGCAGAGGAAAACACTACGGGGAAACCGGTAGAAACGGCACAAAAACTCACCAAGGATGAGGTTCTGGCCAAACTCAAAGAAATCGCTGCCAATGTAGAAACCGCCCTCAAGGCCGATATAGACAGCTTGAAGCAAGCCTTCTACAAGCTGCATAACGCCGAACAGGAAGCGGCCAGGAAACAATTCATTGAAAACGGAGGCTCTGCCGAAGACTTTATTCCCACCCCAGACACCGCGGAAGAAGAATTCAAGAATGTCATGTCCGTCATCAAAGAAAAGCGAAGTGAACTTGCCGCCGAACAGGAGAAACAGCGGGAAATGAACCTGCAAGTGAAGCTCTCCATCATCGAAGAGCTGAAAGACTTGGTGGAATCGCCAGACGACCCCAACAAGAACTATGCGGAGTTCAAGAAGCTGCAACAGCAATGGAACGAGATTACCCTCGTGCCCCCTGCCAAGGTCAACGAGCTGTGGAAGAACTACCAGCTCTACGTGGAGAAGTTCTACGACCTGCTGAAGCTGAACAACGAGTTCCGCGAATACGATTTCAAGAAGAACTTAGAAATCAAGCAACGCCTGTGCGAAGCCGCCGAGAAGCTGGCCGACGAGCCGGATGTGGTTTCGGCTTTCCACCAATGGCAGAAGCTGAACGAGGAATTCCGCGACACGGGTCCCGTGGCCAAGGAACAGCGCGATGAAATCTGGGCACGCTTCAAAGCCGCCACGACCGCCATACACCGCCGCCACCAGCAGCACTTCGAGGCTTTGAAGGAAAAAGAGCGGAACAATCTGGACCAAAAGACGGTCATCTGCGAAATCGTGGAAGCCATCGACTGCAGCGAACTGACCACACCGTCCAAATGGGAAGAAAAAGCCCAAGAAGTCATTGCCCTGCAAGCCAAATGGAAAACCATCGGCTATGCCCCGCAGAAGATGAACGTGCAGATTTACGAGCGTTTCCACAAGGCGTGCGACGAGTTCTTCCACAAACGGAGCGAATTTTTCAAGTCCATGAAGGAGAACATGAACGCCAACCTGGAGAAAAAACGCGCCCTCTGCGAGAAAGCCGAAACCTTGAAGGACAGCACCGACTGGAAGGCCACAGCCGATGCCCTGACCAAACTGCAAAAGGAATGGAAGACCATCGGCCCGGTGAACAAACGCCACTCCAACGAGGTGTGGAAACGCTTCATCACGGCTTGCGACTATTTCTTCGAACAGCGCAACAAGGCCCAGTCCTCCCAACGGAGCCAAGAACAAGAAAACCTGGAGAAAAAGAAAGCCATCATCGACCAGCTAAACGCCATCGATGAGAACACGGACAGCGAAGAGGTTACCCAGCAGGTGCGCGACCTGATGAAGCAGTGGAACAGCATCGGCCATGTCCCCATCAAAGACAAGGACAAGATATACAAGCGTTACCGCAACATCGTGGACAAGCTGTTCGAACAATTCAACATCAGCGCCTCCAACCGCAAGCTGAGCAACTTCAAGGCTTCCGTCAGCTCCATGCAGGAAAGCGGCTCACAGTTGTACCGCGAACGCGAGAAACTAGTCCGCATCTACGAGAACATGAAGAGCGAACTGCAAACCTACGAAAACAACCTGGGTTTCCTGAACGCCTCTTCCAAGAAAGGCAGCAGCCTCCTCCTCGAACTGAACCGCAAGGTGGACAAACTGAAAGCCGACATCGAACTGGCCAAAGAGAAGATCAAGGTGCTGGACGAAAGCATCAACAACGAGAAGCAGGAATAAGACTCTTTCCTGCCACCCTATAAAAAACTCCGCCCTCTCATACATACTTGAAAGGCGGAGTTTTTTTATGATCCGCGGCATCCGTGAAATCCACGCCTGACACATTCCTTTATCAATGGTGGAACAAGCGGATGCCCGTGAAGGCCATGGCGATGCCATACTTGTCGCAGGTGGCAATGACGTTATCGTCGCGCACGCTGCCTCCGGCTTGGGCGATGTATTGCACGCCGCTCTTGTGTGCCCGCTCGATGTTGTCGCCGAAGGGGAAGAAGGCGTCCGAGCCCAGCGACACGCCCTTCAGCGTGTCCAGCCACGTGCGCTTCTCCTCGCGGCGCAGGATGTCGGGCTTCTCCGTGAAGAACTGCTGCCACACGCCGTCGGCCAGCACGTCGTCGTGGTCGTCGCTGATGTAGACATCGATGGTGTTGTCGCGGTCGGCACGGCGGATTTTCTCCACCCACGGCAGGTTCAATACCTTCGGGTGCTGGCGCAGATACCAGATGTCGGCCTTATTGCCTGCCAGACGGGTGCAGTGGATGCGGCTCTGCTGTCCGGCGCCGATGCCGATGGCCTGCCCGTCCTTGACGTAGCAGACGGAGTTGGACTGCGTGTACTTCAGCGTGATGAGTGCAATCATCAGGTCGCGCCGCGCCTCGGCGGGGAAGTCCTTGTTCTGCGTGGGGATGTTGGCGAAGAGGTCGTCGCCGTCCAGCCGGATTTCGTTGCGCCCCTGCTCGAAGGTGATGCCGAAGACGTCTTTGTGCTCAATGGGCGCGGGCTTGTATGCCGGGTCTATCTGAATGATGTTGTACGTGCCCTTGCGCTTGCTCTTCAGTATCTCCAGGGCTTCAGGGGTATAGCCCGGGGCAATGACGCCGTCGGACACTTCGCGGTGGATGAAGGCGGCCGTCTCCGCATCGCACACATCGCTCAAGGCAATGAAGTCGCCGTAGCTGGACATGCGGTCGGCGCCACGGGCACGGACGTAGGCATTGGCCAGAGGCGAGAGCGGCAGGCCCTCCACAAAATAAATCTTCTTCAGTGTCTCGTCCAAAGGCAGGCCGATGGCGGCGCCCGCCGGGCTGACGTGCTTGAACGACGTGGCCGCCGGCATCCCGGTAGCCTCTTTCAGTTCCTTCACCAGTTGCCATCCATTCAGCGCGTCCAGGAAATTGATGTAGCCGGGACGGCCGTTCAACACTTCTATGGGCAATTCCCCCTCCTGCATATAGATGCGGGCCGGCTTCTGATTGGGGTTGCAGCCGTACTTCAATGCTAATTCTTTTGCCATGTCTGTATGTTCTACTGATTACCCTGCAAAAGTAGCGATTTCTTTCGGTTTGCGCAACAGCTATCGTCGGCTTGCGATAGTACTTTCGTCGGCGCACGATAGTACTATCGATGACGCGCGATAGTACTATCGATGGTGCATGATAGAGCTATCGTGAACGGAGCACTGTCCCAATCGGGTCAGCCCCGGCTCTGACAATACGCCACGCAACATATAATAGGCTGAATCATGCAGCATCTCTGACGGACACTCCGTAACCCTTGCCTGATACAGCATAGTCGTGAATGATGCAAGGAACTTCCGCACATCCAAGTCCGGCAAGACCAGCCGTTCCGTTTGGCAGACAAGGAGGCCACGCTCCATTTCCCCAAACCATACATTTTGTATGGCATCGTAGATGTACCGGTAACACCTTGCAACTTCACACCAGAATACGCTTTCCGCCTTATACAAATTTTCCACAAACGCCTTGGACAATTCCCTCCAAAAGGCCAATGGTTCCGGATAGTTGCATCTTATGATTTGAAAAAGGTTTCTCATCCGGTCTGCATAAGCCTCCAAACAAATGTTCAGCAAGTTATCCTTCGTCTTATAGACCTTGTACAAAGTCCGTTTCGACATATTCATCTCGCGGGCAATGACATCCATACGGACAGCACGGACACCATATTGCCTCAAAGAACGGGAAACCAGGGCTATCAGTTTCTTTTCTACATGCTCATTCATCGACATAAATGGTTTAGGGTTTGAAAAGAAAAGGCAAAATGCCTCCCGATATTGCACGGCACACGGTTAATAAAGCCTAATGACTTCCCCGCCCTCCTTGTTGAAGGTACACCGTATCGCGACAAGAACAGCAGGAAACCCAAATTGCAAGATGGGGTTTCTTAGGGTAAAATCAAGAGTTATCAACCTGTCAGTCAACAGCGAAGCACTCTTTAACATTTCTACCGATGCAATATCTGACGCTGTATCCAATTTAGAGCGCAAACGGCCGACAAAGAGCCGTCAGATTATTATTAACTCATTAAAACCAAAAAGTAAAATGAAAAAATTTATTGGAACCGCAAAGGTTTTTGCTTCCCTGCTTCTGATGGGTAGCGTGTTTTGTTTCGCGTCTTGCAACGATGATGACGACAACGTCCCGCCCACTTCCGACGAAGTGACCACAGACGTAATGTTCGGCGAATATTCCGGCAAAATGGTTGCAGCCAGCATCGCCACACAGGATGGCGAAAACACTGGCGACGGCGAAGAAACTCCTGCCGGCACAGACATCACGGCCACCCTGGACAATGACACCATCCACTTCGAGGATTTCCCCATCAGGGACATCGTGCTCGCCATCGTGCAGGACGAGACCACGGCTGACCAAATTGTGGAAGCCGTGGGACAGGTCGGCTATGCTATCGGCTATGAGCCTACCCTCGCGGCTGAGAAGGACACCGTGACGTTCGTCCTCGCCCCCAAGCCCCTGACACTGGCCGTCCAACTGCCGTCTGACACGGAGGAAGAAGCCCAGACGCTCCAAATAGAAGTGAAAGTAGAAGCCGGTGCAAAGGGCACTTATGACGTGGAAAGCGGACATATCGTGTTCAACTTCTCCGCCACGGAAGTTCTGCTGGGCGCAGGAGAAGAGCAGACGTCCCTCGAAGGCTTCGACGGCATCAACCTGCAGTTCGACATGAAGCAAAGCAAAACCAAGGCGCACTGGTTGTAAAATCGGATTTGACTTTACCCCAAGGAATGCCTCAGTTCATCAGGCGGGGCATTCCTTTTTGCATTTTTAACCGCCGCCTCTGATGCGTGAAAAGAAAATATCCGTATCTTGCACCCATACTATCAATGACAGAAATATGAAAAGAACAAGACGGTACATACTGCTGTTTATGTCCTTCGCGCTCTGCCTGGGCTGCACGAACAGGCGGCAACAAGTCCAATCGGAAGCAACGACAGGCAAGGAAGATACTGTCAAATGCGTGGCTCCCGTTGAGTATACCCCCAACGAGAAAGATACGACCCGGTATTACATCCCCGAATGTTTCCTCGTAGATGTACAAGACTTCTTCGAGGAGCGCGAGGACACCTCCATCGTCATGTGGGCGGAGCATCCGGTCTATGAAACATATGTCCAAGCCGTCAACGTCTTTGTAGAGAATCCCACGCACACCTCACTGAGCTACGGAAGGGACTGGTATCTTTATCAATGGAATGGAAAGGAATGGATCTTGGCGAAACTCAAAGATCCGAACATGGCATGGTTCAGCGATGGCTTCGACAACAATAGAGCCCCCGCGTGGTATTGCTTCCGCTTCCCCATTGGCAGCTACTACCATCTGTCAAAAGGCAAATATAGGATATATAAGTCCTTCTATGCCGGCAGGCAGGAAATAGCGTTGCACGCAGAGTTTGAAATCAAATGACACAGCTATGAAACCTATTTTTCTCCTTTTAGTCTTGTCGTGTCTGATAGGTTGGAGTTGCACAAACAAACGGCAATCCACCCAACCCCGACCGACTCCCAACGCAGCAGTGATTGACACAAGCGAAGCGGAACAAGAAAAACTAAGCGCCCAATTGGAAGAATTGCGGAAAAGACTATATACCACCACGGATATTCCTTTGCGCATCAATGCTGTCGGCAACGGACGGGAAAGCCATACCCTCCGAATAGACTTGATACGCAATACCCCCGAATGGCAGAAACGTTTCCGCGAACAAATTATGGATTCCCCGGCATTGAGATTTGATGGTCCTGACGGACAAGAACCGTGCGACTTGGATGGCGCAGCGCAAATAGGCGATGTACATCTTGTACCTCAGCAGAATGTATTCCCCACTTCAAGCCAAGAAGTGAATTTCATATTATATAATCAAAGTGAGGATACCATTTCCTACGGAGCCGCCTACTACTTGGCTTACGAGAAAGGAGGGCAATGGTATTACCTGCCTACGGATCGTGTCTTTAACTTGTTAAAGATATCCCTCCTTCCCAACGGCCAGACAATTTTCAACGCTAATCTTTATCCTGAGGTTAATGAGAACCAACCGGGAAGATATCGTTTTTTCAAAGAAGTGGAGATAAACGGACGGGAAGAAATGATGATGGCGGAATTCAGCCTTCACAAATAGTCCGCCAACCGATACCGCCCCTTCTTCCGCGTCCCCCTGCCATACAGAATGGCTTTCTCTGGACAACCGTGCAGGCAGGCCATGCAATGGATGCAAGCCTTGCTCCACACCGGACGTCCCTCCACCAAGCGGATGGCGGACACGGGACAGTTCTTCTCGCACAAGCCACAGGAGATGCAAGTGTCATCCACCCGAAAGGCTTTGGTACCTATATAATAATGTGTAAAGAGAGGCTGGACAACGTAGGTCTTCAGCCACGGGCAACCGCCTTCGTACACTTCCCAGACGTGTTCTTTCTTCTGAACAGCCTCAGCGATATGAGGCAGACGTGTGCGGGCTTCCTGCACTTTCTCCCGCGCCACTTCGGGTGCATCAAGTTGGAACATTGGCACGTAGGTATTGGGCATCTGCACGGACCAAGCGGCATCCAAGGGGAAATGTTTGGCCAAGCGGCTCATCCCCTTCCCTGCATCATCGCCACAAGTACACACGGCATAGCGGTAGACCGAGGCGGGCACCTCCAACTTCTTCAGGAAGTCAAGCACCGGCGCAGGCACGTACCAGGAATGGATGGGAAACACAAAGCCCACCCGCTCCGTGTCGTCCGGCAAGACGGGCAGGCGTCCTTCTTTCAAACAATCGGCGATGTTGCAAAGAGAATCCCCCGTCAGGACGGCCAATTGCTGCGCCACCCAACGGGAATTGCCTGTCGCACTGAAATAGAATATCATCAGAACAAGTATTGCATATAGCTGTTGCGGAACTCGCGCGTAGAATCCACCATCGCGTCTCCCATATAGAGAATGAACAGAATGGCAATGACAAGCATCACGATACCGATAATCGCGTTATACAGATTCTGATTGTACTGAATGGATACCATAGTTACCTCCTTCTTTAATTGTCATTGCAAATGTAGCGGTGCGGAATTACATCCTTCTTACACCGCCGTTACAAATATACAAAAAAAGGAGACACGATGGTCTCCTTTTTCTTTTTTTAATAGAAATGCTTATACAAATTGTCGGGCAAACTCCTCCAAATGCATAACATTGACTCTTGGGAAAGGTATGCTGTCCAAAATACGAAAATGAGTGTCTTCACTAACGATATAATCCGCTCCCGCAATAATGGCACAATCCACAAACTTATTATCATCCGGATCTTGCTCAATAAGACGGAAATGAAAATGCGGAGCAAAGAATCGAGTATAAGGACTACGCACAATGGCGTTTACAATGTTATGCGCCACCGCCACATTGGCAACCCGTTCTATAATTTCCTCGTACTCATCCAAAATCTCATTGCTGACGCAAAGCATGTACTTCCCTTCACGAAACGCTTGCCAGGCCGGACGATAAGGACTATGCTTGGAAAGCATTTGCACCAAGCAATTCGTATCTAAAACTATCAACTGCATCATTGTTTATAAGGAGTGCGAAAATGTGCATGGCGCAAATCCTGCAATGTCTGTTCATTCCACGCACCTTCCTCCCACAACTTATCCATTTCCTCATCGGCGCGGCGGGCAAAGAATTCAGACAAGGCATGTTTCAACGCCTTCAATTCCTCCTCGCTTTGGAGGCTGGCCATAGCATCCAACAGTTCCAATTGTGCGGGGTTAAATACGGTTCTGCTCATACTCTGTCTATTATTAAAACATTTCTTTTAACGCCTCAACGCTTCCACCAGCTCCTCCGGCGTCACCAGCCGTTGCTCGCCCGTGGCCATGTCCTTCAGCGTCACCTTGCCCTCGTTCATCTCGTTTTCGCCCACCAAAGCCACGAAGGGGATGCCCTTGGCGTTGGCATAGCTCATCTGCTTCTTCATCTTGCTGCTGTCCGGATAAATCTCCGCACGGATGCCGGTGGCACGCGCCTTGGACAGGATGGAGAGGCAGAAAGCGGCTTCGCACTGTCCGAAGTTGATGAAAAGCAGTTGCGTGCCCTTCACCGCCTCCTTGGGATAGAGGTCGAGCTGGTTGAGCACATCAAAGATGCGGTCGGCACCGAAGGAGATGCCCACGCCGCTCACGCCCGGCATACCGAAGACGCCCGTCAGGTTGTCATAGCGGCCGCCGCCCGTGATACTGCCTATCTGCACGTCCAGCGCCTTGACCTCGAAGATGGCGCCGGTGTAGTAGTTCAATCCGCGGGCAAGGGTCAGGTCAAGCTCCAGATCGTTCTTCAGGCCGAGGTTTTCGAGGGTGGAGAGGATGAAGGCGGTTTCCTCCACGCCTTTCAAGCCCGTCTCGCTCGTGGCAAGGGTCTGCCGAAGCGTTTCCAATTTCTCGGCGTTCGTGCCGCTCAGCAGGATAATGGGCTGAAGCTTGGCGATGGCTTCCTCGGAGATGCCTTTCTCGCGCAACTCAGCGTTCACGTTGTCCAAGCCGATTTTGTCCAGCTTGTCGATGGCCACGGTGATGTCCACTATCTTGTCGGCCTCGCCGATGATTTCGGCTATGCCCGTCAGAATCTTGCGGTTGTTTATCTTGATGCAGACGCGGATGCCGAAGCGGGAGAACACGGTATCGACAATCTGCATCAACTCCACTTCATTCAGCAGGGAGTCGCTGCCCACCACGTCGGCATCGCACTGGTAGAACTCGCGGTAGCGTCCTTTCTGCGGACGGTCGGCGCGCCACACGGGCTGTATCTGATAACGCTTGAAGGGGAAAGTCAGTTCATCGCGGTGCATCACCACATAGCGGGCAAAGGGAACGGTGAGGTCATAGCGCAAGCCCTTCTCACAGAACTTGCAAGCCAGCTTCGGGGCGTTGCGGCTGAGGAGTTCCTCGTCGGTCAGGCCGGAGAAGTAGTCGCCGGAGTTCTGTATCTTGAACAGGAGCTTGTCGCCCTCCTCGCCATACTTGCCCATCAGGGTGGAGAGCATCTCCATGGCGGGCGTCTCTATCTGCTGGAAGCCGTAGAGGTGGTAGACGCTGCGGATGGTGTCGAATATATAATTGCGCTTCGCCATCTCCACGGGCGAAAAGTCGCGCGTTCCTTTCGGAATACAAGGTTTTGCTGCCATAATCGTATCAATGTTTGTCTAAATGTGGGGCAAAGGTACGGGATTTTTTCGGGTTAAGGAATAGTCAGGGGCAAAAGACTATGCCAGCCCGTTCTTTTGAAGCAATTCTTTCAATTCTTCCTTGCTGATGGAGTCGCGTTCAGCCTTATCATAAATAGTCAACAGGTTGATTTCTGCCTCATCCACCTGCACAATGACGGTATAAGTAATGACCCGTGCCCCGCCGCTCTTTCCCTTTCCTTTGGAGGTGATGGCCATGCGTATCTTGCGCAAGCCGCCGCCAAGGTCGGTACCCAGGCGGGGGTTGGCTTCCAAATCTTCCAATAAATGGATAAAATCCTCCTTGAAAGAAGCATAATGCTTTCTAAGCCATTTAGCTTCTCGCTCAAAAGTTGGCTTTACAACAATTTTATAGTTCATTTAGAAACTCCCACGCTGATTTTGACTTCAACTTGCCCTCATGGGTCAATTTTACTTCTCGAAGTCCCGAGTCAATCATCGCCAAGACTTCTTCCTTGCTGATATACTCGGTTTCTTCCTCTTCCTTCACCTGCCTGCGACCGGTTCCTTCCAGCAACTTGTCTGCCAGCCACTCGCGGTTGCGGTTGCTGAGCGAAAGCGACTGGATATATTGCCACAAACTTTCCATGGATGCTGATACTTTCATACGTCTGTCCTCCTTATCCGCTAAATTGCAAAGGCAAAGATACGGGATTTCCCGGAAAATCCATTAATTTTGCAACAAAATAACCCATAAATACCCAAGCAATGAAAAATCCCACACAGCCCTTGGCACCGCCATCCGACTATCCCCGCTGCTTTCACGCGCAATGCCCCAAAGCCAATGACTGCCTGCGCCAACTGGCCACCCGGCAAGACACAGGCGACCGCGCTTTCATCGTCACCGTCAATCCGAAGGCCATCCCAGCCGATGCCGGAGCTTGCCCCCACTTCAAAGCCGCCCGCAAGGTTCGCTTGGCATGGGGCGTCAAGAACCTGTTCGACACCCTGCCACAAAAACAAGCCAAAAGCATCAAAGCCGAAATCTTGCGCCACTTCGGGCGAACCAAGTACTATCGCATCTACCGCCACGAAACCTACATGGAGCCGGGCGAACAGGAGTACATCCGTAAAACCTTTCTCCGCCACGGCATCCAAGAAGACCCTGTATTCGACAAATATACAGAGGGATACGTCTGGTAGAAGTGTTTCAACCTTGTTCAATCATTCTGAAACACTTTGTTTCATAGCTGCGGAACAGAATGTTTCATAGCCACGGAACAAAGTGTTTCATAGCCACGAAACAAAGTGTTCCATAGCGCGAAACAATTACAATTATAATCATTGCAGAAACTGTCACAAAACCCCAAAAACAACCGACACCCCGCTTATGAAAACCATCCTCCTCGTCGTGGGCCGCACCGTCGAGCCACACTTCATCACCGCCATCAACGACTACGTGCAGCGCACGCGCCGTTACCTGACGTTCGACCTTGAGGTCATCCCCGAGTTGAAGAACACCAAGAACCTCCCCACCGACGTGCAGAAGGAGAAGGAGGCCGACCTCATCCTGCGTGCGCTCCAGCCGGGCGACACGGTTGTCCTGCTGGACGAAGGCGGACGGGAAATGCGCTCCGTGGAGTTTGCAGAGTATATGAAGCGGAAGATGAACACCGTCGGCAAAAGGCTGGTCTTCGTGGTGGGCGGCCCGTATGGATTTTCCCGGCGGGTGTACGAAGCGGCGCAGGAGAAAATCTCCCTCTCGCGCATGACCTTCTCCCATCAGATGGTGCGCCTCATCTTCGTGGAGCAGCTCTACCGGGCCATGAGCATCCTGCACGGCAGTCCCTACCACCACGAATAAAGCAGACGTCCTCTATGATTTATGGAAATAAAACCGTATTTTTGCAGGCAGATAAATAGGTATTTAGAATGAAAACAGCTCTCATCTCAGGCATCACGGGTCAGGACGGGTCGTTCCTGGCCGAGTTCCTCCTCCAGAAAGGTTATGAAGTACACGGCATCCTGCGCCGCTCTTCCTCGTTCAACACGGGCCGCATCGAGCACCTCTACTTCGACGAGTGGGTGCGCGACATGAAGCAGAAGCGTTTGGTCAACCTGCACTATGGCGACATGACGGACAGCAGCAGCCTCATCCGCATCATCCAGGAGGTGCAGCCCGACGAAATCTACAACCTGGCCGCACAGAGCCACGTGAAGGTCAGCTTCGAGGTGCCCGAATACACCGCCGAGACTGACGCCGTGGGCACCCTGCGGATGCTGGAGGCCGTCCGCATCCTGGGCATGGAGAAAAAGACGAAGATTTACCAAGCTTCCACTTCCGAACTGTTCGGCAAGGTGCAGGAGATTCCCCAGCGAGAGACCACCCCCTTCTATCCGCGCAGCCCCTACGGCGTGGCCAAGCAATACGGTTTCTGGATTACGAAGAACTATCGCGAGAGCTACGGGATGTTTGCCGTGAACGGCATCCTCTTCAACCACGAGAGCGAACGACGGGGCGAGACGTTCGTCACCCGCAAGATTACCCTCGCCGCCGCCCGCATCGCCAAGGGCCTGCAAGACAAGCTCTACCTGGGCAATCTCGACGCCCGCCGCGACTGGGGCTATGCCAAGGACTACGTGGAGTGCATGTGGCTCATCCTGCAGCACCCCACGCCGGAGGATTTCGTCATCGCCACGGGCGAGATGCACACCGTGCGCGAATTCTGCACCCTGGCCTTCCACGAGGCGGGCATCGGCCTGCGCTGGGAGGGCGAAGGCGTGGACGAGAAAGGCATCGACATCCGCACGGGCAAAGTGCTGGTGGAGGTAGACCCCAAGTATTTCCGTCCTGCCGAGGTGGAGCAACTGCTGGGCGACCCCACCAAAGCCAAGACGCTTTTAGGATGGAACCCCAGGCAAACCAGCTTCGAGGAACTGGTGCGCATCATGGTGCGCCACGACCTGGAGCACGTGGAGCAACAGCCGTAGAGGCCGTAACCCCCTCCCCTACTTCACCGGCACATAACCGCTCTTCTTGATAATCTCCTGCCCTTCCTCCGACAGGATGAAGCGCATCAGCGGGGCCACCTTGGCCGAATCCTGCGCATTATAATAATAGTATAGGGGGCGCACGATAGGGTAGGACTTGTCGATGGCGTTCTCCAGCGTGGGCTGGGCGAAGTGCTTGCCGTCGTAGGACACGGCCAGCGTCTTGATGCGGCGGGAGACATACGCCAGGCCCACATAGCCGATGGCGCCCTTCGTCTGGCTGACCGACTGGATGATGGCACCCGTGGCGGGCATGGAGAGGCTGCCGGCCATGTAGTTCTTGTTCTTCAGCACGCTTTCCTTGAAGAACTCGTAGGTGCCGGAGGACGTCTCGCGGGAGTAAACCACAATCTTGCGGTCCTCGCCGCCCACTTCCTTCCAGTTGGTGATTTTGCCCCGGAAGATGCCTTCCAGTTGTTCGCGCGTCAGTTGGTTCACGGGGTTGGAGGGATGCACCACCACCGCCAGGGCGTCGTAGGCGATGATGGCCTCCGTCAGGTCTTCGCCCAACTTTTTGGCCTTCATGGTTTCGCCGAACTTGATGCTTCGCGAAGCCATGGCGATGTCCGTGGTCTTGTCCAGCAGGGCGGATATGCCCACGCCGCTTCCTCCGCCGGTGACGGTGACCCGCGCATCGGGGTCTTCTTGCATGAAGCGTTCGGCAGTCTGCTGGGCGATGGGCAGCACCGTGTCGCTCCCCTTGATGCGTTGCGCGTTCACATGCACGCCGGCCGAGGCGAGGAGTAATCCGATAAGCAAAACAGTAATCTTTTTCATTGTGTTCTATCCGATTGGTTTTCCGGATGCAAAGTAAAGGAATGGATGTTACATTGCCTTTACAAAACCGCCTGCCGGAGCGAATGTAACAGAAATGTAACCGAAATGAAATACATCTTTCAACCTGCAGACACACTTTCTTAACATCCATCCCCTTACTTTGCACGCGGAAAACAACAACCGTTATTGAGATATGAGAAATGTATGGGAAAAGATTGTCGCGGGACTGCTGACGTGCAGCGGCTTTGTGACGAGTTTGACGATTGTGCTCATCGTGCTCTTCCTGTTCTCCGAGGCGTTGGGCCTGTTCGGCAGCAAGGTCATTGAAGAGGGATACGTGCTGGCACTGAACAAGGAGAACGTGGTGGACGAACTGTCGCCGAAGGAAATCAAGGACATCTTCGACGAGGAAATCACCAACTGGAGCGAAGTGGGGGGCGCGGACATGCCCATCCGGCTCTTCCGCCTGGAGGACGTGACCGCGCACTTCACCGAAGAACAGCTGGGCGCGTCCTACGAACATGCCGGCACTTGCATCACCTCGCTGGTGGAAGCCACGCCGGGCATCATCGCCTTTGTCCCCGGGCAGTTCATCGTGCAGCCCGACTCCGTCCATCTGGTGAAGGACAACACCATCTCCGTGGCCGACGTCTTTGCCGGCGCCGAGTGGTTTCCCACCGCCACGCCCGCGCCGCAGTTCGGCTTCCTGCCGCTGATTACGGGCACGCTCTGGGTCAGCTTCTTCGCCATCCTGATAGCCCTGCCCTTCGGTTTGGCGGTGGCCATCTATATGTCTGAGGTAGCCAATCATAAAGTAAGGAATATGCTGAAACCCGTCATCGAGCTGCTGAGCGGCATCCCGTCGGTGGTCTACGGCTTCTTCGGCCTGATAGTCATCGTGCCTTTCCTGCAGGAGTTCTTCAACCTGCCTGTGGGCGAGAGCGGCCTGGCGGGCGCGCTGGTGCTGGCCATCATGGCATTGCCCACCATCATCACCGTGACGGAGGACGCCATGCGCAACTGTCCCCGCGCCATGCGCGAGGCAAGCCTGGCCTTGGGCGCCACGCATTGGCAGACTATATATAAGGTAGTCATCCCCTACTCCATCTCCGGCATCACCTCCGGCGTGGTGCTGGGCATCGGGCGTGCCGTGGGCGAGACGATGGCCGTGCTGATGGTGACGGGCAACGCCGCCGTCATCCCCCACAGCATCCTGGAGCCCCTGCGCACCATCCCCGCCACCATTGCCGCCGAACTGGGCGAGGCTCCCGCAGGCGGGGCGCACTATGGCGCGCTGTTCATGCTGGGCGTGGTGCTCTTCTTCATCAGTTTGTTGATTAACTTCACGGTCGAGGCCGTGTCTAATAAGCAGAAATAATCTATGGCAACCAATAAACGCGTAACGCAGAAAGTGGCATTCGGCCTGTTCCGTCTGCTCAGTTTGAGTGTGGTGGTGATACTCTTCGCCATCCTGGGATTCATCATTGTCAAGGGCATCGGCGTCATCGACTGGAAGTTCCTGACCACCGCCCCCGAGGACGGCATGACCGCCGGCGGCATCTGGCCCGCCATAGTCGGCACGTTCTACCTGATGGTGGGCAGCGCCCTCTTCGCCTTCCCCGTGGGGGTGATGAGCGGCATCTACATGAACGAGTATGCGCCCAAGGGGTGGATTGTCCGCTTCATCCGCGTGATGACCAACAACCTGAGCGGCATCCCCTCCATCGTCTTCGGCCTCTTCGGCATGGCCTTGTTTGTCAACTACCTGGGATTCGGCGACAGCATCCTGGCCGGTTCGCTCACCTTGGGCCTGCTGGCCCTTCCCCTGGTCATCCGCACCACGGAGGAAGCCTTGAAGGCCATCCCGGACAGCATGCGCGAAGGCAGCCGGGCGCTCGGCGCGACGAAGCTGCAGACCATCTGGCACGTCATCCTGCCCATGGGCATGCCCAACATCATCACCGGGCTTATCCTGGCCTTGGGCCGCGTGTCGGGCGAGACGGCGCCCATCCTCTTCACCTGCGCCGCCTACTTCCTGCCCCAGCTGCCCAGCAGCATCCTCGACCAGTGCATGGCCTTGCCCTACCACCTGTACGTCATCTCCACCAGCGGCACGGACCTCGATGCGCAGCTGCCCATCGCATACGGCACGGCCTTGGTATTGATTATTATCATTCTTTTCGTAAATTTGCTGGCGAATGCACTGCGCAAGCATTTCGAGAAGAAGATAAAGACGAACTGACCCATGGCGGGTGCTTCCTTCCCTTTATGGCGGGTGCGCCTTTCCCGGCAGCGGGGAAGACACATTCCCAGTATCAGGGAAGATACTTTCCCACCAGCGGGGAAGATGCTTTCCCACCAGCAGGGAATATGCTTTCCCACCAGCGGGGAAAATGCTTTCCCGTCAGCAGGTAATGACTTGGGAATCGTAAGTAATTGATAATCATTAAGCATAGTATAATAGACGAATAAACTCTTTAGACCCATGAACAAGATAGAAACGCGCGATGTCAACTTCTGGTACGGCAACTTCCACGCCCTGAAAGGCATCAGCATGGACATTGAAGAAAAGTCGGTGGTCGCCTTCATCGGCCCGTCGGGATGCGGAAAGTCCACTTTCCTGCGCCTCTTGAACCGCATGAACGACCTCATCCCCGAAACCCGCCTGGAGGGCCAGATCCTCATCGACGGGCAGGATATCTACGCGAAGAATGTGCAGGTGGACGAGTTGCGCAAGAACGTCGGCATGGTCTTCCAGCGTCCCAACCCCTTCCCGAAGAGCATCTTCGAGAACGTGGCCTACGGCCTCCGCGTCAACGGCGTGAAGGACGAGGCCTTCATCCGCCAACGGGTGGAGGAGACCTTGAAAGGCGCCGCCCTGTGGAACGAGGTGAAGGACAAGCTGAAGGTGTCCGCCTACGCCCTCTCCGGCGGCCAGCAGCAACGCCTCTGCATTGCCCGCGCCATGGCCGTGTCTCCCTCCGTGCTCCTGATGGACGAGCCAGCCTCGGCCCTCGACCCCATCTCCACGGCCAAGGTGGAGGAACTCATCCACGAGCTGAAGAAGGACTATACCATCGTCATCGTCACCCACAACATGCAGCAGGCCGCCCGCGTCAGTGACCGCACCGCCTTCTTCTACATGGGCAACATGGTGGAGATAGGCGACACGAAGGACATCTTCACGAACCCGAAGAAGATGGAAACGCAGAATTATATCACGGGAAGATTCGGGTAAATAAGAATTTAGTTTAGGCGCGAATTACGCGGATTTCACGGATTAATTATTTATATGACCAATGGAATCCAACGATTTAGAATAAAAATATCCGTGAAATCCGCGTAATCCGCGCCAAAAAACGCTGATAAATTATCATTTAACCAACTTAAAACCCACAATAATATGGTGAAATTCATAGAATCTGAACTCGTCTTGTTGAAGAAGGAAATAGACGAGATGTGGACCCTGGTCTACAACCAATTGGAGCGCGCGGGCGACGCCGTGCTGACTTCCGACCGCGAACTGGCCCAGCAAGTATGCGTGTGCGAACGCCGTGTCAATGCCTTCGAGCTGAAGATTGACAGCGACGTGGAGGACATCATCGCCCTCTACAACCCCGTGGCCATCGACCTGCGCTTCGTGCTGGCCATGCTGAAAATCAACAACGACCTGGAGCGTCTGGGCGACTTTGCCGAGGGCATCTCCCGCTTTGCCCTGAACACGATGGAGCCCGTCATGGACGCCGAACTGATGGAGAAGCTCCGCCTGAAAGAGATGATTGCCCAGGTGCTCTCCATGCTCGAACTGGCCAAGCGCGCCCTCCAGGAGGAAAGCCAGGACCTGGCCATCTCCGTCTTTGCCAAGGACAACCTGGTGGACGAAATCAACGCCAACGCCCCTGCCATCCTGACGGAATACATCGGCCAGCACCCGGACAGCGCCCACTATTGCCTGGAGCTGCTCAGCGTGTTCCGCAAGCTGGAGCGTTCCGGCGACCACATCACGAACATTGCCGAAGAGATCGTCTTCTTCATCGACGCCAAGGTGCTGAAGCATAGCGGACGGACAGACGAAGGCTATCCCAAGGAATAAAGATATGCAGGTAGGAAGAAGTTTTTTCGGGAAAACGGTGCGATACGACGGAAATTAAACGTATCTTTGTTTTAGAAAAACTTTGTGAATGTAGAAAAGCCCTTTGAAATGATAACGAAATCAAATGTTTTTCCGAAAATGTGTTATAGGACATATATTTTTATTTGGTTAGTGGCTTCAAAAAGGCCTACATTTGCACCGTTATCCTGAAAACAATCTTTTTACCTTAAAAAAAAACTAATACCTATTGAAAACTGAAAACGGAGGCTTTGTGAAAAGCTTCCGTTTTTTGTTATATATTTGCAGCGATTAAATGAAGCGATAAAACCTATAGAAGCATGAACAAACATCTTACCAACAAACTATTGGCCTTATTGTTGCTGTTCTGCCTGGCAGCCTGCAGCAACGACGAAGAAACCCCTTGGGAGGAGCCTCCCGCAGAAACAGGCCGCCTGACCAGGGTGATTGCGGAAGCCAGCTTCGAGCGGGAAGAACTGGCAGCAATGGTGGTAGACTTTGTGGCCGGCCAAGGCATCAGCTTGCCTATGGACTTTGTCACCCTGTTGATGTGCGATGTGGATGTGACTGCCATCGAATATAGCACCACAGGCGTGGATGGGAACCCGATTACCGCATCGGGAGTCATAGCCATGCCCCAAGGGACCACCTCCTACGACCATCTGGTCAGCATCCAACATGGGACGCTCAACATGGAAGAAGCTCCGTCGAAGCAACTCTTCTACTACGAAATGCTGCCGGTCATCCGCGGACATGTCATCGTCATGGCCGATTATATCGGATATGGCTCCAGCCAGACCCCTGACCGCCAGCACCCGTATCTGCATAACCAACTGACCGGCACCGCCTGCGCCGACATGATTGAAGCAGCACGCGAATATCTGCAACAGAAATCGCTGGCAGAAACAAGCGATGCCATTGAATTGATGGGATACTCGCAAGGCGGACAAGCATCCATGGCCACCTTGCTCGAACTGGAAAGACGAGGACTGGCTGGGAGCGTCCGGGCTGTATATGCCGGTGGAGGCCCTTATGACTTGGAAAGCATCCTGCAAACCTTCCTGTCTTACCAAGATACCCCCCTGCCCTACGCATGTACCGGCTATGCCCCCTATCTGATTCGCGGCATGGTATATGGAGAGCAGTTGAGTGTCAGCGATGAAAACCTGTACGCTCCGGAAGTCATTGAGAACGGCCTGAATGAAATGTTCTCTACGCGGCCGCTTTCCGAATGGCACGAAGCATTGGGTTCCTACATCACCCAAGTGGTACATCCGGATTTCTTTGCCGCGCCTGCATTCAATGGAAATGCCGATGTCGTCGCCGTCATCGAGGCACTGCGGAAAAATTCACTTATCAACTCATCCCTTCCATCGCAAGTGCCTGTCTACTTATACCACTCTCCACAAGATGATTTTGTGCCTTACTCCAATGCGGTGAATGCACATAACCTTTGGAGTTCGTCCACCCTGACCGACTTGTCCATGTCCGGCCATGTCTTGGGAGGCATTGAATTCATGTTGCGCTACATGGGATTGTGGGCGCTTGTAGGTCCCATGCTCGGTATGGGCTAATGCAGGAGTTTTTTAGGATGCCGGCGCGAAATACGGAGGTTTTTCTTACCTTTGCCCCGAGTTTAAAACCAATGCTTATGTTTTCCGGAATAGTAGAAGAATGCGCCACGCTGGTGGCGATGGTCAAGGACCAAGAGAATGTGCACTTCACGTTCAAGTGCTCTTTTGTGGATGAATTGAAGATAGACCAAAGCGTGTCCCACAACGGCGTCTGCCTGACGGTGGTAAGCCTCACGGACGACACCTACACGGTGACGGCCATGAAGGAGACGCTGGACCGCTCCAACCTGGGCCTGCTGCAGGTGGGCGACGAGGTGAACGTGGAGCGCAGCATGCTGATGAACGGCCGCCTGGACGGACACATCGTGCAGGGCCACGTGGACCAAACCGCCACATGCACGGCGGTGGAGGATGCCGAGGGAAGCTATTACTTCACCTTCCGCTATGCCTTCGACAAGGAGATGGCCAAGCGCGGCTACATCACCGTGGACAAGGGTTCCGTCACCGTCAACGGCGTCAGCCTGACCGTCTGCAACCCGACGGACGATACGTTTCAAGTGGCCATCATCCCTTATACCTTCGAGCACACCAATTTCCACGCCATCCGGGTGGGGAGCGTGGTGAACATCGAGTTCGACATCATCGGGAAGTATATCAGCAGGATGATACAGTATCGGTAAATGATAATTTGATTTAGGCGCGGATTACGCGGATTTCACGGATTAAGTTTTATCATGGAATTATGAATATCAATGGTCTTGCAAATGATATATCCGTGAAATCCGCGTAATCCGCGCCTAAATAATATCTATTCCTCTTTGTGATTGATGCAAATCCCCTTCAGGTACCATTCGTACAGCCGGTGGATGCCCTCGTCAATCTCTATCTTGTGATGCCAGCCCAGTGCGTGCAGCTTGCTGACGTCTGTCAGCTTGCGCAGGGTGCCGTCCGGCTTCGAGGCATCCCAACGCAGTTCCCCTTTGAATCCGATTTCCCGCATGATTTTCCCGGCCACCTCGCGGATGCTGAGCTCCTTGCCTGTGCCCACGTTGATGTGGCAGTTGCGGATTTCCCGGCTGCCCGGCGTGTAGGTGTCCTTGAAGTCCACATTTAATAATACGTGCACGCTGGCATCGGCCATCTCCTCGCTCCAAAGGAATTCGCGCAGGGGCGTTCCTGTCCCCCAAAGGGTCACGGCTTCCGGAGTGATGCCGAACTTGGCCAGTTTCTCCAAGATTTCCTGCTGGCTGCTGTTGCCGGTCACGCCTTCCACGGGGCGGAGATCCAAGTCCTTGCGCACGGCATCCCAGTCGCCCTCGTTCAGGCATTTGGCCAGGTGGATTTTGCGTATCATGGCGGGCAGCACATGGCTGTTCTCCAGGTGGAAGTTGTCGTTGGGACCATAAAGATTGGTGGGCATGACGGCGATGTAATTGGTGCCGTATTGCAGGTTGAAGCTCTCGCACATCTTCAGGCCGGCTATCTTGGCGATGGCATACGGCTCGTTGGTGTATTCCAAGGGAGACGTCAGCAGGCAGTCTTCCTTCATGGGCTGGGGAGCCTCACGCGGGTAGATGCAGGTGCTGCCCAGGAAGAGCAGTTTCTGCACGCCGTGGCGGAAACTCTCGCCGATGACGTTCTGCTGGATTTGCAGGTTCTGGTAGATGAAGTCCGCGCGGTATTGCAGGTTGGCCATGATGCCCCCCACATGGGCGGCGGCCAGCACCACGGCTTCGGGTTGTTCCGTGTCGAAGAATTGGCGGACGGCCACAGCATCCAACAGGTCCAATTCGCGGTGGCTTTTGCCCACCAGGTTGGTATATCCTCTCTGCAAGAGGTTGTTCCAAATGGCCGAACCCACCAGTCCGTGGTGTCCTGCCACATAAATTTTGGCTGATTTGTCTATCATATTATATGGATAAAACTCGGTTTGGTCAAAGTGCCTCTTAACGAAGCGCAAAGTGCCTCTTTGGCGTGCTCAAAGTCCTGTTTAGCCGTCTCAAGTCCCTCTTTGGCCGGATGGGGTCACAGGGCGCCGGCGCGAACCCGGCTGAGCGTCTCGGGCGTCATGAGCAAATAGGAGGCGATATGGGCCAGCGGAGCGCGCTTGATGACTTCCGGCTGCGTCTCCATCAGTCGCAGGTAACGCTCGCGGGCAGTCTCGAAGCGCCAGGAATCGGCTTTCTTCTGCGAAACAATGAGGCTGTACTCCAGCATCTTCCGGTAGAACATGTTGATTTCCCAGGATTCCTTGGACAGTTTCAGGAGCTGGTCGGCAGGAATCAGATAGAGCGTGCCGGCTTCCAATGCCTCTATCATCAGGCGGGTAGGCTCTTGTTGCAGGACGCTCTCGATGCAGATGACAATGTCGCCTTCGTAGGAGAAATGTTCGGTGACGTCTTTCCCGTTCTTATAATAGAATTGGCGGACCATGCCTTTGGCCACGACAACGAAATGGTGGCTGACTTGTCCTTCCTTCAGGAGGATTTCCCCCTTCTCCATATCCTTGCGCGTGACGATGCTGGCCAGCAATTTGCGGCTCTCGATGGTCATCTCCGGGAAACGCCGGTTGACCGTCTCGTTGATGGTCTCTTTTAATAATGTATCCATTCGTCTGAACAATAATTTCGGCAAAGATAGCCTTTTTGCTGATTTCCACCGCATTTCCTGCCTAAAAAAGAAAAGTTTGAAAAAAATATGGGGAAAATGTTTGCAGGTATCAAAACTTTGCCTACCTTTGCACCGCATTTGAAACAATGCTGGTCACGAAAGGAAGTGTGGGTGAGTGGCTGAAACCACCAGTTTGCTAAACTGACGTACGGGTATTTCCGTACCGGGGGTTCGAATCCCCCCGCTTCCGCGGACAGAAACGCACTCTTAGCTCAGTTGGTAGAGCAACTGACTCTTAATCAGTGGGTCCAGGGTTCGAATCCCTGAGGGTGTACAACGATTGACAAATAGTCTGGTGGATTCGTCTAGCGGCTAGGACACATGCCTCTCACGCATGGAACACGAGTTCGATTCTCGTATCCACTACTTGATGAATGAAAAGGGCGGCTGCAAGCTTACATTGCGGTCGCCTTTTTCTCTTGATAAGAGACAGCATAAAGCAATAACTATATGGATTTCATTATCGATTTCATCCTGCACATCGATGTGCACATGGTCAACATCGTCCAGCAATATCATCTGTGGACGTATGCCATCCTGTTCCTGGTGATTTTCTGCGAGACCGGTCTGGTGGTCACCCCCTTCCTGCCGGGTGATTCCTTATTGTTTGTGGCGGGAGCCATCGCCGCGCAGCCCAACATGCCGCTGGAGGTGAACATCCTGGCGTTGATTGTGTTTGCCGCGGCCGTCCTGGGCGATTCGAGCAACTATGCCATCGGGCACTACTTCGGGAGGAGGCTGTTCAGCAATCCCAATTCCAAGATATTCAAGCAGAGCTACCTGGACAAGACCCACGAATTCTACAAGAAATACGGCGGCAAGACCATCATCATCGCCCGCTTCGTGCCCATTGTCCGCACGTTCGCGCCGTTCGTGGCCGGGATGGGCAAGATGCACTACTATTACTTCATGCTCTACAACGTGACGGGCGGTGCCCTGTGGGTGGGCCTCTTCTGCTATGCCGGCTATTTCTTCGGCGACCTGCCTTTCGTGCAGGAGAACCTGAAGATTCTGGTGGTGGCCATCATCGTCATCTCCATCCTGCCCGCCATCATCGAGGTGGTGCGCGAACGGCGCAAGCTGAAGAAAGCAAAGAACCAAAGCATTGAATCTTAAACTGACACGACATTGGACTGGCTATATAGTTTGTTTGTGGAGCACACGGCCTTGCAGGCGCTCGCGGTACTTTCGCTCATCTCCGCCATCGGACTGGGACTGGGCAAGGTGCGCATCCTGGGCGTGTCGCTGGGCGTGACGTTCGTCTTCTTCGCCGGGATATTGGCCGGGCACCTGGGGCTGCAGATTGACCCGCAGATGCTGACCTACGCCGAGAGCTTCGGCCTGGTGGTGTTTGTCTACGCCTTGGGCTTGCAGGTGGGCCCCGGATTCTTCAGTTCCTTCCGCAGCGGCGGCATGCGGCTCAATATGCTGGCCATCGCCGTGGTGCTGGTGGGTACCTTGATGGCCTTGCTGGGCAGTCTGGGCCTGGGTATTTCCTTGCCGGACATGGTGGGCATCCTCTGCGGGGCCACAACTAATACCCCGGCCCTTGGCGCGGCCCAGCAGACGTTGAAGCAACTGGGCATGGACGCCGCCCCGCCAGCCTTGGGCTGTGCGGTCACTTATCCGCTGGGCGTGGTGGGCGTCATCCTCGCCATCCTGCTGATGCGCAAGTTCCTGGCCCGCAAGGAGGACTTGCAGGAGAAGGAGAAAGAGAACGTGAACAAGCCCTATATCGCCGCCTTCCAGGTGCATAACCCCGCCATCTTCGACAAGAGCATCAAGGAAATAGGCGGGCTGCATTACGCCAAGTTCGTCATCTCGCGCCTGTGGCGGGACGGCAAGGTGACTATCCCCACGTCGGACACCATCATCCGCGAGGGAGACCGGCTCCTGGTGCTCACCCCCGAGAAGGACGCCCCGACGCTGACCGTCCTCTTCGGCGAGCAGGAGCACACGGACTGGAACAAGAAAGACATCGACTGGAATGCCATAGACAGCCAACTCATCTCGCAACGCATCGTCGTCACCCGCCCCGAACTGAACGGACGGAAGCTGGGGTCGCTGCACCTGCGCAACAGCTACGGGGTGAATATCACCCGCATCTACCGCAGCGGCGTGCAACTGCTGGCCACGGCCGACTTGCGCCTCCAGATGGGCGACCGCCTGACCGTGGTGGGCGAGGCTGCCGCCCTGCACAACGTGGAGCGCGTGCTGGGCAATGCCGTGAAGAGCCTGAAGGAACCCAACCTGGTGGCCGTCTTCATCGGCATCGTGCTGGGCCTGATGGTGGGTGCCATCCCCATCTCCCTGCCGGGCATCAGTGCTCCCATCAAGCTGGGCCTGGCGGGCGGTCCCATCATCGTGGGCATCCTCATCGGCACGTTCGGGCCACGCCTGCACATGATTACCTACACCACGCGCAGCGCCAACCTGATGCTCCGCTCCCTGGGCCTCTCGCTCTATCTGGCCTGCTTGGGACTGGATGCGGGTGCGCACTTCTTCGAGACCGTGTTCCGCCCCGAGGGCCTGCTGTGGATAGGCACGGGCTTCGTGCTGACGTTGGTGCCGGTGCTGATTGTGGGCGCGGTGGCTTTCAAAGGGATGAAGACAGATTTCGGCTCCACCGTGGGCATGCTTTGCGGCAGCATGGCCAACCCCATGGCATTGAACTATGCCAATGATACGTTGCCGGGAGACAATGCCTCAGTGGCCTACGCGACGGTCTACCCCTTGAGCATGTTCCTGCGGGTGGTCATCGCGCAGGTGCTGTTGATGTTCCTGCTTTGATTCTGTTTTGCATGCTACCGTCAAGTTAGAAGTGCAACTCCGCCACCGCCTTCCTCCGTCCTTGGAGCGTAGCGGAAAGGGCGGAGGAAGGCGGTGGTAGCCTGGCAACGGGTCATCCGGCAATACAAAATAAAAAAGGGAGACCGCCGTCTCC
>CASEYC010000013.1 GCA_949292025.1 uncultured Bacteroides sp. | reverse complement strand
GCTTACCTTCTTTGTCTATCACGGGACAGGACGAAGCCTGAAGCAGTTTGATGCCGACATCCTGCTCACCACCTACGGTGTGTTGCGCTCGGACAATGCCAAGCTGAAGAAACTGCCGTGGACGCTGATGTTCATTGACGAAGCACAAAACATCAAGAATCAGGACACCGCACAGAGCAAGGCCGTGCGCGGCATTCCCGCCACGACACATATCGCCCTCAGCGGCACACCTGTAGAGAACCGTCTTACCGAGTTCTGGAGCATCATGGAGTATGCCAACAAAGGCTACTTGGATACGCCGAAAGCCTTTAGGGAGAAGTTTGTCAACCCCATCCAACTCTACAACGACGGCGATTGCGCCGCCCGCTTCCGCAAGGTGACCGCTCCCTTCATGATGCGCCGTATGAAGACTGACAAGAACATCATCTCCGACCTGCCGGACAAGATAGAACAGGACGATTATGCCGCACTCACTTCGGAGCAGGCCGCCCTCTACCACCGCACGCTCGAAGCAGCCATGGCGGAAATCGAGGGGCTCGATACCACCGACCACGAATCCCTTTTCAAGCGTCAGGGACTTATCCTGCAAATGATTCTTGCCTTGAAGCAAATCTGCAACCACCCGGCGCAGTTCCTCAAGAACGGCGATGCCCGCATTGAGCTTTCTGGCAAGGCGGAGATGCTGCTGGACCGCCTGGAAGGCATCGTGGCGAATGGCGAAAAAGTGCTTGTGTTCACTCAGTTCCGCGAAATGGGCGACTTGCTGGTGCGCTTCATCGAAGAACGGTTAGGACAACGCCCCTTGTTCTACCACGGTGGATGCAGTGTAAAGCAACGTCAGGAAATGGTGGAGCGTTTCCAAAACCTTCGGAGCGACAAGATCTTCATCCTCTCGCTCAAGGCAGCCGGGACGGGGCTGAACCTCACAGCCGCCTCACACGTCATCCACTACGACCTGTGGTGGAATCCGGCCGTGGAAGCCCAAGCTACCGACCGCGCCTACCGCATCGGGCAGCAACGGAACGTCATGGTGCACCGCTTCATCACCAAAGACACCTTTGAAGAACGCATCAACGACATGATCCAGCAGAAGAAACACTTGGCGGACATGACCGTGGCAAGCGGCGAAAGCTGGATAGGCAAGCTGAGCAACAAGGAACTGAGGGAGATTTTCGGCTGATGCGGAAAATGACGTGGAAGCCGCAGCCAGCCGGCCCGACAACACGGGTCACGAAGTCTTTTTACGATGTCCAGCATACAGCTCAGACGCATTGTACTTATTATCAAACATATGCATTTTAACGAGATGCCGGACCTTACACATTTTGCCACAAAACCGCCTTTTCACCCTCAGTCCAGCAAACACCTATTTTCAGAAACTCTGGATATCAAACACTTACTTAAACGCCACATGCTGGACCCATCTATCATAAGTCTAATGACTTATTTGATGCTCCCATCTTTTCACCTCTTGATTGCCCTGTGCCACATTTTCGGTCACGTTGCGAGAATTACAGTATTCTGAGGGCAATGGCGGCGCAGGCCTCAGCATCCGCCAGCGCGTGATGGTGCCGCGTCAGGTCGAAACCGCAGCGGGCCGCGACGGTCTGAAGCTGGTGGTTAGGCAGTTCCGGCCCGAATACGCGCCTGGAGGCAATGCAGGTACACAGGAATATGTAATCCGGATAGTCCATACTGTAGGTACGGAACACCGCCCGCAGACAGCGCTCGTCGAAACTGCTGTTGTGGGCCACGAGCGGCAGACCTCCGATAAGCGGAGC
>CASEYC010000012.1 GCA_949292025.1 uncultured Bacteroides sp. | reverse complement strand
AATGAGGATAGTCAGAAAAAAAAGAAAAATGCGGCACAGAATTTTTCAGTGCTGAACAAGATAGCCATGACACAACTAAAAAACAACAAGAGAAAAGCAAGCCTTAAGGGGAAAAGGAAAATGGCGGGATGGAGCGATGAGTTTCTTGCTGAACTTTTAGATGCACCATGGCAAAATGATGAAATAAAGTAATGCGTCAGCCCTGGCCCCTAAGCGGATAACCTGGAAAATCAGCATGAAGCTATATAACTTTAGGCTAAAAACTATAAAACTTCAACCTAAAGTTATAAAACTTCAACCCAAAGCTATAAATTATCCGCGGCGGACGGGAAGTTTTATCCATGGCAAGGCAGACATTTTACCCCTTGTAAGGGCTCCTTTTTCCCTAAGGCGGGCGGTCACTGCCCCATGTAATGGACAGAAAAAAGGGGAAACGCTGCTTGCTTATTGAGTTTTCTTGCTTATCTTTGCATACGCATTAACAAGGAACAGGACTATGAACGAACCAGCCAGACAAGCCGCCGCCCGCCGGGAGCTGAAGGAGAAAATCATCGAAGCCGCCGGCCAACTATTTGCCGAACACGGCATCAAGAGCATCACGATGGACGACATCGCCGCCTCGTTCGGCATCTCCAAACGCACGCTCTACGAGGTCTTTGCGGACAAGGAGACACTGCTCATCGAGTGCATCCGTCACGAGATGGAGGCGGAGAAAGCCTACATGCAGGAGATTTCAGAGTCATGCAACGTGCTGGAAATCCTGCTGAAGCGCTATCAGCGCAGCATCGAACGCTACCACGCCACCAGCCGCCGCTTCTTCGAGGACATCCAGAAGTATCCCCGCGCATACGAGTTCCTGAAGAACGGCAACAACCGCACCACGGAGGACGCCGTAAACTTCTTCCGCGAGGGCGTGCGGCAGGGGTTCTTCCGCGAGGATGTCCACTTCCCCATCGTCAACCACCTGCTGCGGGCGCAGATGGACATCCTGATGGAGAGCGACCTGTGCAAGACGTACCCCTTCCTGGACGTGTACGAGTCCATCATGTTCACCTTCCTGCGCGGCATCTCCACACCCAAGGGAGCCGTCGCGCTGGATGAGTTCATCTGTGAATACCGACAACATCCGCAGGAGAAAAACTAATCATTTATGCAGACCATCGAAACCATCGCCACCGACTACCGCCAACGGGCGGAGCGTGCCGAAGCGAACCTCAGACAAGTACAACAACAGATTCTGCGCATCAGCCTGCTGCGCGTCATCCTCTTTGTGGGAGGCATTGCGGCGGCCATCGCCCTGCGTCACGACGGCTGGCCGCTGTGGGTGGGTGCCTTGGCGGCGACGATGTTGCCTTTCCTGGCCCTCGTCAAGTATCACAACCGCCTGTTCCGCCGCAAGGATTACCTGGAGAAGGAGGCTGAGGTCAACCGGCAGGAACTGGCTGCACTGGACCTGGACACTTCCGCCTTCGATGATGGTGCGGAGTATATCGACCCGGCGCACCGCTATGCCTTCGACCTCGACGTCTACGGGCCGCGCTCCCTCTTCCCTTGCCTCAACCGCACCTGCACGCAGCCCGGAAGGGCCCGCCTGGCCGCCTGGCTGGGGGAACACCTGGAAGACAAGGAGGAGATAGAAGCCCGGCAGGCCGCCGTGCAAGAGTTATCTGCCTTGACAGACTTCCGCCAACGATTCCGCATCCTTGGCCTGCTGCACAAGGGGAAAAGTGCTGACGAGGGTGAACTTCAAGCCTGGGCCGTCAGCCCCACGACGTTCCGTTGCCGCCCCCTGCTACGCGCCCTGCCCTGCGTGGTGGGCGGTGCCAATGCGCTCTGCCTGGGGCTTGTCCTGGCAGGGCTGGTGTCCGCCTCCGCCTGGGGCACCCTGTGGATAGCCTTCGCGCTGCTCAGCTTCTTCTTCACGGGAAAGGTCACGCGGGTGCAAAATGTCTACGGCAAGAAGCTGCAGATACTGGGCACCTACGCCCGCCTGCTCCGCCTGATGGACGAACAGCCCTTGCAAGCCCGGCTGCTGGCGGACATCAAGGAAGAGAGCGGCCGCGCCTCGCACGCCATCCTCCGCCTGAACCAGCTGATGAACGAGCTGGACCAGCGCAACAACTACCTGATGTACACCGTGCTGAACGGCACCTTCTTCTGGGAACTGTGGCAAATCATGCGCATCGAGCGGTGGAAGGAGCAATATGCCGCCTCGTTGCCAGGCTGGCTCGATGCCATCGGCCGTATGGACGCGCTGCTGTCCCTCGCCACCTTTGCCTATAACCATCCGGACTACACGTATCCTGCCATCCTCGCCCCGGCGGACCAGTCCTTCACCTTCCGCGCCACCGCCCTGGGCCATCCGCTGATGCCCCGCGACCGCTGCGTGCGCAACGACTTCAGCATGACCCGCCGCCCGGAGTTCATCATCATCACCGGCGCCAACATGGCAGGCAAGAGCACCTACCTGCGCACGGTGGGCGTCAACTTCCTGCTGGCCTGCATCGGTGCCCCGGTCTGCGCCACGGCCCTGGAGCTGATGCCTGTCCGTCTCGTCACCAGCCTGCGCACCAGCGACTCCCTGGCCGACAACGAGTCCTACTTCTTTGCCGAGTTGAAACGCCTGAAACTCCTCATCGACAAGCTGCAACAGGGCGAACGCCTCTTCATCATCCTGGACGAGATACTGAAGGGCACCAACTCCACCGACAAGCAGAAAGGCTCGCTGGCCCTCATCCGCCAGTTCATGGCCCTCCACGCCGACGGCATCATCGCCACGCACGACCTGGCCCTCGGCACCCTGGCCGATGCCTTCCCCGGCCAAATCCGCAACCATTGCTTCGAGGCTGACATCACGGGCGACACGCTGACCTTCAGCTATCGCCTGCGGGAGGGCGTGGCGCAGAACATGAATGCTTGTTTTCTGATGGGAAAGATGGGGATTGCGGTGGTGGAATGACTTATTGCAACACCGGCACGTCTATTTCCTCGTGATTCTCGTTCCACTCATCGACGGTGATGCTGCCCGAAGTCTCTTCTTCAAAGATATCACCGATACTGATGGTCAACGTCAGCTTGTTGTTGGCCTCCAATGGCTGTTTCAACTGTTGGTTGATGTGCTTGACCTGCCCGTCTGCCAAAGAGATGTTCAACTGCAACTCCGGTATGCCGACGGAAGGAAACAGCATCACGATGCCGTTGCTCATCTGTAGGCCGTCTGTGGAGCGCACCAAGGGGAAAGCCACCGTACACGGGTTGCCATGAGGCTCGGCCGTATAGGCATTCAGCTTCTCATAGATGTTGGTCACGCGCACCTCGACATTCGTAATCTCGGTGCTCAATACCTGGCCATCCTTGTCCTTCAGGATGATTTTCAGCCCGGCCACCACGCGCTTCAAGGCCGCATCCAGATCCTCCGTGCCCACCTTCACCGGATGGCAAGCAAACACAAGGTCGTAAGTGGGATAATACGCATCACTGTCGGACATCTTCAGCAACGTGAAATCCTGCTGGGCCATGTCCCCACCAATGCTGTAAGCCGGCTCACGCACTGCAGGATAGGCATAAATGGGCTCTTCATATTTGGGCGTCCCCCAATACACCATTTCATAATTGCCCACAGGCAGATACAATTCACGATTGGAATCGCTGGTATACAACTCACCATTCTGCACAAAGTAATAGCCATAGAACGGGCTCAATTTGCTGTTGACATAGTTGCCATAATAAATCGAGGTCCCCTCCGTACACGGAGCTATGCTCAACACGCCGGTGAATGGCTTGTTCCCATCGCTTGTAACCACGTCCATATAGAGTGCAGGCGCTATCAGCTCCATGGTCTCCTCGCCACCAACAGGGGCGGAATCATCATCGCAGGCCACTGCAAACATTGCCAAGGCCGCCAATAAAAACAATTTCTTCATTTTAAGTTCTTTTATAGGGTTATATATGCATATATAACGCTCCAAAAGCCAAAATGTTCCGCTTACCCGCCAAAATAAAAAGGGGACACACCTTCAACAGTGCATCCCCTATCGTAATAAGAGCAAATTTATTATTCAGCAGCAGCTTCAGTCTTAGTACCCTCAGCAACCGGAGTCTCAGCGGCAGCTTCGGCGGCAGGCGCGGCAGCAGCGTTCTTCTTGGAACGGCGAGTACGCGTCACCTTCTTGGCAGCCTTGTCCTTAGCCATGTTCTCGTTGTAATCAACGAGTTCGATGAAGCACATCTCAGCATTATCACCCAGACGGTGGCCCGTCTTAATGATACGCGTGTAGCCACCAGGACGGTCAGCAATCTTCACAGAAATTTCCTTGAAAAGCTCTGTGATGGCATACTTGTCCTGCAGGTAACTGAACACCACGCGACGCGAGTTGGTCGTATCGTTCTTGGACTTTGTGAGCAAGGGCTCAACGTACTTTTTCAGTGCCTTAGCCTTGGCAACGGTCGTAGTGATTCTTTTGTGCTTGATCAAAGAACATGCCATATTAGCCAACATTGCATTTCTGTGAGAAGCAGTACGACCCAAATGATTGAATTTCTTATTGTGTCTCATTGTTTATTCTTTATCTAATTTGTATTTAGAAATATCAGTTCCAAACGACAGATTCAGACTCTCCAGCAAATCATCAAGCTCGGTGAGCGATTTCTTTCCGAAGTTGCGGAACTTCAAGAGGTCGGTCTTGTTGAACTGAACCAAGTCGCCCAAGGTCTCCACATCCGCAGCCTTCAAGCAGTTGAGGGCACGAACAGAAAGATCCATGTCAACCAGTTTGGTCTTCAACAATTGACGCATGTGCAAAACTTCTTCATCAAACTCTTCGTTGCCGTCGGCATCATTGGTCTCCAGCGTAATCTTCTCATCGGAGAAGAGCATGAAGTGATAAATCAGAATCTTTGCAGCCTCCTTCAGCGCTTCCTTCGGGTGAATGGAACCGTCGGTAGTAATCTCAAGCACCAGCTTGTCATAGTCGGTCTTTTGCTCAACACGATAAGGCTCAATCTGATACTTAACATTACGTATCGGAGTATAAATAGAATCGATGGGAATTGCATTCACTTCGGTACAGTAGTCACGGTTCTCATCTGCGGGAACATAACCACGGCCCTTGTTGATTGTAATATCCATCTGCATCGTAGACTTAGGGTCTAAATGACAAATAACTAATTCAGGATTTAACACTTCAAATCCAGTCAAATACTTGCCAATGTCACCTGCCTTGAATTCACTTGAGTTCTCAACCGTGATGCTTACTTTTTCACTCTCGAACTCTTCTACGATTTGCTTGAACCGGACTTGTTTCAGATTCAAGATGATGTTAGTGACATCCTCTTTTACTCCCGGTACACTGGAGAATTCATGCTCCACTCCCTCAATCTTGATGGTAGTGATAGCAAAACCTTCCAATGAAGAAAGCAGGATGCGGCGCAGTGCATTACCCACGGTAATACCGAAACCGGGCTCCAACGGACGAAATTCGAATTTTCCGAATTTAGAGTCCGCTTCCAACATTAATACTTTATCAGGTTTTTGAAATGCTAATATCGCCATGAAATTAATTATTATTTAGAATACAATTCTACGATCAAATGCTCTTTAATGTTCTCAGGAATGTCTGCTCTTTCAGGAACATGGAGCAACTTGCCTACCTTCGCATTATCGTCCCACTCCAGCCAAGGATATTTGCTGTGGTTGAAACCTGCCAACGAATTAGCAATTACTTCCAAAGACTTCGAACGCTCACGCACACCCACAATCTGACCGGGTTTTACCGAATAAGAAGGGATGTTAACCACTTCGCCATCCACCGTGATGTGCTTGTGGCTCACCAACTGACGGGCAGCTGCACGCGTGGGGGCAATACCCAAACGGAATACGATGTTGTCCAAACGGCTTTCCAGCAACTGAAGCAATACTTCACCAGTAATACCTTTGGAAGTAGCGGCCTTTTCGAACAAGTTACGGAACTGTTTCTCCAAAACGCCATACGTATATTTGGCTTTTTGCTTTTCACGCAACTGCACACCATATTCAGAAGTCTTTCTCTTTCTGGAGTTACCATGTTGTCCAGGAGGATAATTCTTCTTCGAGAGAACTTTATCAGCTCCAAAAATACCTTCACCGAATTTACGGGCAATTCTTGATTTTGGTCCAGTATATCTAGCCATTTCTTTCTTAATTTTTAAATGTTATTGATGAACTCAATTTGTTGCAGCCGCGATTGCAGAGAAGAATTTGATACAATCCAATAACAAAATCAAGTTTCATGCTAATTAAAGGTAAATCTTAAACTCTACGTCTTTTCGGAGGACGACATCCGTTATGCGGCAACGGAGTAACGTCAATGATTTCCGTAACCTCAATGCCGGCACCATGAATGGTTCTGATAGCAGATTCACGACCGTTACCAGGTCCCTTGACGTATGCCTTTACCTTTCTCAAGCCCAAGTCATACGCAACCTTCGCACAATCTTGTGCTGCCATCTGTGCGGCATACGGCGTGTTCTTCTTAGAGCCTCTGAATCCCATTTTTCCGGCAGAAGACCAAGAAATAATCTGGCCTTCACTGTTTGCCAGAGAAACAATAATGTTGTTGAAAGACGAATGAACGTGCAATTGGCCGTTGGCATCCACCTTCACATTTCTCTTTTTTGCTGCAACTGTTTTTTTTGCCATATCAACACTTATTATTTAGTAGCTTTTTTCTTGTTAGCAACGGTTTTCTTCTTGCCCTTACGTGTACGAGCGTTGTTCTTAGTGCTCTGTCCACGCACAGGCAAACCGATACGATGGCGCACGCCACGATAGCAACCGATGTCCATCAAACGCTTGATGTTCAATTGAACTTCAGAGCGGAGGTCACCTTCCACTTTGTACTCAGCACCAATGATCTCACGAATCTTGGCTGCCTGATCATCCGTCCAGTCTTTTACTTTCAGGTCTCTGTCAACACCTGCCTTATCCAATATTTTTGCTGAACTACTACGACCTATTCCATAAATATAGGTCAACGCAATTTCACCTCTCTTATTCTGAGGCAAATCGACACCAACTATTCTTATAGCCATATACTAAGATTATTTTTCTGCAAAAATAATAAATTTATCCTTGACGTTGTTTATACTTAGGATTTTTCTTGTTAATCACATACAAACGGCCATTGCGTCTGACAATTTTGCATTCCGGTGTACGCTTCTTTAAAGATGCTCTTACTTTCATATCTCAAATTATTTATATCTAAAGACTATTCTACCTTTTGACAAATCATAAGGGGACATTTCGACACGGACCTTATCACCCGGCAGGATTTTGATATAATGCATACGCATCTTGCCGGAAATATGAGCCGTGATTTCATGACCGTTCTCCAATTCTACGCGAAACATTGCATTGGACAATGCTTCGACGATAACTCCATCTTGTTCTATTGCAGATTGCTTTGCCATATTAATTATTTAAATTGCATTATCTCCTAACACTTCTTCAATGAAATCAAACGAAGACAAGATATCAGCTTTGCCCGCAGTAACAGCAATCGTGTGCTCAAAGTGAGCGGCACATTTTCTGTCCTTCGTCCTCACTGACCAACCGTCACCTTCCATCACCACGTGCCTATCTCCCAATGTGATCATAGGCTCGATGGCAATACAGAGACCTTGTTTCAACACAGGACCGTAACCACGTCTTCCATAGTTCGGCACTTGAGGATCCTCGTGCATATCTTGGCCAATACCATGACCTACAAACTCGCGAACCACTCCATAAGAATGAGCCTCACAATGCTGCTGGATGGCATAACCGATGTCTCCAATGCGCTTTCCATGAACTGCAGTCTCAATTCCTATATAGAGAGCTTCTTTTGTGACCTTCAACAACTGACGAACGTCTTCTGCAACCTCACCGACACAAAAAGTATATGCGGAATCCCCGCAAAAGCCATTCATATAAGTTCCACAATCCACAGAAACGATATCACCATCTTTCAATACCACATCACCGGGTATTCCATGCACAACCTGTTCATTCACTGATGTGCATATTGATGCGGGAAATGGAGAACCATAAGGGTTAGGAAAGCCTTTGAATGTCGGCACAGCTCCATGATCCCGTATGAATTCATCGGCAATTTTGTCAAGCTCACCGGTTGTAACCCCTGGTTTGACAGCTTTAGCAATCTCTGCCAAAGTCTGTCCTACCAAAAGATTACTCTTACGGAGTAACTCAATTTCATCATCCGTCTTAAGAAATATCATCTTCTCTTAATTAATAAGCAGCGATATTTGCATTACGTCCTTTGATTCGCCCGGTCTTCAGCAAGCCGTCATAATGTCTCATCAACAAATGGCTTTCAACTTGCTGCAACGTGTCAAGTACTACACCCACAAGAATCAGCAACGAAGTTCCCCCAAAGAACTGGGCAAATTCCGAAGTCACACCAAACAATCCTGCAAAAGCGGGCATAATGGCCACGAGAGCCAAGAAGAATGAACCTGGAAGAGTAATGCGAGACATAATCACGTCAATATACTCAGCCGTGTTCTTACCCGGTTTGATGCCAGGGATAAAGCCATTATTACGCTTCATATCCTCGGCCATCTGTGTCGGATTGATAGTAATGGCGGTATAAAAATAGGTAAAGACTATAATCAAAATAGCAAATACCAAATTATACCAAAAACTTGTATGGTCAGTAAATGCACGGGCAAATCCGCTCAAGCTTTCCACGTTGGCAAATCCGATAAAGGTAATAGGGATGAACATGATGGCTTGGGCAAAGATGATAGGCATCACATTGGCAGCATTCACCTTCAAAGGTATATACTGGCGAGCACCACCATATTGCTTGTTGCCGACAATCTTCTTTGCATATTGCACAGGAATCTTTCTTGTACCCTGCACCAAAAGAATGGCAGCAGCAATCACAAGCAGCAATACGACAATCTCAATCAAGAACATCACCAAACCACCGGTTTTATCGGTCATTCGGGAAATCAACTCTTGGAACAATGATTGAGGCAAACGCGCAATAATACCAATCATAATGATCAAAGAGATACCATTGCCAATACCCTTATCGGTTATACGCTCGCCCAACCACAAGATGAACATACTTCCAGCAGCCAAAATAATGGTAGAAGTAAACATAAACAGAGTCCAGTCTAATGAAGCATTTAAGGAAGGACCTGCCTGCATTTTCAAGTTAAACAAATAAGAAGGTGCCTGAACCAACAATACGATAATCGTCAAATAACGGGTATATTGATTCATTTTCCTCCTGCCGCTTTCACCCTCACGCTGCAACTTCTGGAAATAAGGAACAGCAATTCCAAGGAGTTGGATCACAATGGAGGCAGAAATATACGGCATGATTCCTAACGCGAAAATAGACGCATTAGAAAATGCTCCTCCCGAAAACATATTTAACAAGGCTAAAAGGCCCTCGCTTGTTTGTTGATGCAACTGAGACAGCATTGACGGGTTGATGCCCGGCAACACTACATAAGAACCGAAACGGTAAATTGCCACAAACAATATGGTGATGAGGATCCGTTGTCTCAGATCCTCAATCTTCCATATATTCTTTAATGTTTCAATAGCTTTTCTCATTGAATCAGAGTTTTACTACTTGTCCACCTACAGCTTCGATGGCAGCCTCAGCAGTCTTGGAAAACGCATGAGCCTGAACATCCACCTTAGCAGTCAAAGTTCCATTACCTAATATCTTCACCAGTTGATTTGCAGAAATGAAACCAGCTGCTATCAAGTCGCTAATGCCAACAACCTGCAGACTCTTGGCTTCAGCCAACTTCTGAATAGTATCCAAGTTGATAGCCTTGTATTCTACACGATTGATATTCTTAAAGCCAAATTTCGGAACACGGCGCTGAAGAGGCATCTGACCACCCTCAAAACCGATTTTCTTGGAATATCCCGATCTTGACTTAGCACCTTTATGACCTCTTGTGGAAGTGCCGCCCAAACCAGAGCCCGGTCCACGACCGATTCTCTTCCTTGTCTTTGTAGATCCAGCAGCAGGCTTTAAATTACTTAAGTTCATATCGTAACTCGTTTAATATTCAACATTATATTACTTCACAATGGCTACGAGGTGCTTTACCTTGTTCACCATTCCAAGAATTGAAGGAGTACATTCGTGTTCAACCACGCGATTCAACTTACGAAGTCCCAGCGCATCAAGTGTTCTCTTCTGATCAGCAGGAGCGCCAATTCTACTCTTTACTTGCTTAATCTTTATAGTCGACATAAAAATTCTCCTTATCCTCTAAATACTTTGTCAATCGAAATACCTCTATTCTGAGCAACCATACGTGCATCGCGCATTTCGCTCAACGCCAAGATGGTAGCCTTCACCAGATTGTGAGGGTTAGAAGAGCCCTTGGACTTAGCCAATACGTCCGTAACGCCCACACTTTCGAGCACAGCACGCATAGCGCCACCGGCTACCACACCTGTTCCATGAGAAGCAGGCTTAATGAAGACCTCAGCACCACCAAACTTGGCGGACTGTTCGTGAGGAACAGTTCCCTTCAATACAGGCACTCTGGTCAGGTTCTTCTTGGCTGCCTCTACCCCCTTGGCAATGGCAGCAGTCACCTCACCGGCTTTGCCCAAGCCCCATCCTATGATGCCTTCTTCATTACCTACAACCACAATAGCGGAAAAAGTAAAGGTTCTACCACCCTTCGTAACCTTGGTTACGCGATTGATGGCAACCAATCTATCCTTCAGCTCAATATCGCTAGCAATCTTAACTCTATTATTCAGTTTTGCCATAATGATTAAAATTTAAGTCCACCGTTACGGGCTGCATCAGCCACTTCTTTTACTCTACCGTGATACAAATAACCATTACGGTCAAATACAACGGTTGTGATGCCAGCTTCTTGAGCCTTCTTGGCGATCAATTCACCAACCTTGGCAGCTTGTTCCTTCTTCGTCATCTTCTCTGTCATACCCAGTGAAGAAGCAGCAGCCAAAGTCTTGCCAGCCAAATCATCAATCACCTGAACATAGATTTGCTTATTGCTTCTGAACACACTCATACGCGGACATTCAGGAGTACCCGAAATCTTGTTGCGTACTCTATATTTAATTTTAATTCGTCTTTCTATTTTTGTTGTCATAACAGTATCAATTAAAATGATTATTTAGCACCGGCTGATTTACCAGACTTTCTGCGAATTTCTTCGCCAACAAACTTGACACCCTTACCCTTGTACGGTTCAGGCTTACGGAAAGAACGAATCTTAGAGCACACTTGACCAAGCAATTGCTTATCGCAAGACTCTAAAATAATAAGAGGATTCTTATTTCTTTCAGACTTAGTCTCAACTTTAATCTCAGGGGGCAACTGGATAAATATGTTATGCGTATAACCTAAAGCCAACTCAATAATATTACCTTGGTTGGAAGCACGATAGCCGACACCTACAAGCTCCAATTCTTTCTTATAGCCTTCAGAAACACCAACGACCATATTGTGAATCAAAGCACGGTACAAGCCGTGATAAGCGTGCTTTTGTTTAGGATTGTCCAACATGGCATCAGCTACTTCGGCCAATACTACATGATTATTATCAATTGTGACGCTGATTGCTGGATTCACATATTGGCTCAACTCGCCTTTCGGTCCCTTGACTGTAACTACATCATCTTTCAAAGTCACGGTCACACCGGCGGGGATAACGATGGGTAATTTTCCTATTCTAGACATTACTAATTCCTCCGAAGATTAATAAACATAACACAATACTTCACCACCAATTTTCTGTTCTGCAGCCTCTTTGTCTGTCATCACACCTTTGGAGGTAGACAATATAGCAATACCCAAACCGTTAATAACACGCGGCATATCCTTGTAACCGGTGTATTTACGCATACCCGGAGAAGAAATTCTTTCGAGCTTCTTAATTGCGTTCACCTTATTAACAGGATCATACTTCAAAGCGACCTTGATCGTACCTTGAGGACCATCGTCTACAAACTTGTAATTAAGAATGTAGCCTTTCTCAAAAAGGATCTTTGTGATTTCCTTTTTCAAATTAGAAGCGGGTACTTCAACCACTCTGTGCTTGGCCTGAATGGCGTTCCGCAATCTAGTCAAATAATCTGCTATTGGATCAGTCATATAAAATAAAATTAAATTAATCAGGACTACCCTGACAATATTTAAAAAACAAATTACCAGCTTGCCTTCTTAACGCCGGGGATAAGACCATTGGAAGCCATCTCGCGGAACTGGATTCTGGAGATGCCGAACTGACGGATATAACCTTTGGGACGTCCCGTCAGCTTACAACGGTTGTGCAAGCGAATAGGATTGGCATTCTTAGGAAGATCCTGCAACTTTCTGGCAGCTTCATAGGCCTCTGCAGCATCACCTGTGCTGACAATCTTCTTCAATGCAGCTCTTTTCTCGGCATATCTGGCGACTAATTTGGCACGTTTTACTTCACGTGCTTTCATTGATTCCTTTGCCATATATCAATCTTTTTTTGCGTTCTTAAACGGTAAGCCAAATTCCTTCAACAGAGCATAACCTTCTTCATCCGTGTTGGCAGATGTAACGAAAGTAATGTTCATACCCAAAATCCTCGTTATACTGTCGATGTTGATTTCAGGGAAAATGATCTGCTCTTGGATACCCAGCGTATAATTACCTTTACCATCAAACTTGCTTTCAATGCCCTTGAAGTCACGGATACGAGGCAATGCGACACGCACAAGTCTCTCGAGGAACTCGTACATTCTCTCGCGACGCAGAGTTACCATAACACCAACCGGCATTTTCTTACGCAACTTAAAGTTTGCAATGTCCTTGCGAGAAACAGTTGCCACGGCTTTCTGACCCGTGATGGCTGTCAACTCACTGATTGCAACGTCAATAATCTTCTTGTCAGCAACTGCAATTCCCAAGCCCTGATTGATGACAATCTTCTTGAGAACAGGCACCTGCATAGAAGAAGAATATTGGAACTGTGATTTCAATGCAGGAGCTATACGCTCTGCATATTCTTTCTTAAGGCTAGCAGTATTACCCATTACTTAATCTCCTCCCCTGATTTTTTAGAATAACGTACTAAAGTCTTCTTGCCATTAGCATTCTCAACTAATTTTCTACCAATGCGCGTAGGATTTCCCGTTTTGGGATCAACCGGATTCAAGTTTGAGAGATGAATGGAAGCCTCTTGCTTGATAATACCGCCTTGGGGATTCTTAGCACTCGGCTTCGTGCTCTTGGAAACCATATTGATGCCTTCTACGATGGCACGGTTCTTCTTCACAAGAACCTTCAATACACGACCAGTCTTTCCCTTATCCTCACCGGAGTTAACGTAAACTGTATCGCCTTTCTTTATATGTAATTTAGCCATTACTTAAATCTATTACAAAATTAAAGTACTTCCGGAGCCAGTGATACGACTTTCATGTTAGCGGCACGAAGCTCACGAGCAACCGGACCGAAGATACGGCTACCACGAATTTCACCCGCATTGTTCAACAGCACACAAGCATTATCATCAAAACGTATATAAGAACCATCCGGGCGACGGATTTCCTTCTTAGTACGCACTACCAAAGCCTTGGACACGGCACCTTTCTTAATATCACTCGACGGGATGACGCTCTTGATAGAAACTACAATCACATCCCCAACAGAAGCATAACGGCGACCCGTTCCGCCCAAAACACGGATACAGAGAGCCTCTTTTGCTCCACTATTATCACATACTGTAAGTCTGGATTCTGCTTGTATCATAATTACTTAGCTCTTTCTACGATTTCTACTACTCTCCATCTCTTAGTCTTACTCAAAGGACGAGTTTCCATGATTCGTACAGTATCGCCGACATTGCACTCATTCTTTTCATCATGAGCATGGTATTTCTTCGTCTTGCTGACGAACTTACCATAAATAGGGTGCTTCTCCTTAAACTTAGCCGCTACAGTGATGGTCTTGTCCATCTTGTTGCTAAGCACAACACCCATTCTTTCTTTTCTTAAATTTCTTGCTTCCATCAAACTCATCATTTATTGTTAAGTTCCCTTTGGCGTAACTCGGTTTTCATACGCGCAATCGTCCGACGCAGTTGTCTGATTTGAGAAGGATTATCCAAAGGAGAAATAGAATGATTCAAAACCATCTGCTGGTAATTGGCTACTTCAGCTTCCACTCTTTCCACCAAATCATTGGTGGACATTTCTCTAATTTCTGCTATCTTCATAACTCTTAAGCATTTTGATTTTGAATATCATAATCACGTCTTACCACAAACTTGGTTGTGATAGGAAGCTTCTGAGCAGCCAAACGCAAAGCTTCCTTGGCGATTTCATAAGAAACGCCTTCTGCCTCGATAATGATTCTGCCCGGCGTAACAGGCGCAACAAATCCCTCAGGGCTACCCTTACCTTTACCCATACGTACATCAGCGGGTTTTCTCGTGATAGGTTTGTCCGGGAAAATGCGAATCCAAATCTGTCCCTGACGCTGCATATATCTTGTAACAGCAACACGCGCAGCCTCAATCTGGCGGCCAGTTATCCACTTTGTCTCCAAAGCTTTAATGCCGAAAGAGCCAAACGCCAACTGGTTGCCACGCTGGGCATTACCTTTTTGACGGCCCTTCTGCTGTCTTCTGAATTTTGTTTTTTTCGGTTGTAACATAGTTCCTAAAAATCAAATCCGTTAGCGATTGTTATTTTTCTTTCTCTTAAAGCTTCTGCCACCATTAGCTCCGGCGTTGCTTCCACGCCCGCTTTCTTTCTGAGTGAAGTTCGGTGCCAATTCTTTCTTCCCATAAACCTCGCCACGGCAAATCCAAACTTTAACACCCAAAACGCCAACCTTTGTCAGTGCTTCTGTATGGCAATAGTCGATGTCAGCTCTAAAAGTGTGCAAAGGAGTTCTGCCCTCCTTATACATTTCAGAACGTGCGATTTCTGCACCATTCAGACGTCCGGAAATCTGAATCTTGATGCCTTCAGCACCCATGCGCATCGTGTTGGCAATAGCCATCTTGATGGCACGACGATAGGCAATCTTGCCTTCCACCTGACGAGCCACGTTGTTAGCCACGATAACAGCGTCCAATTCAGGTCTCTTCACTTCGAAGATATTAATTTGAATATCCTTATCGGTAATCTTCTTCAACTCCTCTTTCAACTTGTCAACTTCTTGACCGCCTTTACCGATAATGATACCCGGGCGTGCAGTACAAACAGTAATAGTCACCAGCTTCAGCGTACGTTCAATGACGATTCTTGAAACACTGGCCTTTGCAAGTCTGGCGTTCAAATATTTACGGATTTTGCTATCTTCCAGCAAAGAATCTCCGTAATTCTTGCCGCCATACCAATTGGAATCCCAACCTCTGATAATTCCTAAACGGTTGCTTATTGGATTAACTTTTTGTCCCATTACACCTTAATTTTGATCTTCGTTATTACTTTTAGAACCTACGAACAGCGTTACGTGGTTAGAACGCTTGCGAATTCTATAACCTCTACCCTGCGGGGCCGGACGCATTCTCTTCAGCGTGGCACCACCATCCACATAAATCTTGGTTATGAACAATTCGCCGCTCTCAGCTTTACGCTCATTCTTCTGTTCCCAGTTAGCGATTGCGGAACGCAACAGCTTCTCGAGTCTGGCAGCAGCCTCTTTCGTAGAGAACTTCAAAACGCCAAGTGCCTTATTCACTTCCATGCCGCGTATCATGTCAGCCACCAAACGCATTTTACGGGGGGAAGTAGGAACATTTTGCAATTTTGCAAAATACATGGTCTTAAGGGCTTCTTTTCTTTTTTCAGCCGATATTTTTTTTCTTGCTCCCATTATATTATTACTTTTTTATTTCAGTAAATCCTGTTTTTATTTTTTCTTGTTACCGGCATGACCTCTGAACGTACGCGTCGGAGCGAACTCGCCCAACTTGTGTCCTACCATATTCTCCGTAACATAAACAGGAATGAATTTATTTCCATTGTGAACTGCAACGGTATGCCCAACAAAATCAGGCGAAATCATTGAAGCTCTGGCCCAAGTCTTAACAACAACTTTCTTGCCACTTTCATTCATGGCAAGAATTTTTTTCTCAAGTTTAACGTTAATATACGGGCCTTTTTTTAATGAACGACTCATAAAATTCTTCGATTAATCAGGTTACTTCTTTCTTCTCTCAATAATATACTTAGACGACTGCTTCTTTGGAGCTCTTGTCTTCAGGCCCTTAGCATACAAGCCCTTGCGAGATCTCGGATGTCCGCCGGAAGCACGTCCTTCACCACCACCCATCGGGTGATCTACAGGGTTCATGACAACGCCACGGTTGCGCGGACGACGGCCCAACCAGCGGGTACGACCAGCCTTACCAGAGCTTTCCAAGCCATGATCCGAGTTACCTACGCTGCCGATAGTGGCCTTGCAAGTGCTCAGAATCTGACGAAGTTCACCGGAAGGCAACTTGATAACGCAATAGTTTCCTTCTCTCGAAGTCAACTGAGCAAAGTTTCCAGCCGAACGAACCAAAGCAGCTCCCTGACCCGGACGCAATTCAATATTGTGAATCACTGTACCTACAGGGATGTTCTGAAGAGGAAGTGCATTTCCTATTTCAGGAGCAGCATTTTCACCTGACATTACAGTCGCTCCAACTTTCAAACCATTGGGAGCAATAATGTATCTTTTTTCGCCATCTGCATAAAACAACAAAGCGATACGAGCCGAACGGTTCGGATCATACTCGATTGTCTTGACTACAGCCGGCACACCGTCTTTATTTCTCTTGAAGTCAACAATACGAATCACCTTCTTGTGACCGCCGCCGATGTAACGCATCGTCATCTTACCCTCATTGTTACGGCCACCTGAGGATTTCTTACCAAATACAAGAGACTTTTCTGGTACCCGTGCAGTAATTTCTTCGAAAGTACCAATAATTTTATGTCTTTGCCCCGGTGTTGTGGGCTTAAATTTACGTACTGCCATTTCTCTATTTAAATATTGCTATAAAAATCAATAGTATCACCTTCTTTCAACGTAACGATAGCTTTCTTGTAAGCATTCGTACGACCGTTGATGAGGCCAGCCCGGGTGTAACGAGCCTTGCTCTTACCGGCATAGCGGATAGTATTCACTGCTACCACGGTCACATTGTAAAGGGCTTCTACCTCTTTCTTAATTTCCAATTTATTAGCATCAGGACGCACGATAAAACCGAAACGGTTGTTAGCCTTCTCGGTTATAGCAGTCATCTTCTCTGTCACTAACGGTTTAATAATAATTCCCATTATCTAAGCCTCCTTTTTACATTAAGATATTGTCAATGGCAGAAAGTGCATTCTCTGTAAGCACGAGAACCCCTGCATCCAACACCCGGTAAGTGTTAAGACCAGAGACAGTCTGCACATTAGCCCCTTTCAAATTTCGAGCCGACAAATATACGTTTTTATTTGCATCCGGTAAAATCATCAACAGCTTCTTGTCAGAAACTTTAAGGTTTTTTGTAATATTTACAAAATCTTTAGTCTTAGGAGCCTCGAAAGTGAAGTCTTCTACAACAATGATAGCATTATCCTTGGCCTTGTAAGACAGAGCCGACTTACGTGCCAAAGCCTTCACCTTTTTGTTCAGCTTGAAGGAATAATCGCGGGGCTTGGGACCAAATACGCGACCACCACCAACGAGCACAGGCGAATTCATGTCACCACGACGTGCACCACCGCCACCTTTCTGACGACCAATCTTGCGCGTAGAACCACTGATTTCACTTCTTTCCTTAGATTTGTGAGTACCCTGACGCTGGTTAGCCATGAACTGTTTAACATCCAAGTAAATAGCATGGTCGTTGGGCTCAATTCCGAAGATAGATTCGTTTAACGTAACCTTTCTTCCAGTGTCTTCACCTTTAATGTTATATACGTTAACTTCCATTATTTCTCAATTATTACGATTGAACCTTTGCAACCAGGAACAGAACCCTTGATGAGAAGGAGGTTATGCTCCGCGATCACCTTTAATACTTGCAGGTTTTGAACAGTCACTCTGTTGCCACCCATCTGTCCACCCATACGCATGCCTTTGAAGACCTTTGCGGGGTATGAACAAGCGCCGATAGAACCCGGCTTGCGCGCACGGTTGTGCTGACCGTGAGTCGTCTGGCCCACACCGCCAAAACCGTGTCTTTTCACTACACCTTGGAAGCCCTTACCCTTGGAAGTTCCGATTACATCCACGAAAGATGCGTCGTTGAACAGTTCCACAGTAACGGTATCTCCCAGATTCAATTCCGTTTCAAACTCTTTGAACTCAGCCAAGTGTTTCTTGGGCGTTACTCCGGCCTTCTTGAAATGGCCCATCAAAGGTTTCGTAGTATGCTTTTCTTTCTTATCTTGAAAGCCCAGCTGCACGGCTGCATAGCCGTCCTTTTCTACGGTCTTCACTTGAGTAACTACACAAGGACCTGCTTCGATAACAGTGCATGGCACATTCTTGCCCTCGGCACTGAAAACGGATGTCATTCCGATTTTCTTTCCTAATAATCCTGGCATTTCACTAAAATTTTAAATCACTAAACTTACACTTTGATTTCTACTTCCACACCACTCGGCAACTCCAGCTTCATCAGCGCATCAACGGTCTTTGCCGTAGAGCTGTAGATGTCAATCAGTCTCTTATACGAAGAGAGCTCGAATTGCTCGCGCGACTTCTTGTTTACGAAAGTCGAACGGTTTACAGTAAAGATACGCTTGTGCGTAGGAAGAGGAATCGGGCCGCTTACGATGGCTCCCGTCGTCTTCACGGTTCTTACAATCTTCTCAGCCGACTTGTCAACCAAGTTGTGGTCGTAAGATTTCAGTTTGATTCTAATCTTTTGACTCATCAGTGTTTTAGTTAAACTATTAATATAAATTTGAGCACCGCAGGTTAAGAGTCATTCGCTAACCTGCGGGCTCGGATTGTTTTCTATTAGAGCAAATCCACACGGCCTTTCACCTCTTCCAATACCGACTTGGCAATAGAAGTGGATACTTGTGCATGGTGGTCATACGTCATGGACGAAGTGGCGCGGCCAGAAGTGATGGTACGCAAAGCTGTCACATAACCGAACATTTCTGCCAGCGGAACCATAGCCTTCACGATGCGGGCACCGGAACGGCTGGACTCCATGCCTTCCACCTGACCGCGACGCTTGTTCAAGTCGCCGATAACGTCACCCATGTTTTCTTCCGGAGTAACAACTTCCAGTTTCATGATGGGTTCCATCAACACAGGACCTGCCTTAGCGCAGGCGTTCTTGTAAGCCTGGATAGCACAGATTTCGAACGAAAGCTGGTCGGAGTCTACGGGGTGGAACGAACCATCCAGCAAAGTAACCTTCAGGCTGTCCATCGGGAAGCCAGCCAAGACACCATTCTTCATAGCGGTCTGGAAACCCTTTTGCACAGAAGGAATGAATTCCTTGGGAATGTTACCGCCCGTAACTTCGTTGACGAATTGCAGACCACCTTCTTTGAAGTCCTCATCTATCGGACCTACGTTCACGATGATGTCAGCGAACTTACCACGGCCACCGGACTGCTTCTTGTAAACCTCGCGCAGGTTGACCGTCTTCGTGATAGCTTCCTTGTAGTTAACCTGAGGCTTACCCTGGTTACACTCGACCTTGAACTCACGCTTCAAGCGGTCGATAATGATATCCAAGTGAAGCTCACCCATACCTGAGATAACCGTCTGGCCTGTCTGCTCGTCCGTACGTACAGTAAAGGTCGGGTCTTCTTCGGCCAACTTGGCAAGGCCATTGGACAACTTGTCCATATCTTTCTGCGTCTTGGGTTCAACAGCGATACCAATAACGGGTTCAGGGAAGTCCATGGATTCCAATACGATCGGAGCATCCTCGTCACAAAGCGTATCGCCCGTGCGGATATCCTTGAAACCAACGCCAGCACCTATATCACCGGCAGAAATCACCTCAACGGGATTCTGCTTGTTAGAGTGCATCTGGAACAAGCGGGAAACACGCTCCTTCTTGCCGGAACGGCTATTATAGATGTAGGAACCTGCCTCTACTTTACCAGAATATACACGGAAGAAAGTCAAGCGACCTACATAGGGGTCAGTAGCAATCTTGAAAGCCAAAGCGGAAGTTTTCTCATCTTCATCGGGCTTGCGGTCTTCTTCCTGGCCCGTCGAAGGATTGGTGCCGACAATGTTCGGCGTATCCAACGGCGAAGGCAAGAAAGCACAAACATAATCCAGCAACGTCTGAACACCCTTGTTCTTGAACGAAGAACCACAGAGCATAGGCACAATATCCATCTTCAGCGTGGCTGCGCGCAGAGCACGAAGGATTTCCTCTTCCGTGATGGTAGCGGGATCGTCAAAGTATTTCTCCATCAAGGCATCATCATACTCGGCAACCGTTTCCAGCATCTTGCCTCTCCACTCATCAGCCTCGTCTTTCAAGTTAGCGGGGATCTCCTCAACGTCATAATCAGCACCCATAGTCTCATCGTGCCACAGGATAGCCTTCATTTTAATCAGGTCAACAACGCCCTTGAAGTTTTCTTCTGCACCAATAGGAATCACTACCGGACAGGGGTTGGCGCCCAGAATTTCGCGCATCTGGCGAACCACTTCAAAGAAGTCGGCACCAGAACGGTCCATCTTGTTCACATAACCGATACGAGGCACGTTATACTTGTCTGCCTGACGCCATACAGTCTCAGACTGGGGCTCTACGCCGCCGACTGCACAATATGTGGCAACGGCACCGTCCAACACACGCAACGAACGCTCCACTTCAGCCGTGAAGTCCACGTGTCCCGGAGTGTCAATCAAGTTAATCTTATACTTATCACCTGCATAATTCCAGTAAGTCGTGGTAGCAGCAGAAGTGATGGTGATACCACGTTCCTGCTCCTGCTCCATCCAGTCCATTGTGGCGGCACCGTCATGGACCTCACCAATCTTGTGCGTCAAGCCCGTATAGAACAGGATACGTTCAGAAGTTGTAGTCTTACCGGCATCGATATGAGCCATGATACCGATATTACGCGTCAAATGTAAATCTCGCTTTGCCATTGATTTTCCTTTTTCTTAAAATAAGTTTCTTCAATACCTCAAGACGTAATATTCCACAAATCATCAGAAACGGAAATGAGCGAAAGCACGGTTGGCCTCGGCCATTCTGTGCATATCCTCCTTACGCTTGAAAGCACCGCCCTGCTCGTTGTAGGCATCCATGATTTCTGCCGCCAACTTGTCGGCCATCGACTTGCCACCACGCTTACGGGCGAAGTTGATCAGATTCTTCATGGAAACAGACTCCTTACGTTCGGGGCGAATCTCGGTCGGAACTTGGAATGTAGCACCACCTACACGGCGGGACTTCACCTCCACCTGGGGAGTCACATTATCCAAGGCTTTCTTCCAAATCTCGAGAGCGCTCTTCTCTTCGTTCTGCATTTTGTTCTTAACTGTCTCCAAAGCAGCATAGAAGATTTCATACGAAGTATTCTTCTTGCCATCATACATCAAGTGGTTCACAAATTTGGAAACCTTCACATCATTGAACACGGGATCCGGCAGGATAACGCGTTTTTTGGGTTTTGCTTTTCTCATTTCTTTTTAAAGATAATGTTTCGTTCTTGGTTGTCTACCTCTTGTTTCTTCAACTTCCCCACCGGGAAATTTACTCAACCATTAGCATCTCCAAGCAAACTAAACGTAATTAATTCACTACTATGGATTATTTCTTCTTAGCGGGAGCTGCCTGACCCGGCTTCGGGCGCTTAGCACCATACTTGGAACGTCTCTGCGTGCGGCCAGCCACACCGGCAGTATCCAATGTACCGCGCACAATGTGATAACGCACACCCGGCAGGTCCTTTACACGACCACCACGAACCAACACGATGGAGTGTTCCTGCAGATTGTGACCTTCGCCCGGAATATAGGAGTTCACCTCCTTACCGTTTGTCAGACGAACACGGGCTACTTTACGCATAGCCGAATTAGGTTTTTTCGGAGTGGTTGTGTACACTCTCACGCAAACGCCGCGTCTTTGAGGGCATGAGTCCAAAGCCGGAGACTTGCTCTTGTCCACCAGCACTTGGCGCCCTTTTCTTACTAATTGCTGAATTGTAGGCATTTTACTTGTTTTTAGTTATATATTAATTTATATTATTTCCAAACAATACAGTTTTTCGGGCTGCAAAGTTACGAATAAGTTTTGAATAATCAATGCGCTACAATGTTTTTTTTGAATACGTTACGAGGTTTCCTCCAAAGCCGACAGATTAATGCGGAAAAATCAATTCCTCAAGCCTCGCCTGCCACATTCGGGAAAGTCAACGTCCTTTCTTCAGGCATAGAGATCGGGCCGAACGAATGTTCGTACTTGCTGATGTTATCCTCAAGGGCACGCAACAATCGCTTCGCGTGCTCAGGAGCCAAAATTATACGCGACTGAACAGGCGCCTTGGGTATACCGGGCAATACGCTCACAAAATCAAGTACAAACTCTGAACTGGAGTGGGTTATGACCGCCAAATTGGCATACGTACCCAAACCGACTTCTTCTTTCAATTCTATCTGCAACTCCCCGTTGCCACCATTCTTCTTTTCCATATCCATCTTTCTAAATGTGCAATAAATATAATAATGTGTAGGCAAAGATAGGAATTTCGAACTTAATCCGAAAAACAAACCGCCCAATTTTTTACAGGTTCAGAGCTGGCTTCAGCAAACATGGGCACAGTCTCCCGCGAGTACGGACATAAAAGAAAGGACATAATAAATCGGATGAGGAAATAAGGAAGCGCATGGAAATGCTCCATACATCCCTTTTCCTCATCCGATTTTTTACTCATCCGAAGCAGGCTCCTCACCTGCCCCAGCTATGCGTCATGCAAAGACTTTACTCTTCTTCCTTCTCATCATCGGCCATAGCATAGTCCAACACGGTCTTCTTGTTGGCCAGCATACGGTCGTACTCTTCCTTGGAACCGACAATGAGCTTGTCGAACTCGCGTTGACCGGTACCGGCGGGAATCAGATGTCCGCAGATGACATTCTCCTTCATGCCTTCCAGCTTGTCTACCTTGCCGTTGATGGCAGCTTCGTTCAGCACCTTCGTCGTTTCCTGGAAGGATGCAGCCGACATGAAGCTGGAAGTCTGCAAAGCGGCACGAGTGATACCTTGCAAGATTTGGGTAGACGTGGCAGGCACGGCATCGCGCACTTCCACAGGCTTCAGGTCGCGGCGCTTCAGCATGGAGTTCTCGTCACGCAACTTGCGTGCCGTAACAATCTGACCCGGCTGCAGGTTCTGCGAATCTCCGGCATCCACCACCACTTTCTTGCCCCAGATGCGGTCGTTCTCTTCCATGAACTCCTGCTTGTCCACCACCTGTTGCTCCAGGAAGCGGGTGTCACCAGGCTCATTGATTTCAACCTTACGCATCATCTGGCGCACGATAATCTCGAAGTGCTTGTCGTTGATTTTCACACCTTGCAGACGATAAACGTCTTGTACTTCGTTCACGATGTATTCCTGCACCGCCGTGGGACCCTTGATGGCCAGGATGTCGGCAGGCGTGATGGCACCGTCGGACAACGGCGTACCGGCACGCACATAGTCGTTCTCCTGCACCAGGATTTGCTTGGACAGCGGCACGAGGTATTTCTTCACGTCACCGCCTTTGGAAGTCACAATGATTTCACGGTTACCGCGTTTTACCTTGCCCATCGTGACTTCACCGTCGATTTCGGAAACAACGGCAGGATTGGACGGGTTACGAGCCTCGAACAACTCGGTAACACGCGGCAGACCACCCGTGATATCGCCCGCCTTACCTACGGCACGCGGAATCTTCACGATGACATCACCGGCTTTCACCTTCTGGTTGTCTTCCACCACAACGTGACCGCCCACCGGCAGGTTGTACGTACGGATCAATTCACCATCCTCAGTCATGATATGTGCGGTAGGCACCTTGGTCTTGTCCTTGGATTCGATGATGATGATTTCACGCAAACCGGTGGATTCATCGGATTCAACCTTATAAGTGACGTTCTCAATTACATCTTCAAACTCAATCTTACCCGTGGCTTCGGTGATGATGACCGCATTGAAGGGGTCCCAGCGGGCTATCAACTTGCCTTTCTCGACCACTTCGCCGTCAGCAGCATACAACGTAGAACCGTAAGGCACGTTGTGCGTGGACAGCACGATGTCCGTGTTCACATCCACAAAGCGCAATTCAGCCAAACGGCCTACCACCACCTTGGCGGCTTCACCGGCTTCATCCACCACATCCACCGTGCGGAGTTCTTCAAACTCCAGACGGGCATTGTTCTTGGCCACGATGCTGGCGTTGGCTGCGATATTGGCGGCCGTACCACCGGCGTGGAAGGTACGCAACGTCAGCTGAGTACCCGGCTCACCAATGGACTGGGCGGCAATGACGCCCACAGCCTCACCTTTCTGAACCATGCGGCTCGTAGCCAGGTTGCGACCATAACATTTGGCGCAAACGCCTTTCTTCGATTCACAAGTCAATACCGAACGGATTTCAACACTCTCAATCGGAGAGTCCTCAATCTTTTGGGCAATTTCTTCCGTGATTTCCTCACCGCCGGCCACAATCAACTCGCCGGTAGTCGGATGTACAATGTCATGCACGGACACACGGCCCAGGATACGTTCGTAAAGCGTCGCAATGACCTCGTCATTGTTCTTCAAAGCCGTGCACACCAGTCCGCGGAGCGTACCGCAATCTTCTTCATTGACAATCACGTCGTGCGACACGTCCACCAGACGACGGGTCAGGTATCCGGCGTCGGCCGTCTTCAAGGCGGTGTCGGCAAGACCCTTACGGGCACCGTGGGTAGAGATGAAGTACTCCAACACGGACAAGCCCTCCTTAAAGTTGGACAGAATCGGGTTTTCAATAATCTGACCGCCCTCTGCACCGGCTTTCTGCGGCTTGGCCATCAAACCACGCATACCGGACAACTGACGAATCTGCTCTTTAGAACCACGGGCACCGGAATCCAACATCATATATACGGAGTTGAATCCTTGGTCATCGCTGGAGATGGTCTTCATCAGGATATTGGACAGCTCGGAGTTGACATGTGTCCAAATATCAATCACCTGGTTATAACGTTCATTGTTGGTGATGAAGCCCATATTATAGTTGTTGATAACCTGCTCGACCTCATCATAACCCTTCTGTACCAGGGCTTCCTTCTCTTTCGGGATGATAATATCACCCAAGTTAAAGGACAAGCCACCCTTGAAGGCCATGTAATAACCCAAGTTCTTGATGCCATCCAGGAAGTCTGCCGCCTCGGACACACCGCACACCTTGATGACGTGGCTGATGATGTCGCGCAGAGATTTCTTGGATATAATGGTATTTATGTATCCGGCCTTGTCTGGAACAATCTCATTTACAATCACGCGGCCCACCGAAGTGTCGTGCATCATCTTCTTGACGATGTTGCCTTGCTCGTCCACATCGTTCACCAAGACGCTCACCGGGGCATGGATGTCACACTTGCCTTCGTTGTAGGCTATCAAAGCCTCTTCAGGACCATAGAATGTCAAACCTTCACCTTTAGCACCCTTACGCAACTTGGTGATGTAGTACAAGCCAAGCACCATGTCCTGTGCAGGCACGGTAATAGGTGCGCCGTTGGCAGGGTTCAAGATGTTATGGGATTGGAGCATCAGCATTTGTGCCTCCAAAATGGCCTCATTGCTCAAAGGCAGGTGAACGGCCATCTGGTCACCGTCGAAGTCGGCGTTAAATGCCGTACATGCCAACGGGTGCAACTGGATTGCCTTGCCTTCAATCATCTTGGGCTGGAAAGCCTGGATACCCAAACGGTGCAACGTCGGGGCACGGTTCAAGAGGACCGGATGTCCTTTCATCACGTGCTCCAAGATATCCCAAATGACAGGCTCCTTGCGGTCTACAATCTTCTTGGCACTCTTCACCGTCTTCACGATTCCGCGCTCGATAAGTTTGCGGATGATGAACGGCTTGTAAAGTTCGGCTGCCATCAACTTGGGAATACCGCACTCACCCATACGCAATTCAGGACCTACCACGATAACCGAACGGGCTGAATAGTCCACACGCTTACCCAACAGGTTCTGACGGAAACGGCCCTGCTTACCTTTCAAGCTGTCTGAGAGAGACTTCAACGGACGGTTGGCATCCGTCTTCACCGCACTGGATTTGCGCGAATTGTCGAACAACGAATCCACGGCCTCCTGCAACATACGCTTCTCATTGCGCAGAATGACTTCGGGAGCCTTGATTTCGATCAAACGCTTCAGACGGTTGTTGCGGATGATGACGCGACGGTAAAGGTCGTTCAAATCGGAAGTAGCGAAACGGCCACCATCCAGCGGCACCAGCGGACGCAACTCAGGCGGAATGACAGGCACGATGCGCACAATCATCCATTCAGGCTTGTTGCGGCCACGCGAAGCGCGGAAAGATTCGACCACCTGCAGACGCTTCAAGGCCTCGTTCTTGCGCTGTTGCGAAGCATCGCTGCCTGCACGATGGCGCAATTCGTAGGACAAGGCGTCCAAATCCAGTGTGGACAACAAGTCATAGATGGCTTCCGCCCCCATCTTTGCGATGAACTTGTTGGGGTCGCTGTCTTCCAAGAACTGATTGTCTTTCGGGAGCTTGTCCAGCAAATCCAGATATTCGCTTTCTTCCAGCAAATCATATTTGGCCACTTCGTCACCCAGCACACCGGGCTGAATGACCACATAGCGCTCATAATAAATGATAGCATCCAACTTCTTCGTCGGCAATCCCAACAGATAACCAATCTTGTTGGGCAATGAACGGAAGTACCAGATATGAGCCACAGGCACCACCAATTGGATATGGCCCATACGCTCACGGCGCACTTTCTTCTCCGTCACTTCCACACCGCAACGGTCGCAGACAATGCCCTTATAACGGATGCGTTTGTACTTTCCGCAATGGCATTCGTAATCCTTGACCGGGCCGAAGATGCGCTCACAGAACAAGCCGTCACGCTCCGGCTTGTACGTGCGATAGTTTATGGTTTCAGGCTTTAATACTTCACCGCTCGAATTTTCCAGGATTTCTTCAGGAGAAGCCAAACCGATGGAAATCTTCGAGAAATTACTCTTTATCTTGTTATCTTTTCTAAAAGCCATATTTATATAAATTGAAAATTGTCGATTGAATAAGGGTATTTCTCAACAGCTTGTCATTCCAAGTTAATGCTCAAACACAAACCTTGCAACTCATGCAACAACACGTTCAAGGATTCCGGAATGCCCGGCGTAGGCATCGGCTCTCCCTTCACGATTGCTTCATAAGCCTTGGAACGTCCGACAACATCATCCGACTTGATCGTCAGGATTTCTTGCAGCACATGCGCAGCACCAAAGGCTTCCAACGCCCAAACCTCCATTTCTCCGAAACGCTGGCCACCGAACTGAGCCTTACCACCCAAAGGTTGCTGCGTAATCAAAGAGTACGGGCCGATGGAACGGGCGTGCATCTTGTCTTCAACCATGTGACCCAGCTTCAACATATAAGTCACGCCCACCGTAGCTTGCTGTTCGAAAGCCTCGCCTGTTCCGCCATCATACAAGGTAGTCTTGCCATAGCGGGGCAAACCGGCTTTGTCTGTCCACTCATTCAGGTCGTCCAGCGTGGCACCGTCGAAAATAGGAGTGGCGAATTTAACGCCCAACTTCTTTCCAGCACTACCCAAAACAGCCTCGAAAATCTGACCGATATTCATACGCGAAGGCACGCCCAACGGATTCAGCACAATATCAACCGGCGTACCGTCTGCCAGGAATGGCATATCCTCCTGACGGACGATGCGGGACACGATACCCTTGTTACCGTGACGACCGGCCATCTTGTCGCCAACGCCAATCTTACGTTTCTTGGCTATGTAGACCTTGGCCATCTGGATAATGCCGGCAGGCAGTTCGTCACCAATCGTGATAGCAAACTTCTTGCGCTTCAGCTCGGCATCCAATTCCTTATACTTCTTGATGAAGTTCATCACCAAAGCACGAATCAGACCATTGGTATGCTCATCTTTGGTCCAGCCGCTCAACTGAATGGCGGTGAAATCCAAATCACTGAAGTCCGAAGCTGCAAATCTGGCACCCTTGGCAATGACATCGGTACCCATATAGTCCTTGACTCCTTCCGAAGTGTAGTTCTCCGTCAGCTTCAGCAACTTATTAACCAGAATCTTGCGCAGTGCAGCTCCCTTTGCATCAAATTCATCATCAATCTGTTGCAACAGAGCCTTATCTGCTGCTTTGGAGCTGCGCGTCTTGATAACGCGCGAGAACAAACGCTTGCCGATAACCACGCCCTTCAACGAGGGGGAAGCCTTCAACGAAGCATCCTTCACATCACCCGCCTTATCACCGAAAATGGCACGGAGCAGTTTCTCCTCCGGCGACGGATCAGATTCACCCTTGGGCGTAATCTTACCGATAAGAATGTCGCCCGGCTCAATGCGTGCGCCAATACGCACAATACCATTGTCATCCAAATCCTTGGTGGCCTCTTCGCTGACATTGGGGATATCAGAGGTCAATTCCTCCATACCGCGCTTGGTTTCGCGAACCTCCAGCGAAAATTCCTCCACATGGACAGACGTCAGCAAGTCCTCTCGAACTACCCGTTCATTCAGCACAATGGCATCCTCGTAGTTATATCCCTTCCACGGCATATAGGCCACCAGAAGGTTCTTGCCCAGAGCCAATTCACCATCTTGCGTGGAATAGCCCTCAGTCAGGATTTGTCCCTTGGTCACGCGCTGGCCCTTGTTGCAAATCGGACGAAGGTCAATCGTCATATTCTGGTTCGTGCGACGCCACTTCGGAATCTTGTATTCCTTCAACGCAGGCTCGAAGCTGACAAACTCTTCGTCCTCCGTACGGTCATACAAAATGCGGATAGTCGTGGCATCCACAAAGTCAATCACGCCGTCGCCTTCAGCCGTAATCTGCGTGCGCGAATCGCGGGCCAACTGACGCTCGATGCCCGTGCCCACGATAGGAGCCTCGGTACGCAGCAAAGGAACAGCCTGGCGCATCATGTTTGATCCCATCAATGCGCGGTTGGCGTCATCGTGCTCCAAGAACGGAATCAAAGAAGCCGCGATAGAAGCAATCTGCTGGGGCGAAACGTCCATCAGTTCCACTTCCGAAGGAGGAACTACAGGATAATCCGCATCCTGGCGCGACTTCACCTTATCGCGGATAAAGGTACCGTCATCATTCAACGGAGCATTACCCTGGGCAATGATCTTGCCTTCTTCTTCCTCAGCCGTCAGATAGACAAGCCCATTTTCGGACAAGTCCACCTTGCCCTCTGCCACCGTGCGATAGGGAGTCTCAATAAAGCCCAAATCGTTGATCTTCGCATAAACGCAAAGCGAAGAAATCAGACCGATGTTAGGACCTTCAGGCGTCTCAATCGGGCACAGGCGGCCATAGTGGGTATAGTGTACGTCTCGCACCTCGAAGCCTGCGCGATCGCGCGACAAGCCGCCAGGACCCAATGCAGACATACGGCGTTTGTGTGTGATTTCCGCCAAGGGGTTGGTCTGGTCCATGAACTGGGACAAAGCATTCGTGCCGAAGAAAGAATTGATAACAGACGAAATAGTCTTGGCATTAATCAAATCAATCGGTGTGAACACCTCGTTGTCACGGACATTCATACGCTCGCGTATAGTACGCGACATACGCGCCAAACCGATGGCAAACTGATTGGACAACTGCTCGCCCACCGTGCGTACGCGACGGTTGCTCAAGTGGTCAATATCATCAACAACAGCCTTGGAATTGATAAGCTCAATCAAGTACTTGATAATCTCAATGATATCTTCCTTCGTGAGCACGCGGACGCTCATGTCCGTTGTCAGATTCAACTTCTTGTTGATTCTATAACGGCCGACATCGCCCAAATCATATCTCTTTTCAGAGAAGAACAAATTGTTAATGACCTCGCGGGCACTCGCATCATCAGCAGGGTCTGCATTACGCAACTGACGATAGATATACAGCACTGCTTCCTTCTCCGAGTTACTCGGGTCTTTCTGCAAAGTATTATAGATAATCGAATAGTCAGACTGGTTCTGCTCTTCCTTGTGAACCAGAATATTCTGAACACCCGATTCAAGTATGATATCAACGTGCTCCGGCTCAATAACTGTTTCACGGTCTATCACGACCTCATTACGCTCAATGGAAACAACTTCACCGGTATCTTCATCCACAAAATCCTCGATCCACGTCTTCAAGACACGGGCAGCCAATTTGCGGCCAACCACTTTCTTCAGGTTGGTCTTGTTGACTTTCACTTCCTCGGCCAGGTTGAATATCTCAAGAATGTCCTTGTCGTTCTCAAATCCGATGGCTCTCAACAATGTAGTAACCGGCAACTTTTTCTTACGGTCGATATAAGCATACATCACATTGTTGATGTCCGTGGCAAATTCAATCCAAGATCCCTTGAAAGGAATGATACGAGCAGAATACAGCTTGGTGCCATTGGCGTGCACGCTCTGACCGAAGAACACGCCCGGAGAGCGGTGCAGCTGTGAAACGACCACGCGCTCTGCTCCATTGATCACAAATGTGGCTTTCTCCGTCATATACGGGATGGGACCCAAGAACACATCCTGAATCACCGTATCAAAATCCTCGTGATCAGGGTCGGTACAATACAGTTTCAATTTGGCCTTCAAAGGGACACTGTAAGTGAGCCCCCGCTCTATGCATTCATCGATGCTATAACGCGGCGGATCAATATAATAGTCCAAAAATTCAAGGACAAAATTATTTCTTGTATCGGCTATGGGGAAGTTCTCAGCAAATACTTTATACAATCCCTCGTTCTTACGTTTCTCGGGCGGAGTATCCAGTTGTAGAAAGTCTTTGAATGACTTCAATTGTACTTCCAGGAAATCCGGATAAGCAAGCGGATTTTTCGTGGAAGCGAAATTAACTCTTTGATTTACAATAGTTGAAGACATCTGGGAAATGGATTTGTAGAAGTGAATTTTAACTATAAGCACAAAAAGGTTAAGAACCCTTTAAGCCAAGGGTTCCTAACCGACTGACCTGATTTACAGGCAAATGTTATTTAAGTTCAACTTCAGCTCCAGCTTCTTCCAGTGTTTTCTTCAATGATTCTGCTTCGTCCTTAGCCAAACCTTCCTTCACAGTGCTGGGAGCACCGTCTACCAAATCCTTAGCCTCTTTCAAGCCAAGACCGCAAGCTTCCTTCACAGCCTTAACGACCTGAAGTTTAGCTGCACCAGCGCTCTTCAAAACTACATCGAAAGAAGTCTTCTCTTCAGCAGCAGCGGCACCACCGGCAGCGGGACCAGCAGCAACTGCAACAGCTGCAGCAGCAGGTTCAATACCATATTCTTCCTTCAAGATCGTAGCAAGTTCATTAACTTCCTTAACTGTCAAGTTAACTAATTGTTCTGCAAAAGCTTTCAAATCTGCCATTTTTGTATGAATTTAATTGTTTTAATACTAAATAATTTGTTTGGGTTGTGGATTCCGTTTCAAGAATCCGTTGATGAAACTTACGCTTCAGTACGTTCACCAAGAGTCTTGAGGACTCCGTGAAGGGTGTTACCACCAGATTGCAGAGCAGAAATAACATTCTTGGCCGGGGATTGCAGCAATGCAACGATTTCGGCAATAACTTCGTTCTTGCTCTTGATAGCTACGAGGGCATCCAATTGGTCTGCGCCAACATAGAAGCCTTCTTCCGCATACGCAGCCTTCAGGCCGGGGATACCGTCTTTGGCTTTGTCCTTGATCAACTTGGCAGGTGCGTTTGCCACATTGGAAAACATCACAGCCGTTGTTCCCTTCAGACAACCATAAAGCGGAGAATAGTCACCTTCCAAGGTCTCCAAAGCCTTTTGCAGCAAAGTGTTCTTCACTACCATCAGCTTGATGTCAGCCTTGAAGCAGGCAGCACGCAATGCGCTGGTTGCAGCAGCATTCATGGCTGTCGTGTCCACCAAGTAGAAGTGACCGTATTCCTTTACGGTAGCAGCTATTTGCTCTATAACTTTACTTTTATCTTCCTTTCTCATTATTCGTCCGTTTTATTAGATTTCTTCCACTGATTTCGGGTCAATCTTGATACCCGCACTCATTGTACTAGAAAGATAAATGCTCTTAATATATGTACCCTTAGCTGCAGTAGGTTTCAATTTGATCAATGTAGCGATGAATTCCTTCGCGTTGTCACGGATTTGGTCGGCATTGAACGATACCTTACCGATAGAAGTATGTACGATACCACTCTTGTCAACCTTGAAGTCTATCTTACCTTGCTTGACTTCCTTCACAGCCTTAGCAACATCCATAGTCACAGTGCCACTCTTCGGGTTAGGCATCAATCCACGAGGACCGAGGATACGTCCGAGGGCACCAATCTTACCCATGATAGACGGCATCGTGATAATCACATCAACATCCGTCCATCCACCTTTGATCTTTTCGATATACTCGTCAAGACCTACATAGTCAGCGCCAGCTTCCTTAGCAGCAGCTTCAGCATCGGGTGTACACAACACCAAGACGCGCGTCACCTTACCAGTACCGTGAGGCAGCGATACGACACCTCTCACCATCTGATTGGATTTGCGCGGGTCAATGCCCAAGCGTACGTCGATATCAACAGAAGCGTCAAACTTGGTAAAGGTGATGTCCTTCACCAGTTGAGAAGCCTCTTTGAGAGAGTATGCTTTCCCTGCTTCAATTTTCTCAGCAGCCAACTTTTGCTTTTTTGTCAGTTTACTCATTCTAATTGAAGTTTATAAGTTAATCATTAACCGGGAACTCCCCTTTTACAGTGATACCCATACTTCTTGCTGTACCGGCAACCATCTTCATGGCAGCTTCTACAGTAAAGCAGTTCAAGTCAACCAACTTATCCTGTGCAATCGTACGAACCTGGTCCCAAGTAATCTCGGCAACCTTCTTACGATTAGGCTCAGCAGAACCACTCTTTTGCTTCGTCAACTCCAGCAACTGAATTGCTACAGGCGGAGTCTTGATGACGAAATCAAAGGACTTATCCGTATAATAAGTGATAATTACAGGAAGGACTTTTCCTGCCTTGTCCTGGGTTCTGGCGTTGAATTGCTTGCAAAACTCCATGATGTTGATACCCTTCGAACCCAAGGCAGGGCCTACGGGAGGTGATGGATTTGCAGCGCCTCCTTTAATCTGTAACTTGATTAGTCCAGCAACTTCTTTAGCCATTTTTCAATTTGATTTATATATTACACTAATGACGGGAACCATGCAACGTAACAACTGCATCATTCCTTTTCCACTTGCATAAAGCCCAACTCAAGCGGCGTTTTCCGCCCAAATATCTTTACCATGACCTTCAGTTTCTTCTTCTCGGCATTCACTTCCTCGATGACACCACTGAAACCGCTGAACGGCCCGTAGTTCACCTTGACAGCTTCGCCCACGACAAACGGGATGTTCAGGTCTTCACCCGAATCCTGCAATTCATCGACGGTACCAAGAATCCGGTTGACTTCCGATTGTCTCAAGGGAACGGGTTTGTCCATTCCGCCCAAGAATCCAATCACATTCGGCGTGTTCCTCAAACGGTGAGGCACCTCACCAACCAACGCAGCTTCCACCAAAACGTAACCAGGGAGATAGCTTCTCTCTTTCACAATCTTTTTGCCATTGCGAACCTGATACACCTTTTCAGTGGGAATCAATACCTGAGACACATAGTCGCCAAGGTCGCTGTTCCTGATGTCTGCATCAAGATACTCCTTAACCTTAGCTTCCTTGCCACTAACGGCACGTAGAACATACCATTTCTTTTCTACCTCAGACATTAGCAACTACGTTTTAATGAGGATAAACAAACTCCATGATGTTCTGGAAACAGAAGTCCATCACAAACACCACCAATGCAATGAGCAGGGAAGCATATAAAACAGCCACTGCACTGCTGGTCAGTTCGGCATAAGTAGGCCACGACACTTTATGTACAAGTTCGTCGTAAGATTCCTTGAAATATGTTACAATTTTCTTCATTGCAATAATATTAGCACGGGAAGAGAGGCTCGAACTCCCGACACTCGGTTTTGGAGACCGATGCTCTACCAACTGAGCTATTCCCGTATGAACATAATCAGTTCCCGAAAGGGCTTCCGGGAACCGATTAATGTATATGTCTTAGTCAAGAATTTCAGTGATCTGACCAGAACCTACCGTACGACCGCCTTCACGGATAGCGAAGCGCAGACCTACGTTCAAGGCTACCGGGTAAATCAGCGTAACCGTGATTTCCACGTTGTCGCCCGGCATTACCATTTCTACGCCTTCGGGCAAGGAGATTTCACCCGTGCAGTCCATAGTGCGCAGATAGAACTGAGGACGATACTTGTTGTGGAACGGAGTGTGACGGCCACCTTCTTCTTTCTTCAATACATAGATAGAAGCTTTGAACTTGGAGTGAGGCTTGATCTGACCGGGCTTGCAGAGCACCATACCACGCTTGATCTCGTTCTTGTCGATACCGCGCAGCAACAGACCTACATTGTCACCAGCTTCGCCTTCGTCCAAAATCTTGCGGAACATCTCAACGCCCGTAACGACAGACTTCTTGTCTTCGCCCAGACCCAAGATTTCAACTTCGTCACCAACCTTGATGATACCAGCCTCGATACGGCCCGTTGCTACAGTACCACGACCCGTGATAGAGAACACGTCCTCAACAGGCATCAAGAAGGGTTTATCAACGTCACGCGGAGGCAGAGGAATCCAAGTGTCGCAAGCATCCATCAGCTCCATGATCTTCTCTTCCCACTTTTCTACGCCGTTCAATGCGCCCAGAGCGGAACCCTGGATGAACGGAGTGTTGTCACCGTCGAAATCGTAAGCGGACAGCAGTTCGCGCATTTCCATTTCAACCAGCTCCAGCATTTCGGGGTCGTCAACCATGTCACACTTGTTCATGAACACTACCAGTCTGGGCACGTTCACCTGACGAGCCAACAGGATGTGCTCGCGAGTCTGAGGCATCGGACCATCGGTAGCAGCAACCACGATGATAGCACCGTCCATCTGGGCAGCACCCGTTACCATGTTCTTCACATAGTCAGCGTGTCCCGGGCAGTCAACGTGTGCGTAGTGACGAGTTGCAGTTTCATATTCAACGTGAGAAGTGTTGATCGTGATACCACGCTCCTTTTCTTCGGGAGCATTGTCAATCTGATCGAAAGACTTCACTTCAGACAGACCTTTCTTTGCCAAAACCGTAGTGATAGCGGCGGTCAAAGTAGTCTTACCGTGGTCAACGTGACCAATAGTACCAATGTTTACGTGCGGTTTGGTACGTTCGAATTTCTCTTTAGCCATAGCTTTTCTTGTTATTTATTTGATTAATAATCAGCTTTCATGTCAAAGAGCTGTTACCGGGACTTGAACCCGGGACCTCTTCCTTACCAAGGAAGTGCTCTACCGCTGAGCTATAACAGCAAGGAGTGTGGGCAAAGATGGATTCGAACCACCGAAGGTATAAACCAGCAGATTTACAGTCTGCCCCATTTGGCCACTCTGGTATTTGCCCTTTCCATTATTTCAAAGTTCCGAGCCTCTTGTCGGATTCGAACCAACGACCCCGAGATTACAAATCACGTGCTCTGGCCAGCTGAGCTAAAGAGGCGTTTTGCAAAATGCAACCGTTTCACTTACGTTCCTTTTAGGTGGCTCAGCGAAACGGCTGCAAAGTTAGGCATTATTTTTATTCCCGCAAAATTTTAGAGGGAAATTTTACTTGTTCCGTTGTTTTTCTTTGTATTTCACCAGTTGTTTCTCCAAAGCTTCCAAGCACAAGTCCACTGCTTCCTCAAAAGTATCGCAAACTTTGCTTGCGTAGAACTCGCCGTTGGGCACCAGGACTTTCACCCCGGCTTCCTTGTTTTCGGCAGTCTCCGGCTTCACAACCTTCAATGACACCTCGACTTTCTTTATATCATCGTAAAATCTTTCCAGTTTCTGCGCTTTCTTTTGGATAAAAGCCTGCAGACGCTCGGATGCGTCAAAATGAATAGACTGAATTCTTACTTCCATACTTACCTCCTTTTTATTAAGCCCGAGGATGGGCTTGGTTATACATTCTTTTAAGTTCCTCGAAAGTGGTATGCGTATAGACTTCGGTCGTCGCCAGGCTTTCGTGCCCCAGCAGTTCCTTTATTGAGCCTAACTGAGCGTCGTGGTTCAGCATCTGCGTCGCAAAGGTATGCCTCAGCACGTGGGGAGACTTCTTCTGCACGGTCGCCACCTTCGAGAGGTTTCGCTTCACTATATTATCAACGATACTGCGGTATAATTGTTCACCGGACTTGCGGACAAAAAATGCCTTTGCCCCGCCGACGACCGTCTCATCCCGCAACTTGACATATTCCTGCAAATCTTTCTTCAGCTCTTCACCAAAGGGAACCAGGCGTTGCTTGTTGCGCTTTCCCGTCACCTTCAGTTGCATCGAGGAGAAATCCACATCCACGTCCTTCAGCCCTATCAGTTCGGACAATCGTATGCCCGTCAGGTAGAACGTCTCGACAATGGCGCGATCCCTGCACGCCTCAAATCCTTCCCCGAAGCTCACATCGTCCAGCAGCCTGTCCATCTCGGCTTCCTTCACAAAGACCGGCAACTTTTTCTTGTTTTTCGGCCCCATGACTTTCCGCGAGGGATCGACCCGGCAAATGTCCCGCTTCAGCAGGAACTTATAGAAAGAATGCAAGGTGCTCAGCTTGCGGTTGACCGTGGTGGAGGCGCGCCCCTGGTCCATCAGAGAGGCCAGCCATGCGCGTATTTCCTTCGCGCCAACCTCGGCGAGCGACTTGTCCGCCCCGGATTCCTCGGCCAGGAACGCCTCGAACTGAAGCATGTCCTCCCTGTACGATTTGATGGTCTCCTGCGAATAATTCTGCTCGTACAGCAGGTAATCCAAGAACGAATCTGTCAAGTCCATACCGTTACATAATCATTTCATGCAACGAATGTATGAAAAAGAATTCAATTAATCAAAGGATTTTACGAAAATTAATCCTCCATTTGCTGAAGTTTCTGAACGTAGATGGCACGTTCCTTCTTAAGTCTCTTAATTACAGACGGTTTGTCGAATTGCTGTCTGCTTCTCAATTCTTTCACGATTCCCGTCTTCTCAAATTTGCGCTTGAACTTCTTCAGCGCCTTTTCGATGTTTTCGCCTTCTTTAACAGGTACTACAATCATTGTTTTTGGTTTAAAATATTAATGGTTAAAAGTTTAATTGTCAAATTCGAGCGGCAAAATTACACATACTTTCTTTATTTACAAAACTTTCGGGCTTTTTTCTGTGAAAAAACTCGATGCGTCCGGCTCACGATATTCCTCCTTTCGCCCTCCCCGGCCGTATATCCGGCAAGAACACCGCCACCACGCCCATCAGCGGCAGCCAGGTGCTGACGTGGAAAATGAACTCGATGCTCGTCACGTCCGCCAGCCAGCCAAAGAAAGCCGAACCGATGCCGCCCAAGCCGAACATCAGGCCGAAGAAGATGCCGGCTATCATGCCGACTTTGTCCGGCATCAAGTCCGTGGCATACACCACGATGACGGAGAAAGCGGAGGCTATCACCAACCCGGTGATGACGGCCATCGACAACGTGCCGGCCAGATTCAAGTAGGGCATGGCCAACGTGAAGGGCGCCGCGCCCAGGATGGAGAAAAGGATGACGTACTTGCGCCCGTAGCGGTCGCCCAGGAAGCCGCCGACCAAGGTGCCTATGGCGAAGGCGGCCAGGTAGGCGAAAAGGCAATACTGGGATTGCTGCACCGTCAGCCCGAATTTCTCTATCAGATAGAAGGTGAAGTAGCTGGTCATACAGGCGTTGAAGAAGTATTTGGAGAAAATCATCAGCACCAGGATGCCCAAGGAAATGCGCACCACCCGCCTGGGCAAGGCCGCAACCGCCACGCTGCTTTTCCGCCGCGATGCCTTCACCTCGCGCAACACCAGGCTATACCAATACCCCACCCTCGCCAAGAGGAAGGAAGCCAACAGAGCCGCCAGCGCGAACCACCCCACGGCGTGCTGCCCGAAAGGTATGACTATCAGCGCCGCCAGCAGCGGGCCTATCGCACTGCCGCCGTTGCCGCCCACCTGGAAGATGGATTGCGCCAGGCTCTTGTGCCCGCCCGAAGCCATCTGCGCCACCCGCGAAGCTTCCGGATGGAACACCGACGAGCCGCAACCTATCAACGCCACGGAGAGGAGTATCAGCAGGAAATTGGTAGCAAACGCCAAAGCCAGCAGCCCCACCAGCGTGAAGCACATCCCCAGCGAAAGGGAATAGGGCTGCGGATGGCGGTCGGCATACAGCCCGATGAAAGGTTGGAAGATGGAGGAGGTCAGTTGGAAAACCAGCGTGATGACGCCAATCTGCGCGAAGGTGAAGCCGAACGTATCCTTCAAGAGCGGATAGAGCGCGGGGATGACCGACTGGATCATGTCGTTCAGCAGATGGCAGGTGCCCATCGTGAACAAAATGGCGTATGCCGTCCCTTGCGCAACGTGGGGATGGCCCTTGACTTTATTCCAAACGGAGTGTATCATATAATCGCATTGTCTATCAACATCTTACGTCTGGCATCTTCCCGGCTGCGTCCAGGTATATCCCTAAGCACGGGCGCAGGTACGCCTAAGCGCGGGCGCAGGTACGGGTAAGCACGGGCGCAGGCATGGGTAAGCAAAAGCAGGTAAAACTGTCGCCTGTCGCTTGTCGCACCGAAGCCCGGATGCCAAACGGGGTGCAAAGGTATATCATTTCCGCAAGAAGACAAACAACGGGAGACAAGGAAAAGATTTCTGCGGAAAAATTTCCTTATTGCCCGGAAATCCGTACCTTTGGGGAAAATTAAACCGCTATACCTATTTATATATATGAGCACTCCCGTCAAAGAACGCATACAGAAGCTGCGCGAGATGATGCGCCGGAAGAAAGTGGCCGCCTTCATCATCCCCAGCACTGACCCGCACATCAGTGAATACGTGGCGCCCCACTGGCAGGCGCGCGAATGGTTCTCCGGCTTCACCGGCTCGGCAGGCACGCTGGTGGTCACCCTGAGGGAAGCCGGGCTATGGACAGACTCGCGCTACTTCCTGCAAGCCGCCAAGCAACTGGAAGGTTCGGGCATCGACCTTTACAAAGAAGGGCTGCCCGACACGCCGGGCATCACCGCCTTCCTGCAAGCCCGCCTCCGTCCGGGCGAAGCCGTGGGCATTGAAGGAGAGGTATTTGCCTCCGCTTCGGCGAATGCCCTGCAAAGTGCCTTGGAGCGCCGGTCAATGTGCCTCCAAGACGTAGCCTGCCCCTTTGAGGGGATTTGGACGGACAGGCCGCCCCTGCCGGAGGGGAAAGCGTTCATTCACTCCCTGGCATACGCCGGGAAAAGTTGCGAAGAGAAACTGGGCCTCATCCGCCAACAGATGGAGGAAGCCGGCGCCGACGCCTTGTTGCTCCCCGCCTTGGACGAAATAGCTTGGACGCTCAACATCCGGGGCAATGATATCCACTGCAATCCGGTGGTTGTCAGCTACTTGTTGATAGAGAAAGACAAAGCCCGCCTGTTCATTCAGCCGACTAAGGTAGATGAAGAATTGAACGCCTACTTGGCGCAAAACGGCGTGGAGGTGCATCCTTACGAAGAGATACAGACATTCCTGGCCAAGGCGCCCTACTCCACCCTCTGGCTGGAAAGTGCCAAGACCAACTACGCGCTGCTCTCTGCCGTGCCCTCCGCGTGCCGCCTCATCAACGCCCCCTCGCCTGTCGCCCTGCTGAAGGCCGTGCGCAACGAGGTGGAAATCGAAGGGCTTCACCGCGCCATGCAACGCGACGGGGTGGCCTTGGTGAAATTCCTGAAATGGCTGGAAGAAGCCGTGCCCCAAGGCGGGGAGACGGAAATCAGCGTGGACAAGAAGTTGCACGCCTTCCGCGCCGCACAGCCGCTCTACATGGGCGAGAGCTTCGACACCATCGCGGGCTATCGCGAACACGGCGCCATCGTGCATTACGAAGCCACGCCGGAGACCGACGTCCCGCTCCGTCCGGAGGGCTTCCTCCTGCTGGATTCGGGCGCTCAATACCTGGACGGCACCACGGACATCACCCGCACCATTGCCCTCGGCCCCCTGACTCAAGAAGAAAAAGAGGACTACACCTTGATACTGAAAGGCCACATCGCCCTGGCCACGGCGGTCTTCCCCGAAGGCACGCGCGGCGCCCAACTGGACGTATTGGCCCGTATGCCCATCTGGCAACGCCGGATGAACTACCTGCACGGCACCGGCCACGGCGTGGGACACTTCCTGAACGTGCACGAAGGCCCGCAGAGCATCCGCATGAACGAAAATCCGGTGACGCTGAAAGCCGGCATGCTGACCTCCAACGAGCCTGGCGTCTACAAGGCAGGCAGCCACGGCATCCGCACGGAAAACCTGATGCTCACTGTCCCCGCCGGCGAAGGGATGTTCGGCAACTACCTTAAGTTCGAGACTGTCACCCTCTGCCCCATAGACACCACGGGCCTCATCCGCGAGCTGCTGGACGACGAGGAAATCCGCTGGCTGAACAACTATCACCGGACGGTGTACGAAAAACTGTCTCCCGACCTGGACAAGGAAGAACAGGCGTGGCTGAAGGAGAAATGCAAGACAATCACCACACATTAAACACCACATTATGGCACTGATAAAATCTGTACGGGGCTTCACCCCCGAAATCGGCAAGAACTGTTTCCTGGCGGACAACGCCACCCTCATAGGCGACGTCAAGCTGGGAGACGACTGCAGCGTATGGTTCAACACCGTGCTGCGCGGAGACGTGAACTCCATCCGCATCGGCAACGGCGTGAACATCCAGGACGGCAGCGTGCTGCACACCTTGTATGAGAAATCGACCATCGAAATCGGCGACCACGTGTCCATCGGCCACAATGTCACCGTGCACGGGGCTTCCATCCGCGACTACGCCCTCATCGGCATGGGCGCCACCCTCCTCGACCATGCCGTGGTGGGCGAAGGCGCCATCGTGGCTGCCGGTGCCTTGGTATTGAGCCACACCGTCATCGAGCCGGGCAGCATCTGGGCAGGCGTACCCGCCAAGTTCGTTAAAAAGGTAGACCCGGAGCAAGCCAAGGAACTGAACCAGAAGATTGCGCACAATTATCTGATGTATGCGGGGTGGTACAAGTAAAAATGGAAATCCCACAGAGAACCAATCTATACATCCAGACGAATGGCAAAAGAAGTGAAGCAAAATTCCGAAAGCGGCGTGAAGAGCCAAGATAAAACGCCTGCAACCTTGTTTGACAAGGTTGCTGCTTTAATCGAGCAAGCAAGGACAAAGATTGCCACAGCAGTCAATACAGCAGAGGTTTACACTAAATTCTATATCGGACAATATATTGTTGAAGAAGAACAAGAGGGAAATAAACGGGCTGCATACGGCAAGGCATTACTCCAAGACCTGTCCATGCGCCTTACAGAGCGTTTCGGCGAAGGATGGTCTTATCAGACCTTACGGGCTGTCAGGCAATTCTATCTGACTTACTCGAATATGCTCGACAGTGTTGAGCAATTCTCTGATGCAGATTCGGCAAATGTCCCTCCCGCCACTGCATCAACGCCTCATTTCTCCCTGTCTTGGTCTCATTATTTGGTCTTGATGCGCATCAAAGACCCCAATGCACGCTCTTTTTACGAAATTGAATGCGCACAACAGCATTGGAGCATCCGCCAATTGCAACGGCAATATAATTCCAGCCTTTACGAACGTCTGGCTTTAAGCCGAAACAAAGATGAAGTGATGCGCTTGGCAAAAGAAGGACAAATCATGGAAAAACCGTCAGATGTCATCAAGAATCCGCTCACATTGGAATTCTTGGGATTAAAACCGGACGAAAGTTACACCGAGACAAAACTCGAAAACGCCATTATCAGCAAAATGAAAGATTTTCTACTTGAAATGGGGAAAGGTTTTTTGTTTGAAGCCCGGCAAAAGCGTTTCACGTTTGAAGAGGAGTTCTTTTATGTCGATTTAGTCCTGTATAACCGCCTGCTGCAATGTTATTGCCTGATTGACTTAAAAATCGACAAACTAACCCACCAGGATTTGGGCCAAATGCAGATGTATGTGAACTACTTCGACCGCCATGTGAAACAAGACTTTGAGAAACCCACTATCGGCATTTTGATTTGCCGCGAAAAGAAAGATGCACTCGTAGAACTGACATTACCCCGAGATGCCAACATCTATGCGACCGAATATAGCCTCTACTTGCCTGACAAACAATTATTACAGGCTAAATTAAATGAATGGATTGCGGAATTTGAAGAAAATGGATAATGCACGAAGGCATTTTATTCTGTTATTCCGATAAGATTCCCTATCTTTGTACACAAACTTTTGGCCAAACAGATTAATAACAAATATGAATCCGAACGCCCCCAAAGAACAAGTCATCGTATCCCTGACTTCATTTCCGGCAGCGATACCGTATGCCATTCAGGCCATCCGGTCCATCCTGAGCGGTGCAGTCCTGCCCGACAAGGTCGTGCTCTATCTGACCGTTTCGCAATTCGGTGAAAGCGGGGTTCCCCAAGAACTCCGTCGACTGGCAGCCGGCAACCCTATCTTTGAGATACGGGACTATGACCGAGACATCCGCTCATACCGGAAACTCATCCCGGCCTTGACGGATTTTCCCGATGCCATAATAGTAACGATAGACGATGATGTAAACTATCACCGATATATGCTACGCGACTTGCTCCGCCTGCACCAGGAGATTCCCCAAGCCGTACTGGCCCACCGCGCCAAACGCATGAAGCCAGGCAAACCCTACCGCCAATGGAGTAAATACAGATGGTATGACTTCCTGTTCAAGCGGATTCATTCCGGCTTCACGAACATCGGCACCGGCGTGGGAGGCATCCTGTATCCGCCCCATGCCCTGAAAACGGAAATGCTCGACGTGGAACTGTTCACCCGGATAGCCCCGACCACGGATGACATCTGGTTTTGGGCGGCGGCTGTGGCCAACGGCACGCCCATCGTGCCCGTCCCGTTCGGTCGCAACAAGCCTAAAGGTGTAGGCAAACCGCGCGAATTGTCGCTGAAAACAACCAACTTCAAGACTGGAACAGACCGGAATGCGGCTGCCCTGAAGGCGATTGTGGAGGAATTCCCCATCGTCGGACAACGAATCGGTTATATCCCTTAATGACAGCTGAATATGAATCCCAAACAACAAATCATTGTTTCGCTGACCTCTTTTCCAGCGGCAATCCCATACGCAGTGCAGGCCATACGCTCCATTCTGAATGGCTCACTGCTGCCGGACAAGATAGTACTCTACCTGGACACACAGAAATTCCCAGGTGAAGTGCTTCCTCGCGAACTGGAAGCACTCAAGTCTGAAAGCCCTCTTTTGGAGGTCAGGTTTGACCCGGCCGAGATACGCTCTTACAAAAAGCTGATCCCTGCACTAAGAGACTTCCCCGAAGACATCATCGTGACCATTGACGATGATATCAACTACCACCCGAATATGCTGCGCGACTTGGTTCGCCTTCACCGCCAATTACCCGATGCCATCTTGGCACATCGGGTAAGGCGAGTAAAGTTGAACGAACCATATAGCAAGTGGAGGAAATACAAATGGTATGACTTTATATTCAAACGTTTTCATTTCAGCCGTCTTGCCATGCAGACTGGTGTAGGTGGAGTACTGTATCCACCACATTCGTTGGACGAATCCATGCTTGACTCTGCACTGTTCATGGTACTGGCACCGACAAACGACGACGTATGGTTTTGGGCAGCAGCCGTATCCAAAGGCACCTACGTTGTTCCACTTCCAAACGGTCACAGCCGTGCCAAAGAAGTAGGGAAGCCCAAAGAATATTCCCTTAAAACAATAAACTTAAAACCGGGAGATGACCGCAACCGTGAAGCTTTGGAGAGGATTCTCAAACATTATCCGACAATCAAACAACGAATTGAAAACGAGAAACAATCCAGATAATCATTCTAACAGAGAGCTTACATTTATTTATGAAAAAGATTGTTATCGACTCCTTTCCTATTTCCAATCCCTATATGGGATTCGGTGAATTTTGCAAGCAATTAGGTGAACGGCTGGGTGCACGTGCCTCTGAATTACGTTCCCATTATGGAATCGAACTCTATTTCATCGTGCCACCTCAAGCCAAAGGATGCTTTGGCAAGGAGGTTCATTACATCTGTGTGCCAGATTCCTTGCGTTGGCTGCATGCTTTCTATCCGATTCGGGCAGACTTATTTCACCAACCTTATCAAAACAGCCGGACAAAACGCTTGTGTTTTGCAAAGAAGCAACTACTGACTATTCATGACATCAACTTCATTTACGAGAAAAAAGGGAAAAGGTTGCAACGAGCCATCAACCGGTTCCAACGGAAAATAGACCAATCGGATTATATAAACTATATTTCCCGATTTGCCCAAAAAGACGTAAAGAAACATTTTCATATCCACCAACCGGAAAGAGTTATCCACAATGGAGTGACAGACTTGTCCGCTTTGATCCACACGGCCACTTTGCCTTCCACCCTACCCGATAACTTTTTCTTTCATATTTCCAGCTTAAAGCGCAAGAAAAACGTGCATTTATTAGTGGAAATGATGCAATACCTGCCTGAACAGAATTTGGTAATTGCCGGAGACTGGAGTGGAGATTATGCCATTACGCTGCAACAGCGAATCAAAGAAAACCATCTCCACAACATCTACATATTACCCAACGTGACTGAGGCCGAAAAGGCCGCTCTCTATGCCAAATGCCGGGCTTTATTCTTCCCCTCGTTGTGCGAAGGATTTGGTTTACCTCCTATCGAAGCAATGAAATTAGGGAAGCCCGTCTTTCTTTCCACACTGACAAGTCTGCCCGAAATCGGCGGCGAAGCGGCTTTTTATTGGGACGAACTTTCACCAAAACCAATGGCTGAAACAGTAAAGAAACAGATGAAATTTTTCGATGCTTCCCCTTCTTATCCGGACAAGCTTAAACAAAACGCAGCCTGTTTTGATTGGAAGGATTGTGTAGAACAATACATAAAATATTATTTGGAAATAGTAAACCCGTGAAATAAAAAATAAAATAGGATGACTAATAATCACAATGAAATCGACTTGGTCTACCTCTGGGTGGACGGCAGTGACCCGACGTGGCAAGCAAAGCGCAACGCTTTTATAGGCAAAACACAAGAAAACTCTCCTGAAAACTGCAAAGGCAGAACCGCCAACAATGATGAATTGAAATTCAGCCTTCGTTCAGTAGAGATGTATGCCCCTTGGATCCGGAAGATATTTATTGTCACAGACGAGCAAGTGCCAGAATGGCTGGATACCACCAATCATCAAATTAGCGTGATAGATCTGAAAGAAATCATGCCTCCACACTGCTTGCCATGTTTCAACTCATCGTTAATAGAGAAATTTCTTCATAGGATTCCCGGACTGGCAGAACAATTCCTTTATGCGAATGACGACATGTTCATAAACAAAGAAGTTAGCCCTGATGATTTCTTTACGCCGGAAGGTTTCCCTATAATACGCCTCACACGTAAGCCTTTCAGAAGGTTTCGCTGGTTGTGGCGCGAGCAGATATGTAAAAAGCCATTAAAAAATTATAGCGCAACAATTGCCCACGCTTCTCAAATAGTGAATGAAAAGTATGGGGTTTACTATACGGGAATGCCTCATCACAATATTGACGCTTACCTAAGGAGTGATTGTCAACAGATAGCAGAAGAAATTTTACGTGACGAGTTCTTATCTAATCACAAGAACCGGATGCGCAGCCGTGACGATATCCAGCGTGTGGTATTTTCGTACGCCGCCCTTGCCGGAAAACACGGGCTATTACGCTATGTCACAGGAAAAGAATCCATGCATGTTATGATTCATAAGAAAAGGCATTATGAAAGGCTTAACAAATACAATCCTCTTTTTTTCTGCATGAATGATTCAGAATATGCAACGGATGATGACAGATTGATGTCGAAGACTTATTTGGAGAAACGATTTCCCAAGAAATCATCTTTTGAAAAGTAAATTCAATCTTCAACATCGTTCAAATCATAACTATCGAAATAGCTCATATCTCGCAGGCTATTGATACGGGCACGGCCTCTAGCGCGTTTAGCAAGGAACTCTTCGTATGATTTCACAGCATAGTGATTAATACGTATGACATCCTGTTGCGGTTTACGATCACGGAATCCCTTTTTCAAGGGCATACCATGAGAGTCAACAGCATGTCCCGACAGACGGGCCGCTTCATGGCAACCTATCATACCGCACACCCGCCGCGGGTCTACAATGCTCTTGACGTGAGTATTCAACCGGTGCTCTGGCAAGGAATGTTTCCGGAACCTCTCCATGACTCCGCCAGGTTCGCGCGTCTTAGCCCCACTGCTGCCATACACCAGCCAGTTAATCTCCACCACCGGAAATTTCTCCATACGGTGCAGGAGCTCAGGTATGGAGCGGTCTTTTACCGGCACGATGAACTCATCCAAGTCTATGATGGCCAGCCAACGCGTCTCCAGCCGGTGGCGTTCAAAACAATCATCGTAGGCGGCAAGTTGCTTCTTCTGCCCCGGAAAATACGTGTACTCCACCACCCCCGACTCCACATAGGGTGCCAGCACCTCCTTCGTGCAATCCGTGCTTTCGTTGTCGTAGATATAGAATTTCTCAACGCCCTGCTTGCGATGCCATTCTATCCATTCCTGGAAATAAGGCCCTTCGTTTTTCGCGATGGCGCAGACAGCCAGGTAGTATTGCGGCGACGTGTGGTCGTGCTTCATCCGCCACTTCAACTTCATGGCTTTGAAAACCCCGTAGCGCAAGAGGCCGCGCCAACGGTTACGGGTCATCTTATGGGGTATCACCCCGGCTATGATTTCTGCAAGTGCCTTGTTCATACGCTATACCTTCATCCCAGTTCAAAACTCGACTTCTCCGGCAAGATGTGCTCGAAGGCAGCCTTGATATTTTCCATCACCTGCGCATAATTGCGGATATGCACGTTGTCATTGAGGCAGATCAGCGAATAAGATTGCCCGTATATCGCCCGGACAGCCTGTTTGGGACGAATCATCAAGGGGAACATCTTGGTATCCTTGTAGGTGTTATAAGGCTCAAAGTTGCCGCGGCAGATCTGCCAGGTGCGGAAAAGCTCCGGCGTATAGTCGGTCAAGGCGCGGAAACGGTTGACAGAGGTTTCGGTCAGTTCCTTCTCGGCCACCGCCCAAACTTCCTCGAAAGTGGCTTTCAGATAAGGCTGGGCGTTGTGGGGCACCCGCAAAGTGATGAATTTGCCATAAGGCTTCAGCAGGTAATTCCAACGGGCACGGGAGCCATAGCTCTTGTCGAACCACTTGTCGTGGTCGCGCGCCATCACTTCTTTCTTGTCGAAATGGCGGTTGATGATGCGCAGGTTGTTCTTGATGCGCTTGTACCATTGCGACCAGGAGGGATTGTAGAGGAAAGTGGCAATGTCGCACGGCAACCCGTTCTTAAAGAAACGCTCCGGGCTGATGGCATTGATGATATAGAAATCATCGTTGAAATAGACGAAATGCTCCGCCAACCCGGGGATTTTGTGCAGATAACGCTCAATCACCACCGAATTGTACGTGGGCAGGAATTGCGCCGGGATATAATCCTTGTGATCCACCAGATGAATCTTCGGATTGTCCGCGTCCAGCCACTCCGGCTTCTGGCCGGAGGTCACGAAATGAATCTTGCGCACCCAAGGGGCAAACTTCTCCACGCCGCGAAACCAATAGCGCAGGAAACCGTAATCGCGGAAACGGGCTTCGGAGATGCCGTTCTTCGTATTATCCTTGTTGCCGGAATACTTCGCGAACTCCGCTTGCCACTCCGGATCATCCATATTCACCCATGTGATTACAAAATCTATGTCCATCATGCACGAACTTCTTATATCTATGTTTCGACTAAATCTTTATGTATCTGACCGTTCAGCGTGTTTGAAGCGGTTGTGCGTCCACAGGTACAACTCCGGCTGACGGCGTATGGCTTGCTCCAAACGGCTGAAGTAGAGAGCGGTCAACTCAAAATCGGGCAACGAACGGGGCTCCGCGTGCAACGGCGTAAATTCCGCCTCGTAATACCCGCGCTTCACCCTCCTGACATCCAAGTAGAAGGCTTCGAAGCCATAATGCTTGATTATCTTCTCCGTCCCTACCAACACGGGCGTTTTGTGATGCAGGAAAGGCAGGAAATGGAGAGATTCCCTCTTCCTCGGCGACTGGTCGGCGATGAAGCCGATGACGCACACCTGGCGGGCGTTGACCAGCTCCGTGATGTAGCGAGCCGTCTTGTGCATGTCCACGCTGACGGCCCCCATGCGTCCACGGATGTGCAACATCAGCCGCTCCATGTTCTTGTTGCGCAACTTGTGGTAAATCTGGGCGCCAATGACGCCTTCGTCAAACCACAACGGCATGGACGACACCCACTCCCAGTTGCCATAGTGCCCCAGATAGAGGGCGACGTTTTTTCCCTGCCGCGCCAAAGCATTCACCGCTTCGATGTTCTTGAACTGCATCCGCCGCCGGAGCTCTTCCGGGGAGATGGAGGCCAGTTTGCAACTCTCCAGCATCATGTCCGAGAAGAAATGATAGAACTTTTTCTCTATCTGGCGGATTTCCTGCAAGTTTTTCTCCGGGAAAGACTCTGTCAGATTCCGCCGCACGATCTTCCGGCGATAGCCTGCGACATGATACAGCAGAAAGAACAGGACATCCGACAAGGCGTACAGGATACACCAGGGGATGTACGAAACCAGCTTCAAGAGCAACCGGAGCAAGTGGTATATCATATCGTCCGGATTGCTTTTTCGATGCGGGCCAGTGTCTCTTCCTTGCCCAGCAGCTCGGTGATGTCGAACATGTGCGGGCCTTTGCACTCGCCCACCACGGCCAGGCGGAAGGCGTTCATCACGTTGCCCAGATGGTAGCCCTTCTCCGTAATCCAGCCAATGACAATGTCTTCGCAAGGTTTGGAGGAGAAGTCCTCAATGTTCTGCAAAACGGCCGTCAATTCGCCCATAATCCGCGGGGTATCCGCACTCCAACGTTTCTTCACGTCCTTCTCGGCATAGCTGTCGGGCGCCACGAAGAAGAAACGGGCTTGCTCCCACAGCTCCTTCACGAAGTTGACGCGGCCTTTCACCAAGGAAACGACACGGGTCAGATAGGCATCACTGTAATCCTTCACCTGCACGCCATGCGCCTCCAGCACCGGCTTGAACAGCTCGGCGACTTCCTCATCGGGCTTGCGCAGGATGTATTCGTGGTTGAACCAGATGCCTTTCTTGTAGTCGAACTTGGCGCCCGCCTTGCTGCAATGCTCCAGGTTGAAGAGCTTGACCAGCTCGTCCATCGACATGAGTTCCTGGTCATTGCCCGGATTCCACCCCAGCAGAGCCAGGAAATTGATGACGGCTTCGGGCAGATAACCCGCCTCGCGATAGCCGGAAGACACTTCGCCCGTCTTGGAGTCGTGCCATTCGAGGGGGAAAACGGGAAAGCCCAGGCGGTCGCCGTCACGCTTGCTCAGCTTGCCGTTGCCTTCGGGCTTCAGCAGCAGAGGCAGGTGGGCAAAGGCAGGCATCGTGTCCTCCCAGCTGAAAGCACGGTAGAGCAACACGTGCAACGGGGCGGACGGCAACCATTCCTCGCCACGGATGACGTGCGAGATTTCCATCAGGTGGTCGTCCACGATGTTGGCCAGGTGATACGTGGGCAGTTCGTCAGCAGATTTATAGAGGACTTTATCGTCCAATATCGAAGAATTGATGACGACATCCCCGCGAATCAGGTCATTCACATGGACATCCTCGTTCGGCTCAATCTTGAAGCGCACCACGTATTGCGTCCCTGCGGCAATCAAGGCGTCCACCTCTTCCTGGGGGAGCGTCAGCGAGTTGCGCATCTGCATACGGGTGGAGGCATCGTATTGGAAATTAGGGATTTCCTTGCGCTTGGCCTCCAATTCCTGGGGCGTTTCGAAGGCAATGTAAGCCTTGCCGGCATCCAGCAGCACCTTCACATATTTCTTATAGATGTCGCGGCGTTCGGACTGGCGGTAGGGGCCATGTTCACCCCCGAAGCTGACGCCTTCGTCGAAATGTATGCCCAACCACTTGAAAGACTCCAGGATATACTCCTCCGCCCCGGGCACGAAGCGGTTGCTGTCCGTATCCTCGATGCGGAAGACCAAGTCGCCATCGTGTTGGCGGGCAAAGAGATAATTATACAATGCGGTACGCACACCGCCGATGTGCAGGGCACCCGTAGGACTGGGCGCAAAACGTACTCTGACCCTTCTTTCTGTCATATTTATCAGCTTTTGTTTCTTTCTTTAATGATTTTAGACGGCAAAATTACGCCTTTTTTTCCATACTATTGATTTTTTTCGTACTTTTCGGGCAAAAATTCGACAGACATGGGCGATTTTAAAATGAAAAAGGACTTTCTCACGAGAAATTTGCTATACAAAATTCTCATTTTCATAGCTACGGTGGCCGTCATCGTTTACTTCATGCCGCGCGACGGCAAGTTCAACTATCAGTTTGACATCGGCAAGCCGTGGAAGTACGGGCAACTGATGGCCACGTTCGACTTCCCCATCTACAAGGATGCCAAGGTGGTGGAGCGGGAGCAGGACAGCCTGTTGCGCCAGTTCCAACCGTTCTTCAACATCGAGCGCAAAGTGGAGGCAGACGCGCAAGGCCGCTTGCAAGCCGACTACCAGGAGTTCATGAAACATAGCCTGCCGTCCAACTACTTCCGATACATCCAGCGGAAACTGGCTGAAATCTACGAGGCGGGCATCCTCTCCACCGAAGCGTTGGATTCCTTGCGCCGCGACAGCGTCGGGAGCCTGATGGCGGTGGACAACAAGCTGGCCAACCAACGCGACATCGACGAACTGTACTCCGTGAAGACCGCCTACCAAGCCCTCCTGAAAGGCGACACCCTGCACTATCGCCCGGACATCCTGCGGACGTGCAACCTGAACAACTACATCGCCCCCAACCTGCGCTATGACCAGCAACGCAGCGAGACCGCCCGCCAGGAACTGCTGGACAACTATTCCTGGGCAAGCGGCATCGTGCTGAGCGGACAGAAAATCATCGACCGGGGCGAAATCATCAGCGCCAAGACCTACAACATCCTGGAGAGCTTCCGCAAAGAATCCATCAAGCGGAGCGAATCCGTAGGACAGAAACGCCTGATGCTGGCCGGGCAGGTGCTCTATGTCAGCATCTTCATGCTGTGCTTCATGCTCTACCTGGACCTCTTCCGCAAGCAATACTACAGCCACAAGGGCGGCATGTCGCTGCTCTTCGCGGGCATCACCATCTATTGCGCGGTGACGGGATTGATGATGTCGCAACACTTCCTCAACGTCTACATGTTGCCCTACGCGATGCTGCCCATCATCATCCGGGTGTTCCTCGACTCGCGCACGGCGTTCCTCACGCTGGCCATCACGGTGCTCATCTGCTCCGTCTGCCTGCGCTATCCGCATGAGTTCATCCTGCTGCAATGCGCCGCCGGCCTGACGGCCATCTACAGCTTGCGCGAATTGTCGCAACGCTCGCAGCTCTTCCAGACGGCAGGCGTAGTCACCGTGACCTACGCGGCCACCTACTTCGCCTTCGAGCTGATCACCGAGAATGACCTCAGCAAGATGAACGGCTCGATGTACATCTACTTTGTCATCAACGGCATCCTGCTGCTCTTCACCTACCCTCTGCTGTTTCTGGTGGAAAAGACCTTCGGCTTCACGTCCAACGTCACGCTGGTGGAGTTGTCCAACATCAACACTCCCCTGCTCCGCCGGATGTCCGAGACCGTCCCCGGCACCTTCCAACACTCCATGCAGGTGGCCAACCTGGCGGCGGCGGCAGCCAATGCCATCAGCGCCAATGCCCAACTGGTGCGTACCGGCGCCCTCTACCACGACATCGGAAAGATGGAGCAGCCCGTGTTCTTCACCGAGAACCAGTCGGGCGGCATCAACCCGCACAAGAACCTGACGTATGAACAGAGCGCGCAGGTGGTCATCGGCCACGTGACCAACGGCCTGAAGCTGGCCGAGAAGTACAACCTGCCCAAGGTCATCAAGGACTTCATCACCACCCACCACGGTTGTGGCGTGACGAAATACTTCTACATCTCCTGGAAGAACGAGCACCCCGGCGAGGAAACCGACCCGACCGTCTTCACCTATCCCGGCCCCAACCCCTTCACCAAAGAGCAAGCCATCCTGATGATGGCCGACGCCGTGGAAGCCGCCTCGCGCAGCCTGCCGGAATATACGGCGGAAAGCATCGGCAAGCTGGTAGACAAAATTGTGGACAGCCAAGTGGCCGAAGGCTTCTTCAAGGAATGCCCCATCACCTTCAAGGACATCGCCGTGGTGAAAAACGTGTTCAAGGAGAAGCTCAAGACAATGTATCACACCCGAATCAGTTATCCCGAACTGAAGAAATAAACGACAAGGAGGACAGAAAGCATGGAAGAAAGACACCTGAACCGCGCCCGCCGTTTCCTGCAACGCCGGGGCATCACTCCGCAAGACTTGGCAGGATTCAGCTTCATGAAGCGATACACGCCCGTGACCGACCGCCACAGCAACGAGAACAAATACGGCCCGGGCCTGCTGACCCTGCACCGCAAGGACGGGGAAGACCTGGTCCTCACCCTGCACGCGCGGCACCATCCGTCCTCGGTCGTCCGCTACCTCATCAAGGAGGGCGTGCCTTTCGCCAACCTCCATGCCCCTGCTACAGGCCAGGCGGTTCTTCCCGACGCCGCCACGACCTACCGCCGCCCGTCGCTCTACCTGTTTTGGCACACCATACTCTGCCTCCTGGCTTTCTGCCTGGGCTTCTATCAGGCGGGCATCCGGGGAGGCACGGACGGGTTGCTCATCTCGTTGCCGCTGTTTGCTTTGGCCGTCTATTGGGCCTACGTGTTGCAGACGCGCTTCTGCTACCTGTCGCTGGACGACAAGGGGTTGCACGTGCACAGCATGGGGCGTGTCGTGACCTATCACTACGAAAAACTATTGAAAATCAACTTCGACTTTGCCCGCGAACAACAGTTCACGCACGTCATGGAGGTGCTGGAGAAGGACTGCCGCTACCACCTATATTATATAGGCCGCGTGCCCCGCACGCAACTGCCCGACATCTGCCAACGCCTGAACCGGGCAGGCATTGATGCCACGTGCAGCCTCAATCCGGAAAAACGGTACTACGGGGACGTGTACCATAGGTCTTAATTCATCATTCTTAATTTATTCAGCAGCCCAGCACAGGCATCCTCCAGCAAATCGAGCACATACTCAAAGCCCTCTGCCCCGCCATAATAAGGGTCAGGGACGTGGTCGGCATCGGGATGGCTGGTGCAATAATCGGTCATCAGGCGCAGCTTCTCCCACTCCGCAGGCGAAGGGGCACGGTCGCGCAGGTCGTCCATGTTGCGGGCGTCCATGCCGATAATCAGGTCGAAATGGAAGAAGTCATCCGTCGTGACGGGGCGCGAACGGTGCACCAGGTCATATCCCCGCCGGGAGGCATGGGCACGCATACGTGGGTCGGGCAATTCCCCACGGTGATAACTGAGGATGCCTGCCGAATCTATCTCGAACTCGGCGGCCCGTCCGGCTTCCTCCACCAAACGACGCATCACGCCTTCGGCAGCCGACGAACGGCAGATGTTGCCCAAGCAGACAAAAAGTATCTTGCAAGTGGTCATAGTTTTTTCATCTTTTCTTCCTCCTGGGGCAGGCGGATGGACGTGAACAATTCAATGACGGCGGCCAGCGTGAGGGTAACAATCCACTCGTTGCCGCGCATGAAAATCATCAGCGGCCCGGTGGCCACCAACAGCAAAGCGCCCAACACTTGCTGGCGGCGGAGACGCCGGATGTTGACGCTGTCATACGCGCTCTTGGTGAAGCACTGCGCGACGGCCACCAGCAGGGAGCCGACCATAAAGATATAAGGCGCCAGCGGCCACTTCGTGATGTAGGTCACGGCACCGGCCAGGGACATGACAGCCCCCACGGCAAAGAATGCGGGAATCAGGGTTTTCATTCGGTCAAGTCTTCTTCAAATACATAAATGTCTTCGTCGGGCTTCTTCATGAAGTACTTCTCGCGCGCAATGCGCTCGATGGCACCGGAGTCCACCTTCAGCTCATTCAGCCGCGCGGTATTTTCCTCATACTCCGCGCGGTATCTCTCTATCTCGTCGCGCAGGCGGCTTTCCTCGCGCATGTAGCCGGCACGACGCAAAAGGCTGTTTTGGTCAAAAAAGCCCACGAACACGGCAAAGGCCACCAGCGTAATCAGGTACTTGTGCCGGCCGATGAACGCCCATAGGGAAGTCAGTTTATCCATAAGCAAGTCAAATTATCGGGTTGATTTTTAGGCGCGGATTACGCGGATTTCGCGGATATTTTATTATAAAGCACTGGATACCAAGGATTATACAAATAGTCAATCCGTGAAATCCGCGTAATCCGCGCCTAAATCTAATTTCTTGTTTCTCTTCAAATCTTGCCACAAAGATACAGGTAATAACTGAGATATTGCGTTTTTTTGCTTACATTTGCACACCTATCCACGTGATTTGAACAATCTTTTTATGGAAAACTATATCGTATCCGCGCGGAAATACCGCCCCAGCACCTTCGAGTCGGTCGTGGGACAGCGTGCCTTGACCACCACACTGAAGAACGCCATTGCCACCGGCAAACTGGCTCATGCCTACCTCTTTTGCGGCCCGCGCGGCGTGGGAAAGACCACCTGCGCCCGCATCTTCGCCAAGACCATCAACTGCCTGCACCCCACGGCAGACGGCGAGGCGTGCAACGCCTGCGAATCTTGCGTGGCCTTCAACGAACAACGCTCCTACAACATCCACGAACTGGACGCCGCGTCCAACAACTCCGTGGACGACATCCGCCAACTGGTGGAGCAGGTGCGCATCCCGCCGCAGATAGGAAAGTACAAGGTGTACATCATTGACGAGGTGCACATGCTGTCGGCATCGGCCTTCAACGCCTTCCTGAAAACCCTGGAAGAACCGCCGCGCCACGCCATCTTCATCCTGGCCACCACGGAGAAGCACAAGATTCTGCCCACCATCCTCTCCCGCTGCCAAATCTATGACTTCCAGCGCATCGGCGTGGAAGACACCGTGGCACACCTGGCCTACGTGGCCTCCAAGGAGGGCATCACCGCCGAACCCGAGGCCCTGAACGTCATCGCCCTGAAGGCGGACGGCGGCATGCGCGACGCCCTCTCCATCTTCGACCAGGTGGTGAGCTTCACCGGCGGAAACATCACCTACCAGAGCGTCATCGAGAACCTCAACGTGCTGGACTACGAATACTACTTCCGCCTGACCGACCAGTTGCTGGAGCACCGCATTAGCGACGCCCTGCTGCTGTTCAACGAGGTGCTGAACAAGGGCTTCGAGGGCAGCCACTTCATCACCGGCCTCGCCTCGCACTTCCGCGACCTGCTGGTCAGCAAAGACCCCGTCACCCTGCCGCTGCTGGAGGTGGGGGCCGGCATCCGCCAACGCTATGGCGAGCAGGCCAAGAAGTGTCCCCTGCCCTTCCTCTACCGCGCCATGAAGCTGTGCAACGACTGCGACTTGAACTACCGCTCCAGCCGCAACAAGCGCCTGCTGGTAGAACTGACGCTCATCCAACTGGGACAACTGAACCCCGAAGGCGAGGAGGTGCCGGGGGGGCGTAGCCCCCAGCCAGTCATCAAGCCCATAACCACCCCGCAACAACCGGCAACGCAGCCTCAACCGGCCGCCGCGCCCCAACCGGCACAGCCCCAACCCACGCAAGCCCGCCCGGCAGCGCAACCGTCGCAGGCCGCCCAAACCACGGCAGCCCGTGTGGCCTCCGTATTGTCCGCCCACAAGGCCGAGGAGAAGAAGATACCCGTCATGAACAAAGGCGGACTGGGCATCTCCATCAAGCACACCCCGGCGGAGGAGAAAGCCTACGAGCCTGCCCCCGCCACCGTCCCCACGCAGGTGGCCGAAGCCCAGCCGCAGGAGGACTACATCTTCAATGAACGCGATGTCAACTATTACTGGCAGGAATATGCCGGCCGTTTGCCCCACGAACAGGTGGCCCTGGCCAAGCGTATGCAGAACATGCACCTCACCCTGCTGAACGCCACGACCTTCGAAGCCGTGGTGGACAATCCCATCGTGGCCAAGGACTTCACCGCCTTGGCTCCCGCCATCCAGGACTACCTCCGCACCCGTCTGAAGAACAGCAAAGTGACCATGTCCGTGCGCGTCAGTGCCGCGGAAGAGAAGGTGCGCGCCTACAGCCGGACAGAACAATTCCAAATGATGATGGAGAAAAACAAAGCCCTGAAGGAACTGCAGGACGAGTTCGGGCTGGAGTTTGCGTAAGGGCGCGGAAAAAGATTCCCCCATGCTTGGAAAGACTTACCAAAGCCCTTGCAAAAGCTCCCGAACCCTCTCAGGGCTGACGCATTACTAAATTTCTTCATTTTGCCATGGCGCATCTAAAAGTTCAGCAAGAAACTCATCGCTCCATCCCGCCATTTTCCTTTTCCCCTTAAGGCTTGCTTTTCTCTTGTTGTTTTTTAGTTGTGTCATGGCTATCTTGTTCAGCACTGAAAAATTCTGTGCCGCATTTTT
>CASEYC010000011.1 GCA_949292025.1 uncultured Bacteroides sp. | reverse complement strand
GATGTCAATGACATCAAAAGCCCTTGTGTACTTGTCCAAATCCACGTTCAGTTCCTTGAAGTCCACCGCCGCTTCGCTGCTGTATTCGTGCAGGAGTTGGTTGCTCAGTTCCAGTGTCGAACGGGCCAGCAACAGGCTTCGCTGCTGCTTGTGGTCGTTGATGTAGGCTTCCACCGAAACGATGTCGAAGTTCCATTGCGCCGACACTTTCAGTGGAAACGCCACGACCATGATTACAATAGCCATGTAGCGGATATGTTTCTCGGTCTTGTTCATTCCCTTTCCTCCCTTCTTTCATCATCCGTTTCCTCATATTTCCCGTTGTAGTCCACCGAGTGCAGGCTGTTCGCCGCACCCCGCAACCACCTGCGGCGGCATTCCTCCACCAGAGTAAGCCTGCGTCCCCGTTCATCATTGACAAAGGGCGCAATGTCCTTTAGCACATCAATAATGCTGAGCTTGTAATTCATCATCTTCTCCAAGGCAACGAGGTCGGCGAAGATGTTTGTCAGTCGGGCTTCCACCTGACGGGCGATTTCCAGCCGGTCGGATGCCCACAGCAAATGGTAAGTGTCCGTAGTCGTGTCTTCCTCCACCGGTTCCGACTTCACATATTCCGTGGTGATTTCACACGAAGGGTATTGCCGGGCAATCTCCGACAGACGGTCATTGACCAACGTTGCCTTTTCCGACTCGCTCATGGCCGGATTAAGCTCGATGATGTCCACCACTTCCGTGTCCGAATACTCCGCCGTCAGTTCCCAGCTTATCTGCATGATGGCACGGTGTATCTTGATGCCGAGGAAATACTTGGGCTTGCGGGCGATGGATAGGGTAGCTTTGAAGGTGATGGTGCCGTTGATGTTCGGTGCAGTGGCTTCCCGCAGGTAGCTGTAGCCGCTCCACCAGCCGTCACCCTGCCACGTCAGGCTATAGGCGTTTCTGCATTCCTGCATAAGGGCGGGGATGCGATAATAGTCATCGGTGGGCACGGCATTGTCTGCCGCCGCTTCCTCCTTGGCCTGCGCCAGTTCGTCCTGTTTCTTGCGGACAGCGGACAGGTCGGATTCCAGCCGGGTGATTTCATCCTTGTTGCGGTTGTATTGCTGCCGCAGTGTGGCCGCTTCTTCCACCGTTGCTGCCGCTATCTGTTTCACAAGTTCTGCGTTTTCTGCCTCCAAGGCATCTATTTGCGACTGCAAAGCCGCCGCTTCCGCATTGTATTCGTTTTCCAGTTCGTCCAGCCCGGACAAGTCCAGTCCGTCATCCCCGGACACGGTAGTACGCATGGCGCACTCCTTGGAATGGCTGTTCAGGCTGCCTCCGCAGGTGCGGCACTTGTATTGGGTACTCCCGCTGCCCAACGTCACCCCGTCGTGGCAGGTCACGCTGACAATCACGCTCTCGCATCCTTGCAGCTTGGCTTCGTCCGAGGCTTGGTAGTAATGCTTGGCATCGCTGCCGATGACATACACATAGCCCTCCTCGTTGTCGTTGAACTCCGACAACCGGGCGTTAAGTTGTGCTTAAAAAGTGTTCAAATCCATCTTGTAGGAATCGAACACGTCCTCATACACCACTTCCTCGTGGTTCCAGCTTCTTGTTGCCTTGATGTTGTAGGCGTATGCCTTCTGTATCAGACTGCCGCCCCGGTTGATGTGATAGCTGGAACGGTAATAGCTGATGTGGTAGGTATAGCCGTCATTCGCTTGGTTCATCTGTTGTACTTTCGCCCTCGACCATCCGGCATACCGCTCCGAGTTGCTGAGAATCTGTTCGGTCTGTGCGCTGTTGGGGTAGAATCCGGCATCGGAAGTGTTGAAGCGCGTCCATTCCCCGCCATAGATAATGCTGTTGTCATCGGTGGGCGGCGCATAGTCGCACAGGGTTTCCGTGCCTGCATCCCGGCGGTAGATGTACCAGCGTTGGGTATAGTATTGCCCGGCCGCCTCTTTCAGATAGTCGCTGATCCACGAGGTCAGGTTGTAGTTGCCGGTTTGGAAAAGATTGGCGACACCCTCCGACCCGCCGACCATCGAAAGTAGCGTATTACCTACGGACTGCTCCATCTGCCCGTATAGGTCATAGGCATTTCCCGCCACCCGTGCGATGTCGCTTATCTTCCCGTTCAGCAGGTCATGGAAACTGCTCTCACCCAAAATGGCGTTCACGAAGTTCCCGGCTCCTGCGCTTGCCAAGCCAACGCCCAAGTTGTACAGGTTGTCGATGTCCGCTTGCAGGTTCTCCTTGGTAAAATTATGCTGAATGTTGGCCAGGTCGTCAAAAAAGGCTTCCCAGTCGATGCCGCCGCTTTCCGACAGCTTGAACAAGGGGGCAAATTGCGGGGCGATTTCCAAAAACACCACGTCACGGAAAGACAACGTGCCGTTCGTCACCACCGATTCAAATTGCATACAGAGTGCCTTTACCTCGGCACAGACTTTCATCAGGTAACTGCCCCAATACAAGGCTGTCTGCGGAGAATGGAGCATCTGGCCTGCCACCGTCCATATCTTCGGCATGATCTTCACGCTTACGAGGTGGTAGATGCGGCGGTAATAGTAGTTCTCCGTACCGTCACCCCAGATGCCCAAGTCGGTAAGCGCCTTGCGGTCGAGAAACTTCGACAGGAAGATGCCCGCCGCTGCCACTTCCGCCGCATTGTACTTGTCAAGGATATCCCTCACCTGTTCGGTGTAATAGGCTTCGGTAGCCGTTTCGGTGGCGTAAGCCGCCGCCATCGCCGCCACGGTTTTCTTGTCGTAGTTGACGCGCACGTATTGTGCTTCCGCCGAAAGGACGGAAGCGCACACGCACAGCAACAGGACAAGGATTTTCTTCATGGGTTACGGCTTGACGTTTTGCACGTTCATGGGATTGCTTGCCGAATGGGCGGGACTTTCATTCTTCCCAGCCTTTGTATCATGGTCAAGGCAAAGCGAATACTGGCCGGAACACCAAGGCTGGTCGGGGGCTTTGTAGGAGATGTAGCCGCGTTCCTGCAACTCCTCGCTGGCGGCCAATACGCCTTTCACGGAAAATCCCCTGACCTTGCACAGCAGGCTGGCAGGGTGTACATAGAACACTTCGGGTTTCTTCTCGTTCTCCCACATGTAAATGAGGTAGAAGAACAACACGGTGGCCTCCTTTGAGAAGTTACTGATCTCGTTGGCCTTCCAAAAGTCGTGGATGAATTTTTCTGCTTCCATAATGCCGATGATTTGTTGATGATTTTTAGGTGATTACTGAATGGTTGTCCGACGGTTCCGTTCCAGATGCAGCACACGACCTGCCTTGTTCACTTCTTGGGCAAACGCCAAGGACTTGTCGATGCCCGAAAACTGCCAATCCCTGCAATAGGCTTCGATGGCCTCTTGATGGCTGCATCCCAACTCCCGCTTGTAAAGTTTAAGGGCTTCCTTTTCCGCCCGTTCAGTGGTGTAGGTCATGTAGCATTCCCTCGGCTCTTCCACGCCGTACACCTCACTGGACGTGCCACGGCGGATGAACACTTCCCGGAAGAACGAACGGTCTTCCTTGTTTTCCAGGCGGTTGATGGTGAATATCTTCTTGCACTCCACATCGGTCAGGCCGAGTATAGCCTTGATGCCATCGAAACGCTCCCGGAACTTGCTTTGGTCGAGCAGCATCACCACATCGGAGTTGTTGATGATGGCCTCCTTCACAATCTCGCTACCGATGATGTCCTGTATCTCCTGCGTCACCACGCCCACGCTTGCCCAGAACTTGCGGGCGGTCTTGTACATGAACTTGATGTATTCGGCCATCAACGGGCTTGCGATGGCCTTCCACGCTTCTTCGATGACCAAGACCTTGCGGTTCTTTTTCAGACGCATCTTCTGTAGGAATACGTCCATGATTATCAGCGTCACGATGGGGAAAAGCAGCGGGTCATCTTTTATTGCGTCGATTTCGAAGACAATGAAAGTTTCATCGAACAACGTCCCGTCCATCTCTTCGTTCAGCGTCTTGTCGTGGTTGCCGCCCCGGTAAAAGTCTTTCATCATGTAGCGGTAGGTGGAGAGGTCGATGCCTGTAAGGTTATTCTCGTGGCAGATGTCGGGAATGCGCTGCACGGAGTATTCGTAGAACGTGTTGAACGAGAGGCTCTCCACTTTCAGTTCTTTTCGGCGGAGTTCTATCTCGTCAATCTCCCTTTCGATACGGGCCATCCGTTCCTCTTCCGTTTCCTTGCCGTCACGGGTGTTGGTGCGGTCGTCCACCAGCAGGCTCTTGCGCAAGTCTTCCCGTTGGGGCGGGGTGAAGCCGTCAAAACCGTTGAAATAAACGTCATAGTATTCGGTAATTACTTGGTCGATGAGCCTGTCCTCGGTCTTACTGACCGTGCCCTGGGAGCCTTTCCATATCAGCAACACGAGATTTTTCAGGAAGCCTGTCTTCTCCACATTCAGTTCTTGGCGGTTGATGCGGAAAGGGTTCATGGTAATCGGCTTCTCCTCCGTATAGCTGATGTACTTGCCGTTCAAGTACTCGCACAAGCCCTCGTAGGAGTTACCCGTATCTACCATCACCACGTCTGTATTTTGTTCGTGCAGCTGGCGCACCACGCTGTTCATGTGGAATACATATGAGAGAGTATTTGTGATTGATTATCAGTGATATATAAAAATATCGGTACAAAAATAATCGCTGTAAGAAACAGGGTGAAAAAGCTGTTTTTGGAAGAAGCTAAGAGGGAAAGAAAAAGGTTTGTTTAAGATGAAGATTTAACAATAAATTAACAAACGACAGTCATTTTTATACTTTGCTGATGGTCGCTTGGGATGAGGTCAAAATCGCAAAGGAATTGTCGGGGAATTGATTACAACTATTGATTTTCAATATCTTCTATATTTTGAGACCCAACAGGGGTACAAATTATGAAATTAATCTTAAAACTCTGATTTTCGTTCTGCTAAGAAATTCATTTAATTTCACTACTTTTGTATTTGAAATTACGTTAAATATAACATCATTAATTATTATGAATAACCTTTTATACATAAATTGGGATATAGACCCTGTAATATTTAGTCTTGGGCCAGTTAAGATTCAATATTATGGTTTGATTTTT
>CASEYC010000010.1 GCA_949292025.1 uncultured Bacteroides sp. | reverse complement strand
TAGTCATCCTCGCGGCTGCAGGCCGTGAGCAACAGGAGCGGCAGGAGCACTGCCACGACGATACGGGGGAAATAAAAAGATAAGTAAGTGCTTGTTTTACAGGAAATATTTAGTATATTGACGCGCGGTGAGTCTGTGTGTGTTTACACAAAATCCGCACATACACAAGTTTTTAGCGGTGTTTTTGGGGAAAATTTCACGCGCGTGCAGGGCCGCCGTTCCCGTCCTGGGGGTGCGGCGACGGCCGTCGGCAGCCGGTGCCGAGGGGTGCGTGGGGGTTAAGTGTGCGTAGTGTTCCATTGTTTATTCACTTTACGTCCGCAAAGATAAGAATGTGCCCGCTTTCTTCCAAGGGTTTGGGGAGTTTTGTTGTCCCATTTTTTCACGTTGTTGTTCCATTTATTCATGCTGTCTTTGCAGTGTGTTTATTATCAGTGGTTTACAAAAACATCGTTTTCCTGCTTTGGGGGCGTTTTGGCGGAGGTTTAATCTGCGATGCGTCTTTCTCGCGGGAATCCCTTGCTTTTCGCCCAATAAATCTTAACTTTGCGCCCGTCATTCAACAGATTCCTTATGCTGAAACAATTCTTCACCCTGCTGGGCCGCTACGTCAGGCCCTACCGCAAGTACCTGACATGGGCTGTCATCCTGAACTTCGTGTCGCAATGGCTCAACGTGTTCTCCTTCATGGCCCTTGTGCCCATCCTGAACATCCTGTTCAAGGTGGACAGCCAGACGTACCAATACCAGCCCGTGGACTGGAGCAGCGTGGGCGCGGCCAAGGATTCGCTGGTGAACAACGCCTACTGGTGGATGGGCAACCTCATCGATGAACACGGCGCCCTGCAGGTGTTGCTGATGCTGGGCGGCCTGCTCATCGTGCTGACCCTGCTGAAGACGGCGGGCTACTTCGCCTCGTCCGCCGTGATGGTGCCGCTGCGCACGGGCGTGGTGCGCGACATCCGGCTGGAGGTCTACGGCAAGGTGCTGCGCCTCCCGCTGAGTTTTTTCTCCGAAGAGCGCAAGGGCGACATCATCGCCCGCATGAGCGCCGACGTCACCGCCGTGGAAACCTACGTCACCAGCTCGGTGGACATGCTGCTGCGCAACCCCATCACCATACTGATCTACTTCTTCGTCATGTTCGCCCTCAGTTGGCAGATGACGCTGTTCGTCATCATCGTCCTGCCCCTGGCGGGCTGGGGCATGGGCACCGTCACCCGCAAGCTGAAGCGCCGCTCGGCCTCGGTGCAGGCGCAGTGGGGCAGCATCATGACGCAACTGGACGAGACGCTGGGCGGCCTGCGCATCATCAAGGCCTTCCTGGCAGAGGGGAAGATGGCCAACCGTTTCCGCAAAATCAACGAGGAATACCGCGACTCGGTCAACGCCATGGTCATCCGCCAAAGCTCGGCACACCCCATGAGCGAGTTCCTGGGCACGTGTGTCATCGTCATCGTCCTGTGGTTCGGCGGCTCGCTCATCCTCAACACGGACTACGCGCCGATGGACGCCTCGATGTTCATTTATTATATGGTGATGCTCTACAGCATCATCAACCCGCTGAAGGAATTTTCCAAGACTTTCTACAACGTGCCCATCGGCCTGGCCAGCATGGACCGCATCGACATGATCCTGAAGGCGGAGAACCCCATCAAGGAGCCCGCCGTCCCCCTGCCCCTGGCGAGCTTTGAAGACAAGATCGAGTTCCGCGGCGTCGGCTTCAGCTACGTCGAGGGACGCCCCGTGCTGAAGCACATCGACCTCACCGTGCCCAAGGGCAAGACCATCGCCCTGGTGGGGCAGTCCGGCTCGGGCAAGTCCACGCTGGTGGACCTCGTGCCGCGCTACCACGACGTCTCCGAAGGCCGGCTGCTCATCGACGGCAAGGACGTGAAGGACGTCTCCATCCACAGCCTGCGCGCCCTCATCGGCAACGTCAACCAGGAAGCCATCCTCTTCAACGACACCTTCTACAACAACATCACGTTCGGCGTGGAGAACGCCACCATGGAGCAGGTCATCGAAGCGGCCAAGATTGCCAACGCCCATGACTTCATCATGGAGACGGAGCAGGGCTACGACACGATGATAGGCGACCGCGGCGGACGCCTGTCCGGCGGGCAGCGCCAGCGCGTCAGCATCGCCCGCGCCATCCTGAAAAACCCGCCCATTCTCATCCTGGACGAGGCCACCTCCGCCCTCGACACGGAGAGCGAACGCCTGGTGCAGGAAGCCCTGGAGCGCCTGATGAAGTCGCGCACCACCATCGCCATCGCCCACCGCCTCAGCACCATCCGCAACGCGGACGAAATCTACGTCATGCACGAGGGCGAAATCGTGGAACGCGGCACGCACGAGGAACTGATTGCCAAGAACGGGTACTACAAGAGGCTGAATGACATGCAGAGCCTGTAAGGATGCATACACATTATGTTAAAACTATGTTAAAACACCATCTCCGACATCCTTCCCCTTTATCTATTTACTAATTTTAAGGCAAGAAAATGCCGGATTTGGGACACAAAATGCAGCTTAATCCTCCAAGGGAACCGTTTGGCGCTGCATTTCGCGCAATAGTCCGGCAGAGATTGTAGAACCATTAATAACACCACAACCATGAAGTCAAAGTATGCATTGACATTGTTCCTGCTGATTGCCGTGGCATTGGCAGGATTCGCAGCCGAGCCGTTGCAATATGAAATTGTAGGCGCAGGCAGCGGCACGCAAGGGACCTATTTAGTTAAAGTGTACGTCGTAAGCAAGAAGAACAAACCCGACCTGGAACTGCTGAAGAAATGTGCCGTGCATGGCGTCTTGTTCAAGGGGTTCACGGTTGCCAATTCGCGGGTGACCCAAAAGCCGCTGGCTGGCAGCGCGCTGGCCGAGCAGCAGAACCCGGACTTCTTCGAACCGTTCTTTGCCGATGGCGGGTCGTATGCCAACTACGTCAGCATGGTCACTGCCCAATATGACGTGGTCAAGATGCAGAAGAAGCAATACCGCATAGGCGCCACCTTCTCCGTATCCAAGGACCAACTGCGCAAAGACCTGGAAAAGGCCGGCGTGCTGAAAGGGCTCGGGGCAGGCTTCTAAGGAGGCTCCCTTTCCCCTTTAGGCACGGATTACGCGGATTTCACGGATATTTTATAGGTAATCAATGGAATTCAGCGTTTGGTGACAAGAGAAATGATAATTTATCGGTGATGATTGGAACGCAAATTGCGCAAATTACACAACTAATTTTTTAGACGCGGATTTAGCGGATGACGCGGATTCTTATGTTTTTTGTAACACAGAACCGTTATCCAAGAAAAAATTATCCGCTCAATCCGCGTCATCCGCGTCTAAAAAATTTGCGGAATTTGCGTTCCATCTAAATTCCTATTTATAGTATAAACTAAATATGAACAGTTACTTGAACTAAACGAATCTCACTTATGAAAAGCAAAATCTATCTGATGGCCGGCCTTATGGCCTTGGGCGGCCTCATGGGAGCCTGCAAATCTCCCTCCACCGCAGCGTTCTATACCTTCGAGACGGAATGCGTGACCGATGTCGGCGACGGCAGCGTCGTGGTACGCGCCTGGGGACAAGGCTCGTCGCGTGCCGATGCCGTCGAGCAGGCCAAACGCCAAGCCGTGCGCGACATCATCTTCAAAGGGTTGCAGAAAGGCAGCTGCCAATGGAGGCCCCTGCTCTTCGAAGTCAATGCCGAAGAAAAACACCAGGAATACTTCAACCGCTTCTTTGCCAAGGACGGGGCCTACGCGGACTTCGTCAAGATGGACGCCACCAAGACCGGTTCCGGCGTCAAGGCGGAAAGCAAGACCCGCGACTCCTACGGGCTGGTCGTGCGGGTGCTGCGCGCTGACCTGGAAAAACGACTGATTGAAGACCAAATCCTAAAGAAATAACCTCATAAAACGCTATGCTTATGAATCGAATGAAAAGCTTGATAGTCCTGTGCTTCGTGCTGCTCTGCGGAAGCCTGAACCTGAACGCCCAAGCCAAGAAGCCCACCATCATGGTCATCCCGGCCGATGTGTGGTGTGCCAACAACGGCTACATGCAGTCCTACGAGACGCAAGGCGTGACGACCGACGTGCCCGACTACAAGGCCGCCCTGCAAAACGACATGGATCTGGTGAACGTCATCACCAAAATCGGCGAACTGATGGCCGAACGGGGATTCCCCCTGAAGGACCTTTCCGCCACCATACGTTCCTTGGAGCAATCCTCGGCTGAGAACGAAATGCTGACCAGCTCCACTTCCGGGGCCATGCTGGCCGAGACGCCTTACGAGAAAGTGGTGAACCGCGCCAAGGCAGACATCCTGGTGGAACTGACCTGGAAAATCAACGAAACCGGTCCCCGGCGCTCCGTCACCTACACCCTGCGCGGGCTGGATGCCTACACCAACAAGCAGATAGCCGCCGCCACCGGCACAGGCGACCCCTCGTTGGCTGCCGAGACGCCCGTCCTGCTGGAAGAGGCCGTGCTGAACAACATGGACAACTTCACGTCGCAGCTGCAAGCCCACTTTGACGACCTGATGACCAACGGCCGCGAGGTGTCGCTCGAGGTCTTGGTGTTCGACAACGGTTCGGGCTTGAACCTGGAATCCGAGTTCGACGGCGAAATGTTGACGGACATCATCGACAATTGGATGTATGAGAACACGCAAGAACACCGTTACAACCTGTCCGACGCCACGGAAAACCGCATGTTGCTGGAGCAAGTGCGCATCCCCCTCTACACCGACCGGGGCAGACCGATGGACACCCGCGCCTTTGCCAACAACCTGCGCCGTTTCCTGCGTGCCGAACCCTACAAAGTGACCTGCAAACTGCTGACCAAGGGCTTGGGCAAGGCCATATTGGTCGTAGGAGAAAACTAACCCCCAACAACAGAAAGCTATGAAAAGATTCTTCCTTATCAGCCTGTTGTCCTGCCTGTTGGGCGGGATGACCCATGCGCAAGACTGCGACATACACCTGATGGCCATCGAGGCCAACACGGACGAGAAGATGCCGGAAACCGCCGGCGAATACCTCTTCAACCGGCTATGCACGGCTGTCACCGGCGACGGCATCAGCGCCACGGGCAGGTATGCCCAGTTCTTCATCGCCGCCAAGGCGCTCCCCATATACGAACAGGTCGTGCCTGGCGCACCGGTGAAGACCGCCATGACCCTCTCGCTCAACCTTTATATCGGCGACTACTGGGGCGAAAAAGTGTTCGACCGCATGTCCATTGAGGTGCGCGGCGTGGGCGAAAGCCGCGAACGCGCCTATCTGAACGCTTTCCGCTCGCTGAACAAGAACAACAAGCAGGTGGCGGACTTCCTCCAGAAAGGCAAGCAGCGCATCATCGCCTACTATGACGCCGAGTACAGCAACATCATCCGCGAAGCACAACGCGAAAGCGCGCTGCGCAACTACGAGCGCGCCCTGTTCCTGCTCGCCGCCGTGCCCGTGTGCTGCACTGGCTACGAGATCGTGGCCGACGAGCTGGTCAAGACGTATCACGCTTACATCGACTACAACTGTGAACGCCTGCTGATGCAGGCCCGCAACGCCTGGGCCGTCAATCCCGACCTGAAAGGGGCGACAGAAGCAGCCCGTATCCTGAACCAGCTGGAACCCGACGCCGCCTGCTATGGCGACGCCATGGACCTCTACAAGGACATCAAGGCCAAAATGAAGGACGACTGGAACTTCGAGATGCGCGAGAAATACAAGGATGACATCGCCCTCCGCAAACAGGCCATCGAGGCCGCCCGTGCCGTAGGCGTGGCCTTCGGCGAGGGACAACAACCGCAAACCACCAACCTCATGTGGATGAGATAAACTACACAAAGAAAAAGAATCGAGTATGAAGAAGATATACCAACTGCTACTGGCTGCCGGCGCGTTGTGCCTCAGCACCGGCCTGTATGCCCAAAGCCTCTATCCCGCGGCCAACGACAAAGGCAAGTTCGGCTACGTGGACGAGAATGGCGAGAAAGTCATCTCCTACAGTTACAAGGAAGCCTACCCCTTCGAGGAAGGGATGGCCAAGGTGCGCAAAGGCGACAAATACGGCTTCATCAATCCCAAGGGGAAAGCCATTGGGAAAATCAAGTACACCGTCATCCTGCCCTTCACCGGCTCTTACTGCCGCGTGGCCGTTGGAGGCAGCTACAAGGACGGGGTCCTGAAAGGCGAGAAATGGGGCTTCATGAACAAGCGCGGCGAGGAAATCCTGCCACCGGAATATGATGAGATCGGTGAGTTTGAAGACGGCGTCGCCTTCATCCGCAAAGGCAACAAGTATGGCCTCATCAATGATGACATCGACGTCCTGCTGGAGCCCAAACAGGCTGCCGTGGGGACTTTCGACCGCTTCGGCTACTGCTGGTTTGCCGCATCGGGCAAGGTGAACAAGAAGACCGGCAAGCTGGAGAAAGGCAAATACGGCCTCATCAACAAGGCGGGCGACGTCCTCGTTGAGCCGAAGTACGCCTTCATCGGCTACTTCTACAAGAGCCGCCCCAAAAATTCGAGCAACATCACCGAATATGACGCCAGCACCTCGGCCGTCTACAACCGCCTCTCGCTGGAGAAGCCCCTGAGCCGCCTGTACAATCCGGAGAACTTCCTGCTGTCCGCCCTCTCCGGCTGCCAGACGGAAGGCGCGGCCGACTCCGTCAGGGCGGGATTCAAGAACTTGCTGCTGTCCGCAGACAGCACGTACCTCATCTTCAGCAAGTCCGGCTACCGCTACGGCGTGATGAACGACCACGGGGACATCCTCATCGAGGAGAAGAAATTCAACAACGTCAACTGCCCGTCAGACGGCATCTCGCTGGTGAGCAAGATACGCCGCAAGAAGATGCTCCGGGGCTACTACAACCTCGAGACCGGCTACCTCAAGGAGTTTGAGGAGAGCGAGCTCCCCTTCTCCTACCGCGACGGGCTGGGCAAGATCCAGAACCTGAACGACCAAACCGCCTACTTCGTGGACAAGTCCGGCAACCGCGTGACGGACACCTACGGCTTTGCCTTGAACTTCGTCGACGGCCGCTGCATCGTGCAAAGCCGCGACACCAAGAAATGGGGCGTCATCGACACCCAGGGCAACGCCCTCCTGCCGCTGGAGTATGACAACATCCACCTGGAATACCGCGAAGGCGCATTGGGCGTCTGCCGCTCCGGCAAGTGGGGATTCGTCGACCTGGACGGCAAGCCCGTCACCCCCATGGACTACAGCCAGCTGACCTACTACCAGCACGGATGGGCCACCGCCAAGAACCCGGACGGCAAATGGGGCATGATAGACAAACAGAACCACACCATCATCCCCTTCAACTGGGAAGACATCCTTCTGCCCTCCGAGGCCGAACCGGAATGGATCTGGGTGAAAAAGGCTGATACGTGGCAGTGCTACAGCCGCTCCAAGCAGGCCATGGCTTTCCAAGGCGGATTTGAACGGGCCTGGAACTTCGAAGACGGCTTGGCCGCCATCCAGGAGAACGGGCTGATAGGCGTCGTGGATACCCGGGGCGACCTCATCGTGCCCTGCCGCCTGAACAACTACTTCAAGGTGAAGGACGTGCTGGGCTACATGAAGCAGACCGGACGCCAGAAGCTGACCGAAACCGATGCCTTCCGCCTGAACCTCTGGGGCGACGAGACGGTCAACTCCTTCGACATCACCAGCAAGATTCCCGACAACCTGTGGGACTATTGATACCTTTCTCTTTTTTTCAACGACTAACAGCAGAACGATAACATGAAACAGATACTCATTGCATTGGCTATAGTCCTCGCCCCCCTCGCAAAGGCCGTGGCGCAGCAAGACTCGGCCATGAACTACCGCAGAAGCTCGCTCTATAGCCTCTTGGTGAAACACAATGACCAAAAGTTCGCGCAAGAAATCAGCAACGTCTTCCTCAGCATACCCATCCCGGACAAATACAACAACCACGACCTGTCCGTCAAGGTGGTCAACATGAGCGAGAAGCTGAAAGACACTGACCTGATAGAAAACTTCATCGAGACCAACGGCATCGCCTCGCGCATGGTGGCCCGCTGGTTCAACCGCGACCCCTTTACCGGCGAGTGCAACACGGACACCGTCCGCGCACGCGGCCTGTATGACGCCAGCGAGTTCGACAAGGAACTGGCCGGCCGTACCCAGCGCGGGCTGGCCATGCTGGAAGATGCGGGCGAAGACCTCATCCCCAACACCTTCCTCATTGTCAACGACATCCGTTACATCGACCGTGAGAAGACGGGACGTGTCATCGGGACGGCCTTCCGCATCCTGGGCGCCGTGGCCGGGGCGGCTACCGGCATCAACAGCCTGAGCGACCTGGGCGACTCCATGGGCGACATGATGGAGACGCTGAAGGGATTCAAAGTGAATGTCAACACCTACCTCTACCAGCTGGACTGGAACGACGAGACCGCCATGACCTTCTACCGCGAGTATTACGCCTCTCAGCCCGACCCCGCCAAAAAGAAAGCCTTCGAGGAGAACCGCGACAAATTCCACCTGACCTACATCGGCAGCCAGAAGAGCAGCGGCAAGGACGTGTCCTTCATCGGCGTCAACCTGGACGACCCCACGCAGATGATCCGCAAAGCCTGCCAGCGCGCCATCGACGAAAACATCGCCTCGCTACAGAAGAACTTCGACGTGTTCAAGGTCAAGACCCCCCTCATCAACGCCGAGCCCATCTGCGCGCAGATCGGCATGAAAGAAGGCATCACGAAGGACTCCCGCTTCGAAGTGCTGGAGATGGTGATGGAGGATGACAAAATCGAGTACAAGAAGGTGGGCGAGGTGAAGCCCATCGAGGGCATGATCTGGGACAACCGCTACATGGCCAAGGAAGAGGGCGCACCCGGCTCCGAGCTGAAGTACACCACCTTCAAGCGGGTCAGCGGGCGCGACTTCTATCCCGGCATGTTGATTCGCGAGATCAAATAGGAATTTAGCGGGCTTTGCCCGCAATGTTAAACGTGTAGGGGCGACCCTTGCGGTCGCCCCTATTCAGGGCGGGGGCAAGCCCCGCCCCTACAACGATAAATTATCATTTATTACAAACCCTCTTAAACTGGAAACCTTATGAAAAATCGGATTTGGATTTTGATGTGCCTGCTGCTGGCCCTGCCGCTGACAGCATCCGCACAACGCTGGTGGGGATACGACGGCGGTGCAGACACCCCGCGCCACCAATGGGGCATAGACCTCGGCGTAGGCAAGATGAAAGACGTGAACGGCAATGCGGGATTCACCGGCGGCGTGCGTTACCAGTACAACTTTCATCACCTGATAGGCATGGACTTCGGCGCAAACTACGTCGGACAGACCATCAAACATCACGGCATCGGCCCCAGCGTGCTGCAAGGCCTTGTCGGCGTGAGGGGACGCACCCCGACTTTCTACAGGGACATGGCCGGCACCTTGGGCATCCGCATGGGCTATGGCCACGACTTCGACTGCAAGGAAGGCGGCTTTGCCCTGGAGCTGAACGTGGGTATGTATCTGACGCCCAAATTCATGATAGGCTACTTCTACAACCACCAGAAGCTGAAATTCGACGTGGGCGACGGCAAGTACCAGTTCCATGGTTTCCGCCTCGGCTTCGTCTTCTAAGAAGAACACACGTAATTTTCCGCCCACTTTCTTGCAACATGACAAACTTTCCCGTACATTTGCAGAAGATTGAAACAAACCGATACCGGAAAACATCAATATTGAACTATGGATACAAGCAAGATTGTGGGCGAGAAAATTAAATCGCTCCGCGAAAGCCGAAACATCACGATGGAGGAACTGGCGCAACGCTCGGGCCTGGCCATCGAACAAGTGGAACGCATAGAGGACAACATCGACCTGCCGTCGCTGGCGCCGCTCATCAAGATAGCCCGCGTGCTGGGCGTGAGGCTGGGCACCTTCCTCGACGACCAGGACGAAACGGGACCCGCTGTCTGCCGGCGCGCCGAGGCGGGGGACACCATCAGCTTTAGCAACAACGCCATCCAGAGCCGCAGGCACATGGAGTACCACTCGCTGGCCAAGTCGAAGGCAGACCGCCACATGGACCCTTTCATCATCGACGTGGACGCCACCGAGGACCAGGACTTCGTGCTCTCGTCGCACGAGGGCGAGGAGTTCATCTACGTCCTGCGCGGACGCATGGAAATCAGCTACGGCAAGAACACCTACCTGCTGGAGGAGGGCGACAGCATCTATTATGATTCCATCGTCCCCCACCACGTGCACGGCTACAAGGGCGAGGCGGCACAGATACTGGCCGTTGTCTACACGCCCGCCTAAGCACGGGCAGCGGTACGCCCAAGCACGGGCGCAGGTACGCCCGGACACGGGCGGGGATATGCCCGCCTGAAAACTCATAATCAAACCAATACAAAAAACATCCGCGTATGGCCATAAAAATAGCATTCTTCGACGCGAAGGACTACGACCGCGACTCGTTCAACCGCGAGAACCAGTCGAGAGACTACGAGATACATTATTACAAGGACCGCCTCTCCGCCCGCACGGCCGAACTGGCCCGCGGCAAGGATGTGGCGTGCATTTTCGTCAACGCCGAATGTGACGCACACGTCATCCAACTGCTCCGGGAGTACGGCGTCAAGCTCATCGCCCTGCGTTGCGCGGGCTTCAACAACGTGGACGTGCAGGCGGCCCGCGACGCCGGCATACGGGTGGTGCGCGTCCCCGCCTACTCGCCCCACGCCGTGGCCGAATATGCCGTCACGCTGATGCTCTGCCTCAACCGCAAGGTCTACCGCTCCGTCTACCGCACCCGCGAGGGTAACTTCAAGCTGAAGGGCCTGATGGGCTTCGACATGTACGGCAAGACGGCGGGCATCGTGGGCATGGGCAAGATTGCCAAAGAGCTCATCAAAATCCTCCGCGGCTTCGGGATGGACATCGTGGCCTACGACCCCTATCCCGACCACGCCTTTGCCGAGGCGCACCAGACGCGCATCGTCGGACTGGACGAGTTGTATGCCGTCAGCGACATCATCTCCCTGCACTGCCCGCTGACGGACGACACCCGCTTCCTGGTGAACAGCCAAAGCATCGCCAAGATGAAGCGCGGCGTGATGATAGTCAACACGGGACGCGGCAAGCTCATCAAGACGGAAGACCTCATCGAGGGACTGCGCAGCGGGCAGGTGGGCTCGGCCGGGCTGGACGTCTACGAGGAAGAGCAGAACTACTTCTACGAGGACCGCAGCGACAAGATGATTGACGACGACAAGCTGGCCCTGCTGCTGATGATGCCCAACGTCATCCTGACCTCGCACCAAGCCTTCTTCACCCGCGAAGCCATGCACAACATCGCCGCCACCACCCTGGACAACATTGCCGACTGGGCGGCGGGCCGCGAACTGAAAAACGAAGTGAAATGAACACAGCAGAACACATAACCCCCGGCGGCGGGCAGCCCCAATTGTCCGACCGCACCCTCGGCCAATGGCTGGAACATTGGGCCGAAACCACCCCCGACCGCGAGTACATCGTCTACTCCGACCGCAACCTGCGCTTCACCTGGAGCCAGTTCAACCGCCGCGTGGACGACATGGCGCGCGGACTCATAGCCATCGGCGTCACCCGCGGCACGCACGTGGGCATCTGGGCCGCCAACGTGCCGGACTGGCTCACGCTGCTCTACGCCTGCGCCAAGATTGGCGCGGTGTACGTGACGGTCAACACCAACTACAAGCAGTCCGAACTGGAGTACCTCTGCAAGAACTCGGACATGCACACCCTGTGCATCGTCAACGGCGAGAAAGACAGCGACTTCGTGCAGATGACCTACGAGATGCTGCCCGAACTGCGCACCTGCCAGCGCGGGCACCTGCGGAGCGAACGCTTCCCCGAGATGCGCAACGTGGTCTACGTGGGCCAGGAGAAATACCGCGGCATGTACACCACCCACGAGCTGCTCCTGCTGGGCGACAACGTGGACCCCTCGCGGCTGGAAGAGCTGAAGGCGCAGGTGACGTGCCACGACGTGGTGAACATGCAGTACACCAGCGGCACCACGGGCTTCCCCAAGGGTGTCATGCTGACCCACCACAACATCGCCAACAACGGCTTCCTGACGGGCGAGCACATGAAGTTCACGCAGGAGGACAAGCTCTGCGTCTGCGTCCCCCTGTTCCACTGCTTCGGCGTGGTGCTGGCCACGATGAACTGCCTGACGCACGGCTGCACGGAGGTGATGGTGGAGCGCTTCGACCCGCTCGTCGTCCTGGCCTCCGTCCACAAGGAGCGTTGCACGGCCCTCTACGGCGTGCCCACGATGTTCATTGCCGAGCTGAACCACCCGATGTTCAGCATGTTCGACATGAGCAGCCTGCGCACGGGCATCATGGCGGGCTCGCTTTGCCCCGTGGAACTGATGAAGCAGGTGGAGGAGAAGATGTACATGAAGGTGACAAGCGTCTACGGCCTGACAGAAACCTCGCCGGGCATGACGCACAGCCGCATCGGCGACCCCGCCGAGGAACGCTACAACACCGTGGGCCGCGACTTCGAGCACACCGAGGTGCGCGTCATCGACCCGGAGACGGGCCTGGAATGCCCCGTGGGCGTGCAAGGCGAGATGTGTTGCCGAGGCTACAACGTGATGAAGGGCTACTACAAGAACCCCGAAGCCACGGCCGAGGTCATCGACAAGGACGGCTTCCTGCACAGCGGCGACCTGGGCGTGAAGGACGAGCAGGGCTACTACCGCATCACCGGCCGCATCAAGGACATGATCATCCGCGGCGGCGAGAACATCTACCCGCGCGAAATCGAGGAGTTTCTCTACAAGCTGCCGGGCGTGAAGGACGTGCAGGTGGCCGGCATCCCCTCGAAGAAGTACGGCGAGGCGGTGGGCGCGTTCATCATCCTGCACGAGGGCGTCACGATGGACGAGATGGACGTGCGCGAGTTCTGCATGGGCAAAATCGCGCGCTACAAGATACCGAAGTACATCTTCTTTGTCAAGGAATTCCCCATGACGGGCAGCGGCAAAATCCAGAAGTTCAAGCTGAAGGACGTGGGCCTGCAACTCTGCAAGGAGAAGGGGATAGAGATTATCTGAGCATGGAAGGAGCCGACTCCCGACCGGGACAACATACATTATTATTATTATCCAAATTTACTAAAACCATCTGCGTATGAACAGATTTACCAAGTACGCCTGCCTGCTGACGGCCGCTTTCGGCCTGGTAGCCTGCTCGGGCGGTAAAGTGCAGGGAAGTTACGACATCGTGCCGCTTCCCAACGAGATCAATGAACAGGGCAACGCCCCGTTCGTGTTGACGTCATCCACTCCCATTACCTATGCCGAGGGTGACACTGTACTGCAACGTGTGGCCAACCACCTGGCCGGCTACATCCAGGAAGCCACGGGCAAGTTGCCCAAGGTGAAAGCCGGCGAAGGCGGCATCCACCTCTCCGTGGCCCAAGACATCGAGAACCCTGAAGGCTACCGCCTGACCGTGACCCAGGAAGGCGTCGAGATTGCCGGCGGATCGGCCGCAGGCGTGTTCTACGGCGCACAGACGCTGCGCAAGTCCATCCCAGCCAGCGCGCAGGGCATGGACATCGAGCTGCCCGCCGCGCAAATCAACGACGCGCCCCGCTTTGCCTACCGCGGTCTGCACTTCGACGTGTCGCGCCACTTCTTCCCCGTGGATTCCGTGAAGCGCTTCATCGACATGCTGGCCCTGCACAACATGAACACGCTGCACTGGCACCTGACCGACGACCAGGGCTGGCGCATCGAAATCAAGAAGTATCCCAAGCTGACGGAAATCGGCTCGAAGCGCAAGGAGACCGTCATCGGCCACAACAGCGGCAAGTATGACGGCATCCCCTACGAAGGCTACTACACGCAGGACCAGATCCGCGACGTTGTCCGCTACGCGCAGGAGCGTTTCATCACCATCGTGCCCGAAATCGACCTGCCGGGCCACCAGCTGGCCGCACTGGCCGCCTATCCCGAACTGGGCTGCACGGGCGGACCGTATGAGGTATGGACCATGTGGGGCATCGCCGACGACGTGATCTGCGCCGGCAACGACCAGGCCATGCAGTTCCTGGAGGACGTGCTGGCCGAAGTCATCGACCTCTTCCCCTCGGAATACATCCACGTGGGCGGCGACGAGTGCCCCAAGGTGCGCTGGGAGAAGTGCCCCAAGTGCCAGGCACGCATCAAGGCCGAAGGCATCCGCGGCGACCGCGAGCACACCAAGGAGATGTACCTGCAGAGCTACGTCATCGGCCGCATGGAGAAGTTCGTGGAGAGCAAGGGACGCCACATCATCGGCTGGGATGAAATCCTGGAAGGCGGACTGGCACCCAACGCCACCGTGATGAGCTGGCGCGGAACGGCCGGTGGTATCAAGGCCGCACAGATGAAGCACAACGTCATCATGACGCCCAACAACTACCTCTACTTCGACTACTACCAGAGCACGGACACGGAGAACGAACCCATCGCCATCGGCGGCTATGTGCCCGTGGAGAAGGTATATTCCTTCGAGCCCACCGACGGCATCCCCGAGGAATACCAGCAGTACATCATCGGCGTGCAGGCCAACCTGTGGACGGAGTACATCCCCACGTTCCGTCAGGTGGAATACATGGAAATGCCGCGTATGGCTGCCCTGGCCGAAGTGCAGTGGAGAGACAAGGACCAGCAGAAGGACTACAACGAGTTCCTGCCCCGCCTGGTGCGCTTCACCGAACTGTATGACCAGCAGGGCTACAACTACGCCAAGCACATCTTCGACATCCACGCCGACATCACGACGGACAGCGAGAACGGCGAAGTGGTAGTGACCCTCTCCACCCAAGGCAAGGGCGACATCCACTACACACTGGACGGCACCGAGCCCACGGCAACCAGCCCCAAGTATGAGGCTCCCGTGCGCATCAAGCAGAACTGCGAAATCAAAGCCGTGGCCATCCGTCCCGACGGCGGGAAGAGCCGCGTGTTCAGCGAGAACATCGCCTTCAACAAGGCCACGACCAAGGCTGTCACCCTGCGCGAGGCGCCCAGCAAGGGCTATGACTTCAACGGCGGCGTGGAACTGACCGACGGCCTCATCGGCGGCGAGAACTACAAGACCGGCCGCTGGCTGGGCTTCCAGGGCAAGGACATGGACGCTGTCATCGACCTGAAAGAGCCGACCGAGTTCAGCAAGGTGTCCTTCAACACCAACGTGGTGAAGGGTGACTGGATCATGGGAACGTCGGGCATCACCGTCAAGGTGTCCGACGACGGCGAGACCTTCAAGGAAGTGTACTCCAAGGCCGTTCCCGCCCTGAAGAAGGATGACAAGGACGGCATCTACCCGCACGAAGTGAGCTTCGACCCCGTCACGGCCCGCTACGTGGAGGTCATCGTCAAGAGCAGCAAGCTGCCCTCCTGGCACAGCGGCAAGGGCCATCCGGCCTTCGTCTTCGTGGACGAAATCATTCTCGAATAATGTCCACCGGAGGTGACACCCCCTAAAGAAAAAGCCTTTCCCCCACACGACACGGGGGAAAGGCTTTTCCCTTTTCTTCCGGCGGGGCCGCAGCCTCAGCCGATATACAGGTTCAATTCCAGGTACAGGTAGTCGTGCCCATCCTTGTTGCTGGTCTCGAACTGGATTTTGTCTTCGCGGGCCAGCCAACCGATGGCGGCGTTGAGGTCGCGGTCGGACAAGCCCGTTGCTTCTTTCAATTCGTTATACTCCCACTTGCGGTTATGGTCCAACAGGCGCCATACGATACCCGCGTTCTTGCCGATAGACTGTGCATCCATGATAGTTACATTTTTATAGTTAAAACAAATAGGGTTATTGTATTCTGTCAGCCAAAGGTAGGAAAAACCTTTTAGTCTGACAAGACACAGCAGCCCTTTAATAACTATTAACTATGGATACGCCTTACGGGTCAGTCCTCTTCCTTTGCAGGATACTCCATATTGGCGGGAGTCATCCGCTCCAGCACCTCGTGCAGGTACTTGGCGGCCTCCAGGCGGGCCATGGGGAGATCGTGCAGCAGGTAGTTGCCGCAATCCTGGGGGGCGGCACCGGGCACTTCGCCCTCGTACTGGGCGATGAAGCGGAAGGTATCCTGCATCAGGGGCAGAATGTCGGCGGGCCGGAGGTCGCCGCGCATCAGGAGGTAGTTGCCCGTCAGGCAGCCCATGGGACCCCAGTAGATGATGCGGTCCTTCCACTGGGCGTCGTTGCGCAGGTAGGTGGCGGCCAAGTGCTCGATGGTGTGCAGCGCGCCCGGATGGAGGGCCGGCTCGCGGTTGGGCTCCTTCATGCGGATGTCGAAGGTGGTGATGACTTCGCCGTTCACTTCGTCGCGGCGGGAAACGTAGATGCCTCGCAGGAGGCGGATGTGGTCGATGGTGAAACTGGGAATCTTGTTCATACGTGATAAGCGGTTAAGGGTTATTTCAGCATTTCGAGAAACGCCTTCGTGGCGTGGAACGAGCGGTCGGCCATCGTGCCCCAGAAGTCGAGGTACTGTTGCCAGTGTCCCTCGCTGCCCGGCGTGTCGCTGACGATGCGGAAGCTGATGAAGGGCACCCGATACAGATGGCACGTCTGGGCGATGGCGGCGGACTCCATGTCCACGGCTTGCACGTCGGGGAAGTGGGTGCGGATGTCGTCCAGACGGGCGCGGTCGGTGATGAACTGGTCGCCCGTGCAGATCAGGCCGCAACGGACGCGGCTCTCCAGGCCTCCGTCCTCGGACAGGCGGCGGGCGGCGTCCAGCAGGCGCGGGTCGGCCTCGAAGACGGCGGGCAGGCCCTGCACCTGGCCGTAGGCGTTGCCCTCGCCGCACCACACGTCGTGATAGGCCACGCGGGCACCGGCCACGACATCGGTCACTTGCAGTCCTTCGCCCGTGCCGCCGGCCACGCCCGTGCTGACGATGCAGTCCGGGGCGAAGCGGCGAATCAGCTCGGCGGCACCGAGGGCGGCGTTCACCTTGCCGATGCCGCAGCGGGTCAGGATGAGGGTGTTGCCGCCCAGGCGGCCTTCCACATAGTTATAGAGGCCGCACGACTGCTCGTGTGCCCCGGTGAGGTGCGAGGCCAGACGGGCGTGCTCGTCCTCCATCGCGTTGATGACTCCTATCTTCATACGGTGAGTTATGAGTTTTTAAGTTTATGAGTTTTCGGGGGCAAAGGTACGACAATAAATCCGGAATCGGACAAAATAAGAAAAGGAAAGAAAGCCCGCCCCAACCTTTCGCTCCGCCTGCCCAAAAGAACCGCCTGCCACATAGTGCGGTAATCGCTTTTTTATATTACCTTTGCCCGCAAAAACCAACGCAATGAAACGATTACTTCCTGACATCCTCGTCATCGTGACCTTCGCGCTGCTGTCCTTCGCCTATTTCTATCCGGCGGACACGGAGGGGCGCATCCTCTTCCAGCACGACACGGAGGCGGGCGCCGGCGCCGGACACGAGGCGCAAGAGTACCACGAACGGACGGGCGAACGCACCCGCTGGACCAACACGATGTTCGGCGGAATGCCCACGTACCAGATTTCACCCTCGTATGACTCCACCCAGCCGCTGACGTGGGTGCAGCGCGTCTACCAACTGTTCCTGCCCAACTACGTCTACCTGACGTTCATCATGATGCTGGGCTTCTACATCCTGCTGCGCGCCTTCGGCATCCCGGCGTGGTATGCGGGCATCGGCGGCGTGCTGTGGGCCTTCTCGTCCTACTTCTTCATCCTCATTTCCGCCGGGCACATCTGGAAGTTCGTCACCCTGGCCTACATCCCGCCCACCATCGGCGGCATGGTGCTGGCCTACCGCGGGCGCCTCTTGGCGGGCGGCGTGGTGACCGCCCTGTTCGTGGCCCTGCAGATTGTGTCCAACCACGTGCAGATGTCCTACTACTTCCTGTTCGTCATGCTCTTCCTGGCCATTGCCTACGGCGTGCAGGCGTGGCGCGAGGGCCGGATGCCGCAGTTCGTGCGGGCCACCGGCGTGCTCGTCATCGCCGGACTGGTGGGCGTGGCCATCAACCTCTCGAACCTCTATCACACCTATACGTACAGCAAGGAGACCATGCGCGGCCCCAGCGAGCTGACGCACGACACCCACGCCCAGCAGGCCAACGCCAGCGGCGGGCTGAACCGCGACTACATCACGCAGTGGAGCTACGGCATCGGCGAGACGTGGACGCTGCTGGTGCCCAACTACAAGGGCGGTGGCTCCGTGCCCCTGGCCCAGAACGAGACGGCCATGGAGAAGGCCGACCCGCGCTACGCCGGGCTGTACCGCTCGCTGACGCAATACTTCGGCGAACAGCCCATGACCGCCGGGCCCGTCTACGTGGGCGCCTTCGTGCTCTTCCTCTTCCTGATGGGCTGCTTCCTGGTGAAGGGGCCGCTGAAGTGGGCCTTAGTGGCCGCCACGGTGCTGTCCGTCCTGCTGTCGTGGGGCAAGAACATGATGTGGCTGACGGACCTCTTCATCGACTACGTGCCGATGTATGACAAGTTCCGCGCCGTGTCGTCCATCCTGGTCATCGCCGAGTTCACCATCCCCTGGCTGGCCATCCTCGCCTTGGTGAAGCTGATGCAGGAACCCGCGCTGCTGCGCCGCCACCTGAAGGCCACCGCCGCCTGCCTCGTGCTCACCGCGGGCGTGGCCCTGTGGATGGCCGTCCCCGTAGGCACGCCCTCGCCATCGGACTACGTGTCCACGCAAGAGATGGCGATGCTGCAAGGCGCCGCCCAGCAAGGCTATATCCCCTCGCAGGAGCTGAACGGCATCCTGGCCAACGTGTCCGAGATGCGCGCCGCCATGGTGCAGGGCGACGCCCTGCGCTCGTTCCTCATCATCGCCGTGGGCGTGCTGTTGCTTATACTTTATGCCCAAGGGAAATTGCGCCGGTCGTTCACCGTGGGCGGCATCGCCCTGCTGTGCCTCTTCGACCTGTGGGGCGTCAACAAGCGCTACCTGTATGACGACCAGTTCGTCCCCGCCTCCACCAGCCGGACAGTCTTTGAACCCACGGAGACGGACAAGACCATCCTGGCCGACCCCGCCCTGGACTACCGCGTGCTGAACCTCGCCACGAACACCTTCAACGAAAACAACACCTCCTACTGGCACAAGAGCATCGGCGGATACCACGCCGCCAAGCTGCGCCGCTACCAGGAGTTGATAGACCACCACATCGCCCCGGAGATGCAGCCCCTCGCCTCGGAGGTGGTGGCCAAAGGCGGGCAGATGGACAGCCTGGACGCCGCGAAATTCCCCGTGCTGAACATGCTGAACACGCGCTACGTCATCTTCCCCGCCGCAGAGGATGGGCAGACCGTCCCGCTCCGGAACCCGCACGCGCTGGGCAACGCCTGGTTTGTCCGCAACGTGCAGTATGTGGCCAACGCCGATGAGGAAATGGAGGCCCTCGGCACTTTCCATCCCGCCGAGACCGCCGTGGTGGACACCCGCTTCCGCGACGCCCTGCAGGGGCTGGAGCAGTCGCCCACGGACAGCCTCGGCACCATCCGCTTGACGTCCTACGAGCCCAATCGCCTGGTCTACGAGACGCAGAGCGCGGCGGACGGCGTGGCGGTCTTCTCCGAAATCTACTATCCCGCGGGGTGGCAGGTGGCCATCGACGGGCAGCCCGTCCCCCTGGCCCGCGCCAACTATGTGCTCCGCGCCCTCCGCATCCCCGCCGGGCAGCACACGGTGGAGATGCGCTTCGACCCGCAGAGCCTGCACGTCACCGAGGGCATCGCCTATGCCGGGCTGTCGCTGCTGGCCGTGGGCGCGCTGGCGGCCGTCGGGCTGGGTGTATGGCGGAGACGGAAAGCTACAGATGCTACGAATGTATAAAAATAAATTAGGCGCGGATTACGCGGATTACACGGAAAATGCAGGTATATCTTATCCGTGAAATCCGCGTAATCCGCGCCTGACAATTTATTGCCCTACACCATCATATTCCTCCTGATCGAGAACTTCACAATCGCCATCGACCGGACCAACGACAGCGGCAGGTCCATCGGGTCGTGGTGCGGGTTGTAGCTGACCAGCTTGATGCAGTCCGGTTGTTCCGAGCGGTTGACGTACTTCACCACCAAGTACTCGTCGCCCCCGCGCAGGAAAGACACCAGGTACATCTCGCCGTAGATGATGGCGTTGAAGTCCGGGATGCAGCGGAAGCCCACGATGTCGCCCGACTTCAGGATGGGATACATGCTGTCGCCCGAGATGAAGATGGCCCCGTCGCAGCGCGGGATGTTGGGGATGACAATCTCGCCCAGCGCATACTGCGGGCGGTCTTCGAGCATGCTCCTCAGGTTGGCCGCCGCGGCGAAGTTGAACAGCGTCACGCTGCGGTCGTCCAACGCCTCGCTGCACTTGGGCTGGTGGATCCGCTCCACGGGCCCGCTGGCCAGCTCGCTGTCGCAATACCCCTGCTGCAGCCTGGGTGAACCCTTGCCCGTCAGCAGCCAGTTGTAGTCCACCTCCTGCATCCGCCCCAGCACCAGGGGGAAGTCGATGCTGTTGCGCGCCATCCAGTTGCTCATGGTCGAGCGCGACACGCCCAGGTACTTGGCCAGCTCGCTGTCTCGGCTGAAGCCCATCGCCAGCTTGGCGCGCCTCACGATGTCCGCCACGTTGAACATTTGGTCTTTCGCCTTCTCCGTTTCTTCCGGTTCGTTCTCTTTCTCGATCTCCGGCGCGTTGGCCACTTCAAATTCTTTCTCGTTTTCCATCTTTTTTCCAGTCTTTATGGGTTTCAAATCAAGAACTTGGATATTTCCAAATAATAATCCGGAAATTTTTCTGTTCTATTCTTGAAAATTCCGTTTATATTTGCCTGCAAAAATAAGAAAACCATTTTAATACCGCAACCTATGTACACACATTCTTTCCGCAAGACGCACATTCTCCGGATACGTTCCCGCCCGCGGGCACAGGTATCCCCGCCCGCGGGCGCAGGTACCGCCGGGCACAGGCGCAGGTACGCCCGCCTGTCATCGAATCAATGCCTTTTTATTATTCACCATTAAAAAACAATATGACCTATGAAGAGTACACCTGAAAACAAATTCCGTTGCTGCAGCCATTGCTACCAGACGCTTCCCATCGAAGAGTTTTATATTGTGAACAAACGCACCGGCAAGCGCGACGCCTATTGCAAGACGTGCCGCCGCCTGATGAACCGCCTCCGCCAGCACCCCGACGAGCAGCCCGCGCCCGAAGCCCGGCCCCGAACGCCGGATGCAGCTCATCCTCCAGGCCTGCAGCGTGGTGCGCGAGAGCGTCATGCGCAAGCGGATGCGGATGCGAGAAGAGGAGGAGTGAGGAACTAAATCATCATTTACACCCATGGCAAGAATCAAGAAACAAGGGCTGGACTACTTCCCCCTGGACACCGACTTCATGCAACAACGCGCTGTGCGCCGCCTGATGAAACAGCAAGGCGACAGCGCCTTCACCGTGCTGCTCAGCGCCTTGTCCGCCATCTACGGAGGCAAGGGCTATTACGTCCACATCGACGACACCTTCTGCGAGGACCTGGCCACCGACCTGTTCGACACCGACGCGCGGAAGGTGAAGGACATCCTGTTGGCCGCCATCGAGCTGGACTTCTTCGACGAGCGCCTCTACCGCGAGCAGGGCATCCTGACCTCGGCACACATCCAGGAGCAATACCTGTACTGCTCCAAACGGCGCAAGAAGCGCGACTTGGACGAACGCTACAGGCTGGTGGCGGAAGAGGCGGCTGATGAGCCCGGAAATGGGGCAATGACACCCGAAAATGTTACAGTTATGCCCGAAAATGTTACAGTAATCCCCCAAAGCAAAGCACAGCAAAGCATAGCACAGCAAAGCAAAGAGAAACCCCTCCCCAAGGGTTCCCCCGAAACCGGGGGCACCGGTACGGACGACGGCCGGACGCCGTCGCCGGCGGAGGAGGGCGGAGAACTCCACGACGATGTCTGGTGGACGCGGCGCATCGCCCAGCTCTCGCCACCTGCCGACCACCGCGCACGCAACTACGACGGCCTGCTGTTCGAGCTGCAGCGTTGGAAGGTTCCGCCCCAGGAGCAGTATGCCCTCATCCTGAAGTCCGGCTTCGGCGTCATCGGGCATAGCGTGTGGCAGGGCCTCAGCGAGATACGGGACAAGCCGGGAAGTATCCGCCAGCCGGGACGGTTCCTGCTGAGCAAGTGCAAATAATCGGTTTCCAAGCGGACCATCCCTTGCCAGATTCGGGGAAATGACTTATCTTTGCGGAAAACATCAGAACGACTGATTCATCCGCAAAGATTATGAAATACCTCAGCCCGAAGGCCGACCTCACTTTCAAGAAAGTGTTCGGCGAACATCCCGACCTGGTCACCAGCTTCCTGAATGCCTTGCTGCCCTTTGAGAATCCGGAAGAGGAAATTGTCTGGTTGGAATATCTCAACCCCGAACTTGTGCCGCATACGCCCCTGCACAAGGACAGCATCGTGGATGTGCGTTGCAGGGACCACCGCGGACGGCAGTTCATCGTGGAAATGCAAATGATGTGGACCTCGGCCTACAAGCAACGAGTCTTGTTCAACGCCTCGAAAGCCTACGTCAGCCAGCTGGAGAAGGGCGGCGACTACGAGCTGCTGCAGCCGGTCTACTCGCTCAACCTGGTGAACGACACGTTCTCCCCAGGCAACGAATATTACCACGACTACCGGATTGTGGAGCGTGCCGACACCCGTGAGGTCATAGAAGGCCTGCGCTTCATTTTCATCGAACTGCCCAAGTTCACCCCCAAGAACTATAACGACAAGAAGATGCAGGTGCTGTGGCTCCGCTACCTGACGGAAATTAACGAAAAAACGCGCGAGGTGCCTGAAGATCTGCTGGAAAACCCGGAAATCTGCAAAGCGGTCACCCAACTGGAAGAATCCGCCTTCAGCGAGGCGCAACTGCTGGGCTATGACCGCTTCTGGGACATGGTGAGCACGGCAAAAATGCAAATCAGCAGCTCGCGCCGCGAGGCTCGGGAAAAAGGCTTGGAAGAAGGACGCAAAAGAGGCTTGGAAGAAGGACGCAAAAGAGGCTTGGAAGAAGGACGCGAAGAAGGACGCGAAGAAGAAAAAATAAAAATCGCGCGCGGCATGAAAGCCGAAGGTATTCCGTCCGAATTGATCAGCAAAATTACCGGGCTTGCTGCCGAGGAAATCATCCGCCTGTAAAAGCAGACATACAACATGATTGTTTATCGGTCCGTTGTAGGGGTGGGGCTTGCCCCGCCCCTACAACGGGCGCATCAGCCGGGACGGTTCCTGCTGAGCAAGTGCATACACCAGCGCCGACACCCGCGCCATGATCCGCTCGTTCTCCTCCATGTCCTCCCATGAATCCTTGATGAATACGGCCAATGAATAGCCGCGCCCGTCCGGCAGGCGAACGTAGGCCACGTCGTTGAGGGCCGTCCAACGCCCCGAAGCATCGCGGTCGCTGGTGCCTGTCTTGTGGGCAATCTGCACGTCCGGATCGGAGATGCCGGCGGGGATGCGTTGCAGGCCTGTCCGGCAGTCCAGCAGTAGTCGGCGGACGTGTTGCAGGTTGGGGTCGGGCAGGGTGTCGGCGAAGAGCCGGTGGATGAGCAGGGCCGCCTCCAGCGGGGTGGAGTGGTTGGCGTGGCAGAGGGACGGGTCGCGGTGCATGTCTTCCTCTGTGGCGGCGATGGCGAAGCGGCGGCCGTGCCACTGCTTGCGGATGTGGGCGTCGGTGGCGCGGGGACCTCCCGTCAGCCGGAAGAGCAGGTCGCAGGCGTTGTTGTCGCTCAGTTGGAGGGTGTAGGCCAGCAGGTCGCCGATGCACATCTTGAAGCCGCCTTCGGGATGCCGGTCGCGCAGGGGGCTGTAGGTGTCCGGCTTCAGGTCGGATGGCTCCACCGTCACCTCATAATCCATGTCCAAGCCTTGTCTGCTGAGCCAATGGGCCACATATATGGCCTGGTGCAGTTTCATAACGCTCATCAGCGGGTAATGTTCGTCGTTGTTCAGCGTCAGCGTGTCGCCCTCGTCCGTGATTACGGCTATCCCTACCGTGCCCCGCACGGAGGCTATGGCATGACGTAGGGATTGCTCCAAGGGGGTGCCGGCCTGGGCGGGGAGGAGGGGGAGAAGGCAGAGGACGAGGAGAAGGGGGATTTGTTTCATGTTGGCATATTTGTTTTCACGAGAATTTCCCATTCTTCATTTCCTCTTCCAAAAAGGCAAAGACATATTTGGGGCTTTGATAATAAAACCGGGTACGTTCGTCCATCACCTTGCGGTAGGTGTCCGAGTTGAATACCATTGACAAAGCCTGTTCCATGGTCAGTCCTTTGTCTTGTTCCCAAAGCATCAGCGTAAGGTTTTTCACCATATCCGCCATCATTTCCGTTTTCTCGTTCATATTATTCGCTGTAATTGTTGGATGGCACGTGCTGTACCGAAAAAGTATTGTATGGTTATTCCCTTCATGTATTGCAAGTTGCGCACCAATGTTGGCAGGTCTATGGAATGGTTCTCATATCGCCATAGTTGTACACCGACCCGGTCGTCCGCAATGGGGCCGATGACCGCGTCATAGTCATGTGCTGGTAATGGGGAAGGGTTGTTGCGGTTCAGGAGGATGAATTTGGCCCATGCTTCCGAATAGCTTTGAAAACGGAGTACGCGCAGTCCCTCCCATGCGCTGTCCGCTATCTCATAGGTTTGCACGATGGGGCTGCCTGTTTCCAGTTGCTCCACTTTCACTTGCGCCATGGCCAAGGCCTGGTCATAGTCGGCAGAGAGATAAAAACCGCGTCCGAAGTCCTTGTTCGGTTTGGATTTCAACAGGTTTATTTGGTCGAAGTCCTTGTTAGTACCATGATATAACCTCATACCAAAGCCCCTCCATGGCGATGGCAATATTCCGTGATGTCGTCCACCATGGAGGCAAACGACTGCGTATGTACATATCCGTAATGCCGGTCAATGAAATCTATCCCCTTGAAACGGCTCAGATAGTTGAAAGCTTGCTTCATCGTCAGCCCATACTTGCGGCCGAATTCCTGCACGAAAATCAGGGTCCATTCCAGCTTGTCTTTGATGTCATATCCCATAGTTGTCGCTGTGTTATAGGTTCAACCTTTGCAAAAATACTGAATTTGCCTGAAAACCCGCTCCCTTTCTTGCGAAATTTTTCTCCTGCCCCTCTGTTATCAAAGAAAGTTTCCTACCTTTGCCCTCACATACCCCAATAAAGGAACGTTGATATGGAACATCCTCTTGCACAATTCAAGTTCTGCCCCAAGTGCGGCTCCCCGCGCTTCGAGGTGCACAACGGCAAGTCCAAGCACTGCGCCGATTGCGGATTCACTTACTATTTCAATCCCTCGTCGGCCACCGTGGCCCTCATCCAGAACGGGCGGGGCGAACTCCTCGTGTGCCGCCGTGGCAAGGAACCCGCCAAGGGCACGCTGGACCTGCCCGGAGGCTTCGTTGACATGTTCGAGACGGGCGAGGAAGGCGTCATCCGCGAGGTGAAGGAAGAGACGGGCCTGGACGTGCAGCGCGCCCAATACCTTTTCTCCCTGCCCAACCTCTACCTCTACTCCGGCTTCCTGGTACACACGCTGGACATGTTCTTCCGCTGCACCGTGGCCGACGCGGGACACTTCCACGCCATGGACGATGCCGCCGACGCCTTCTTCCTCCCCTTGCAGGACATCCGCCTGGAGGACTTCGGCCTCGACTCCGTGCGCCGCGGCTTGGGGATGTTCCTCGAACAAGAATTATCCACCCGACAAACCCAAGATTGACAATGAAGAAGAAAACCCTTACCCGCATATTGGGTCTTGCCGCCTTGTGCTGTGTCTCCGCCTCGCCGAGCCGGGCACAAAGTCTCGACAAGACGCCCGTTCCGCGAGACTTTTACCGGGAAGGCAAGGCCCTGTTCGCGCAGAAGGCCTACGCCGCCTCCCTCTCCCCCTTGCAGGCCTATCTGCGCCAGGCCGCTGACGAACCCAAGTCCGCCAACGCCCTGACCCGCCAGGCCGAGGCCGAATACATGCTGGCCTGCGCCGCCTACGAACTGGGCGACCTCCGCGCCGCCGACATCCTGCGCGACTTCCTCGCCACGCATCCCGACACGCCCCACGCCAACCGCGTGCAGGCCCTCATCGCCTCCACCTGTTTCTTCGACGGGGACTATGCCGCCGCCCTCGACGCCTTCTCCGGCACCCGCCTGGAGTGGCTCTCCACGGACGAGCGCGACGACATGACCTACCGCCTGGCCGTCTCCCACCTCCAGACGGGCGACCTCACCCAGGCCGCCGTGTGGTTCGAGACCCTGCGCGCCACCTCGCCGCGCTACGAAGGCGACTGCACCTATTATATATCCTACATCCGCTACACCCAGGGCCGGCTGGACGAGGCACTGCCCGGCTTCCTCGGCCTGCAAAGCCACAGGAAGTACCAAGCTCTCGTGCCCTATTACATCGCTGAAATCTACCTGGCCAAGCAGCAATTCGACAAGGCCGAAATCGTGGCGCAGAACTACCTCTCCGCCTATCCCGATGAAGAACGTGCCGCCGAGATGCAGCGCGTCCTGGGCACCGTCCGCTACCACGCCGCCGACTGGCCCGGTGCGATGACCGCCCTCGAAGCCTACCGCGACGGCACGGAGGACCGTATGCGCCGCGACGCCGCCTACATGCTGGGCCTGGCCTATTGCCATAACGGCGTCTACTCCGAGGCGCCCGCCGCCTTGGGCGAAGCCACGCTGGCGAATGATGCCCTGGCGCAGAACGCCTACCTCCACATGGGCCTGGCCTATCTCCAACTGGGCGACAAGAACAAGGCCCGCATGGCCTTCGAGCAGGCTGCCGTGTCCGATGCCGACCGCGCCGTCAAGGAGCAGGCCGCCTACAACTACGCCCTCTGCATCCACGAGACGGCCTACGATGCCTTCGGCGAGTCCGTCACCGTGTTCGAGAACTTCCTCAACGAGTTTCCCGAATCCCAATACGCCCCGAAGGTCAGCGGCTACCTGGTGGACGTCTACATGAGCACCCGCAGCTACGAGGCCGCCCTCCGGTCCATCGAGCGCATCAAGCAGCCCGACCCGATGATACAGAAGGCCAAGCTCCGCATCCTCTTCCAGCTGGGCACGCAGGCCTTTGCCAATGCCGACTTCCCTGCGGCCATCGACTACTTCACCCGCGCCTGGGAGCCTGTTTCGACTTATGCCTTCGGCACCCGCGGGACGCAGGAGCAGGCCGATGCCCTCTACTGGCGCGGCGAATCCTACTACCGCCTGGGCCGCATGACGGAAGCCGCCGCCGACTTTGAACGCTACCTGGGCATTTTCTCCACCTCCTCCCGTGGCAATGAGACGGTGGCCCTGGCCAACTACAACCTGGGCTACATCGCCTTCCACCGGCAGGCCTACGCCGAGGCCGAGAACCGCTTCGCCCAATACGTCCGCCTGGAGACGGGCGAGAACCATGCCGCCCTGGCCGACGCCTACAACCGCCTGGGCGACTGCTGCCTGCGCGGCCGCCGCTTCGACGAGGCCAAGCGTTATTATGCCACCGCCGAGAAGATGGGCCAGCCCACGGGCGACTATTCCTACTACCAGCAGGCGTTGGTGGCCGGCCTCCAGAAGGACTATGCCGGCAAGGTGGCCCTCCTGGACCGCCTGGCCGAGAAATATCCCGAATCCACCTACGCCATCGACGCCCTCTACGAGAAAGGCCGCTCCTACGTGCAGGCCGGGCAGAACGCGCAGGCCATCGCCACCTTCCGCCAGCTCCTGCAACAGCACCCGGAGAGTCCCGTCAGCCGCAAGGCCGCTGCGGAAATCGGTTTGCTCTATTACCAGGACAATGACTACGACCGTGCCATCGAGGCATACACCTACGTCGTCACCCGCTATCCGGGCAGCGAGGAGGCCCGCCTCGCCCTGCACGACCTGAAGTCCATCTACGTCGAGGCTAACCGCGTCAGCGACTATGCCCGCCTGGTGGAGCAGCTTCCCGGCGGAGTCCGCATTGAGGCCGGCGAACAGGATTCCCTGACCTACGCCGCCGCCGAACGCATCTACATGAAGGGCGACATCGTGCCCGCCAAGGAAAGCCTCACCCGCTACCTGCAAAGTTATCCCGACGGCGCCTTCAGCCTGGGCGCACATTATAACCTCTGCACCATCGCCCGCCAGCAGGACGACGGGGACGCCATCTTGCTCCACGCGGGCAAGCTGCTGGAGTATCCCGACAGCCCCTATACCGAGGAGGCATTGCTGATGCGCGGCGAGGTGCTCTTCAACCGCAAGCAATACGAGGAGGCCCGCGTCGACTACCTCCAGTTGCAGGCCAAGGCCACCACGCCCGAACGCCGCCGGCTGGGACAGACGGGCGCCCTGCGCTGCTCCTGGCTCTTGCAGGACCACGCCGCCACCATTTCCGCCGCCACCGCCCTCCTGGCCGAGAGCAACCTGACACCGGAATTGCGCACCGAGGCCCTCTATGACCGTGCCAAGGCCTGCATCGCCCAGGAAGACTGGACCGCCGCCACGTCCGACCTCCGCGCGTTGGCCGCGGACACCCGTACCCTGCAGGGCGCCGAGGCCAAGTATCTCCTGGCCCAGCACCTCTATGACACCGCCGACTATGCCGCCGCCGAGCAGGAAGCCTTGGACTACATCGACCAAAGCACCCCGCACGCCTATTGGCTGGCCCGCACCTTCATCCTCCTGTCCGACGTCTACGCCGCGCAGGACAAGAAGCTCGATGCCCGCCAGTACCTCCTCAGCCTGCAGCAGAACTACCAGGAGGACGATGACATACGCCCGATGATAGAAGAACGTTTGGAAAAACTGAAATAATCAAGCTATGACAATGAAACTCGGATATCTTTCCCTCGCCGCCCTCTTCCTTCCCATGGGACTGGCGGCACAGACCCAGCAACCCGACACCGCCCTGACCCGCACCGTCGTGGTGGAGCAGGAATACGCCCCCCTCATCCAGGACGCCGCCAAGGTGAACGTCCTGCCCCGCGTGGAGGAGCCGAAGGTCACCCCCAAGCACGTGGAGTATGACACCGCCCCCGCGGCCGCCACGCAGATTCCTGCCGACACCCTCCCGTCCTTCGCCGCCAAGGAAACCCTGCCCCAGGGCACGCCCGGCTATGTCCGCCTGGGCTACGGCAACCTGGGCAACCTCGACGCCTATGCCGACTACCTCTTCCGCCTCTCCGCTCGCGACCGCCTCGGCGTGACCGTGGGCGTGCAGGGCATGGACGGCAAGCTGGACGCGGGCGGGGACTACGGCAAATGGGATGCCTACGACTACCGCACCCGTGCCGCCCTGGACTACACGCATCGTTTCGATCGCGTGGACCTGAACCTGGCGGGACGCTTCGGCCTGCGCAACTTCAACCGCCTGCCGGACCTCGCGCCCGGCAAGCAGAAATTCACCTCCGGCGATGTGCATGTGGGCGTGGCTTCCACGGACGAGGCCCTGCCCGTGCAGTTCCGCGCCGAGACCAACCTCTTGCTCTACCAGCGCGGGGCAGATGACGATATGCTCGATGCCAAGGAAGTGGCCGTCCGCACCGAGGCCGAGGCGTGGGGCAGCCTGGGCGGCGGGCAGACCGTGGGCGTGGCCCTGCGCATGGACAACCTGGTCTACCGCCACAACCTCTACGAGGACTACACCGCCCTCTCCCTGACGCCCTATTACGCCTACGAGGCGGGTGGCTGGAAGCTCCGAGCCGGGGCGCATCTGGACCCGACGTTCTGCTTCGGCCAGGAGTTGCGCGTCTCGCCCGACGTGCAGGTGCAGTATGCCTTCCCCGCCCGCGTCGTGCTCTACGCCCAGGCCAAGGGTGGCCGCCTGCTGAACGACTTCCGCCGCCTGGAGGCCCTCAACCCCTACGCCTCGCCCGCCGGGCAATTGGCACCCACCTACGAACGGCTCAATGCCGCCGTGGGCATCCGCGTGGGCACGCTCTCCGGCTTCGGCCTCCACGTCTTCGGGGGCTACCAGTATCTGGAGGATGACACCTACCTCGGTATGGCGGGCGAAGGGTTCGATGCCTTGCCGCTGGCCACGTGGGACACGGAGAATGCCTACGTCGGTGCCGAACTGGGCTACAGCTACCGCGACATCGTCACCTTCAGCGCGCGCGGCACGTACCGCCACTGGTCTGCCACGAACGATGGCGATTTGGTTGGTGTCCTGGCCTTCAAGCCCTCCTTCGAAGGCGATTTCCGCGTGGAGCTGCACCCCATTGCGCCGCTGCGTGTCCACGTGGGCTACCGCCACATTGAGCGCGAGGGCGACCACATCGACCCTGTCAGCAACCTCTACGCCGGCGCCACCTACGACCTCTTCAGCGGCCTCGGCGTCTACCTCCGCCTGGACAACCTGCTGGACAAGGACTACCGCTACGACTGGTACTATCCCACGCAGGGGATAAACTTCCTGGGCGGGCTGACGTTGCGGTTCTGACACGGCATGATTGCCGCTCGTGGGCAGGGGTACCTCCGCTTGTGTCCGGGGGTATCCCTGCCCGTGCTTGGGCGTACCTCCGCCCGTGGGCGGGCGTGCCTGCGCCCGTTGCCGCCAAATTGCCGGACAAATCCGCGCCAAATTGCCGAACGATTTCACGCCAAATTGCCGAACAAATCCGCGTCAAATTGCCGAATTTGCAGAAAATGTCTTATCTTTGCCCTGTAAATCAAGGAAGAAAATGAAAAACTACAGGCAGAGAATCATGGACGGCTTGCTGCTCAAAAAGCTGCAGGCCAAGGGCGCGGTGGTCATTGAAGGTCCCAAGTGGTGTGGAAAGACAACAACCGCCGAACAGATAGCGGCCGACAAGGTGTTGCTGGCAAGACCTGACGTGAAGGAGCAGTTCAAAAATCTCTTGGAAATCGACACGGATACCGCTCTGTCCGGGGAAGTTCCGATGCTGATAGACGAGTGGCAGACCGTCCCGAAGTTGTGGGATGCGGTGCGGTATATGGTGGACCGGCGGCGGGAAATGGGGCAATTTATCCTGACAGGTTCTGCCGTGCCCGACCGCGAGGCGGAGAAGGAACGGGAGCATTCGGGCACGGGGCGGTTTGCCTGGCTCACGATGCGTCCGATGACCCTGTTCGAGTCCGGCGAGTCGAACGGCACGGTCAGCTTGGGTGCGTTGTTTGCCGCCCCGGACAAGCTGTTGGCGAAGAATCTGCTGAAGCTGCAGGACATTGCTTTCCTGATTTGCCGCGGAGGCTGGCCGATGGCCGTGGGGCTGCCCGAAGAGGCAGCCTTGGAACAGGCATTCGATTACTATGATGCGGTGACCAAGGAGGATGTCACGCGGGTCGATGGGGTGAAGCGGGCTTCGGAACGGGTGCAACGCCTGATGCGGGCCTATGCGCGCCATCAGGGCACACAGGCATCCGTGGCGACGCTGCGCGAAGACCTGAAGAGCAATGATGCCGCCACGCTCGGCGATGATACCATCGCTTCCTACTTGGAGGCGTTGCGCAAGATTTTTGTGGTGGAGGATATGCCGGCCTGGAATCCCAACCTGCGTTCGAAGACCGCCATCCGCACGACCGACACCCGGTATTTCGTGGATCCCTCCATCGCCACGGCGGCTTTGGGATTGGGACCTGCCGACCTGATGGGCGACCTGAACACGATGGGCTTCTTCTTTGAGGCGATGTGCGTGCGGGACCTGCGGGTCTTTGCCGAGGCCCTCGGCGGCAAGGTCTATCATTATCGGGACAAGAGCGGTCTGGAGTGTGATGCGGTGGTACATCTGCGCAATGGTCAGTACGGGTTGGTTGAAATAAAACTGGGCGGGCAGTCGCTGATCAATGACGGCGCGGAAACCCTGCACGCATTGGCGGCCCAGATTGACACGGCCCGGATGAAAGCTCCGGCGTTCCGGATGATTCTGACCGCTGCCGGCGAATATGCCTACCGCCGTCCCGAAGACGGGGTCTACGTCGTACCCATCGGCTGCCTGAAGCCTTGAGGGACGGGAGCCGTTCTTCGCGCCGCTGTTGCACGGGGCATAGTGTCGGGCTATCAGTTCTTTTTGCTCAGTTTGTTGCCCAGGGCGGTATAGAGGTCAGCCCCTTCGTAATAATACGTGGAGGCATAACGGTTGTAGGCGATGCACACCTGTAGCTCATCGCGCATATAAGCGATATACTCAAACAGTGTGGAGCGCGACATCCCTACTTTGCGGGCAAACTCTGCCGGGGTGCCTGTCCGGCGAATATGGATCAAGTAATCAATGTGGATGATTTTCTGCAGGTCGATATGTATCATGGTTGTATGATTTTTCAGGTTACTTCTATTTCCGGAAGGAGCCGCACACGTAGCCGCCCCATTCGTTCACCACTTGCAGGCTGTATTCACCGGCGGGCAGTGCGTCCAGCGGGATGGCCACCAGTGAGGTGGCGGCTTCCGGGTAGACTTGGTTCCATACCACGCGACCGGACTTCTCGCTGACGATGGCGATGTCCAGGCTGCCTGCGGGTTTGTCGTTCTGGATGTAGAGGATGGAGGACTCGATGTAGGCGGTGATGGGGAGATTGTTTGATCGGTCATCAATTAAATCTTCCTTCCAACGGCCATAGAGATCAATGACTACACTTTCTGTTTCTGTAGTATCAGTCTCTTCTCCTGTGGAAACGGCTCGTGAGGCAAGATTGGGGCTTAACGATAAGCCTAGGATTAGACCGATTAATAATACCAGTCGCAGTTCTTTTCTTTTTTTCGTGTCCATAACATTATAGTTTTATTTTGATTTATAGTGCAAAGGTAGTTCGTAATTTACTTCATTAGATGGATACCGCATGGACAAAGATCGGAACTTTCGGCGCGATAAGTTATTGGCTTTTAGTTGTATATAAAAACGGCTAATCGGTGGAGATGGACAACCCTATTCTTAAAAATCCCATAGCCACATATCCAACATCATATTTTTGTCAAAAGATGGTATTTCAGTTGAGAGCCTGTCCTTCAATCGTTGTTTTAGTTTTGCGACAGATGAAGGGGATATTCCTAATGCGTCTGCCATGTCTATATTGGACATCTTTAATTTGATTAAGCAACTTAAGTGTAATTCACGTTCACTGATTGATGGAGCTAATTTCAGGAGCCTTTCAATATAATTGTCAAAGATGAGATTTAGTTCTTCTATTAATTGTTTCCATTGTATATCTTCTATGTAAGTATGCTTGGTTTTTACTTTGTTTAATATGGGATTTGTTTTTACCAAACATTCGCTTAAGAAACGTTCCCGTTCATGAAGATTCTTATTGCGCATCATTAATTTATTGAGTTCTTGTAATGTTTCAGAATGCGTCTCATTGGCAAGAGAGTATTGTTCAATTTTTCTTTGTAACAAGATGTTCTCCTCTGTTAATGACTGATTCTGTTGCTGCATTTTTTTTTGTGCTCTTCGTTGTTCTTCCAGAAGCTCTTTTATTTCATTGCTGGTTTTAATTTGTAAGTCCAGTTCTGCTATTTTCAGTTTGTTTCGTTCGATTATAATCTCATTTTCATTTATTCTTAGTTTGGCTTGTTGCATTGCATCCTCCTGTTTTTTCAGCAGCCTCTCTTTTTTAACCAAAACTCGTTGATATATGCCTATGATAAATCCTGCTATTAGGGCTATGATTATGCATATAAATAGGTAATTACGTGTTATACGTTCTTCTTTTAATTGCAGTTCGTTCCGTTCGATGATGATTTTTTGCTGGTCGTATTTGGCTTGCATCTCGGCTAATTCATGCCTTTTGTCTTTGTTTAGGATAGAATCTACGCACATTAAATATTGCTCACAGCAATATAATGCTTGGCTATAAAATTTCTTCTGTTTGTTTATTTCATACATGTGCCTGTAGGCATCCCCTTTCACACGTATATTATTTGTGGCGGCAACAGTCTTTTGCAGGTAGTGATATGCAGAGTCCATTTCATCCATTTCTTTATATATGATTCCCAGATTCAGATAGTCGTTAGAGGAAATCGTGTGGCTTTCTTCTTGCAGTTTTAATCCTTCCTTGGCAAAGCCTAAAGCTGTCTTAAAGTCTCTCATTTCCCCATATATATGTGCAAGTTCTCCAATTATGCTTCCTTTCTTGAGATTGTTTGAAGTTTTTTCAGCCAACAGGGCAGCTTCTTTATAGGATGATATAGCCTTTGAGTAATCAGCTGGCTCTATGCTATACGTGCGTGCCAAGCCTATTAAAGCCGATGTGGTGTAATCCGTATTTTGCAACATGGTGGCATAGTGGTAGGCATCATTGTATGCGGCTAATGCTTGTTCCTTTAAACTACGGAAAGCATACATATTTCCTAAGTTTATATTAATCAAGTATTTTATCTGGGTGTCTTGTGTCCTGTCAGACTCATCTTTGGCTTTTAGATAGAGATTTTGGGCTTCTTCTATGGCTCCTTCCTCATACTTTATTCCGCCTTTTATGTATAAAGCCAATGCTTTGAATGCTGGATTATCGGCATCTTTAAAGAAATCGTATGCTGTATTTACAAGCGAATCAGTCTGTTTAATATAATTCTTGTATCGTGCCTGCGCCAGCAGCAACGCCCATGTGGCCCGTTGCTCTTTTCCTTTCGGGGGTTGTAGGTTTTCCAATAGCTGCAGCGCACTGTCCGGGGCGGCATACATCATATTTTCTGCTTGGGTCAGTTTGGCTTCCACACCTTCATTCGATGGATGGCTACAGGCTGCCAGCGTGCAGCCTATATATATAAATAGGTATAATGCGTACTTTTGTATCATAGTCCTGGATATATGCTTTGTTCAAAATTCTGGGCAAAGGTAGGGATATTTGCTAAATAGGACTAAATACATGGGGATTTTTTTAGCCGTCCGATGCGGATGGACGGATGCCATGCCCAACTTAAAAAGATGCTCCGTGCGGGGCATAGTCCGATGCAGTCGGATTGGGTACCAGCAACTTTGCATCCTGTCAACTTCTAAATAACTAAATAATGTCTTATGGAAAAGAACAAAGCAGAACGAAAAGATGTATCCGCAGATGCTTGCCTCCCTGCGGAAGAGAATGAAGCATTGGGTTTGGACCAATTGATGAACGTGCAAGGCGGTACCGAAACAGACACTGATCCCGTGCGCAATTGCGGGTTGGGATGTTACCTGTCAGGTATCGGTCAGACCACCCCGCCGGACGATGACACTAAACGGGATGCCCACAGTCAGGCGTGACAAGGTATATGTGCTGAATCCGGATTACCGGCTGAGACACGACGTGCATCGCACGGTGTTGTTTGCGGTAAGTTCGGCCACGGAAGGCAGCTCTGTGGGCTGGGTGGGCTTCATCCATCCTTTGCAGGCTGCTTTCCTGAGCTTTTTCACGTTCGGGCGCAGCTTGGGGGAGAACCTGAAATTGTTGTCCGCCTACTTCCACCGGGAGGAGGACTTGCTGGCCGGGTGGGTGTCTGGCTTGGTGGAGAATCCCCGGCCGGTATGCACGCTTTCCCCACAGGGCAAGGTCTGGTTTCCCCGGCGCGTGCTGGTGGAGGCGGACGAGGTGGGCGACAGGTTGCGCCTCGACCGCCTGGAGGCTGGCAATTTCCTGTGGCGGAAGCTGGATTTGACAGGTCGGCGACTCTATACGGGGCCACTGCAAGTGACGCTGATGCTGACCAACCGTTGTGTGACGCATTGTCGGTATTGTTACGCGGACACTGCTACCCGGGTGGTGACCCCGCTCTCCACGGAGCGCATCCTGGAGTTGGTGGATGAGGCAGCCGGGTGGCCTGTCAAGCAGTTCAACTTGATGGGCGGGGAAGTGTTCCTGCATCCGGATTGGGATGTCATCCTGCAGCAGCTGGTAGAGCGCGGCATTGCCCCGGAGTTTGTTTCCACTAAAGTCCCCCTGACGGATGGGCTTGTAGACAAGTTGAGGAATACGGGCTACGCGGGTGTCGTTCAGGTCTCCTTGGATGCTTGCGACCCCGATATACTGGATGAATTGCTTGGAGTGGGGAAGTCCTATCGGGAGCAAGTCTGGCAAGGGCTGCAAGTGTTGGACCAAAGCGGATTGAAGTACCAGGTGGCCACCGTGCTGACTTCCCTGAATGCTCATGTTGAAACATTGGGAACCCTCTACAACAGACTTTGTAGCCTGAAGCAGTTGGCCGCTTGGCGTGTCGTGCCCGTCAGCGACTCGCTTTATAAGATGCCGGCAGATTTCAAGAAACTTAAGTTGTCCCTGTCGTGCCTCCATACTCTATTTGAGCAGTTGGAGCGGCTAACGGCTGATAGTCCGTTCCCGGTATTGTTAGGTCGGGATCTGATGGACAGCCATAGCCGTACTGCTGCCGAGGGAAGCCGTAGCTTTCCGGGGAAGGAGTGTTCAGCCCTGACTTCCCACCTCTTTATATTGCCCGACGGCAAGGCTACCATCTGCGAGCAGTTGTATTGGAACCCGCGTTTCCTCATCGGCGATGCGTCTTGCCAAAGTCTGGCCGAGATATGGGACAGTCCGCGTGCCCGCCAATTATATGGCCTGTCCCGGGCGGATGTTTCGGAACAAAGCCCGTGCAGGATGTGCGGGCAGTTCGAAGCCTGCTGGGGGTATCACAACCGCTGCTGGGCCGACATCCTCAAAGTTTACGGGGCGGAACATTGGGATTATCCTGATCCGAGATGCCGTTGGGCACCGGAATTTTTCGAGTGAGTCCGATGGGGGTGGACGGATATCCGATAAATTTGCAAACGAGTAAGATAACTTTTATTTTTTTAATTAAAAACGAAGTAATATGGAAAGAAAAGAAGAAAAGCTGGCAAGAAACTTGTCTAGCAGTCTTAATGAAGACGTGCTGAGCAATGCGGAATTGGAAATGGCCACAGGTGGTGAAAAGGTGCCGAATATTCCGGATGTGGATGTGGACACATTGGCTAATTGCACTACCAATAATTGTAAGGACGGGAATTGTGGCAATTGTGTAGAAGGTTGTGGATCCGATGGCCGTCAGAAAGTGCCAGATTAAGTAGAGAATTTTTAGTTGTCTGCAACATAATGGCACGGTTCGACTGCTCGCTAAGAACCTTACAAACAATTGTTATAAATGACTTTGTATGAATGTCTGTGGTAAGCAAAACGACTGAAGTTGCTATAAGCAATGCTTTATTATAGAAAGGGGAATATGCTTGGCGTGCATGTGGGCGTAGTCCCTTTTCTTGATTGAAGTTACTACAAGAATGTAAATCCCATGACAAGAAAGAATATGATTGAAAGTGATTACAACTATTATGCGCCAAGCGGAGATAAAATACTATGCCTAAATGCAATCAGTAAAATTGTCCTTTCGTTGAGTAACGATGAATATGATTTTATGAAGCGTTTGATGCAAACTCCTGTTTTGCAACAACAATATCCTGACTTGCAACAACGGTTGGCAAGAGGGCATTTCTTGGTTGGCTCTATGGAGGATGAGGTGGATTATTTGCGACAATTATATATAAGTGTGAAAAACAATGGCGTTTGGCATTTGATCATTAATCCTACGCAGGACTGTAATTTCCGTTGCTGGTATTGCTATGAAAAACATCCGAAAGGCCATATGCAATCCGAAACCATGGAAAGGATCAAGAAACTGGTTCGCAACATTTTTGAGCGGCATGAAGTCAAGCATTTCATGTTGGGATGGTTTGGCGGTGAACCTTTGATGTATTTCAATGAAATCGTGTATCCGCTTTCTCTATATGTCAAGCAACTTGCAGCTGAACATGGGGCGGGATTTTCCAATTCAATGACTTCAAATGGCTTTTTGTTGACACAAGATGTGAGAAAAAAGTGCCCTGAAATAAACTTGAATCATTTTCAGATTACTTTAGACGGCGACAGGGAAGCGCATAATCGGACAAGAAACCAAAAAGGAGTGCCCTCCTTTGACCAAATATTGGATAATGCAATGGCATTGGTGGAAGCTTATCCGGAAAGTAGCATCAAACTACGTATCAATTATAATTCGGAAACAATCCGGACTGATTTCGCACGGGTGCTTGATGTTATCCCTCATAATATCCGTTCTCAATTCTGGATACAGTTTCAACGTATTTGGCAAACGTATGAAAAGGAAGGCAACGATATCCGTATAAAAGAAATCCTGCAACATCACTCTGCTCAATTAAAAAAAGCAGGATTCCACATGGCATTCAACTCGACTTACAACTTCTTTAGGGGCATCTTATGCTATGCCGACAGGATTAATTATGCACACATTAACTATGATGGCAATGTATATCGTTGTACAGCCAACGACTATACGGCTGACAACGCATTGGGTTATGTAGATGATGCGGGCAACATCGTGTGGGATGAAGCCAAAACAAACGGATGGTCGGATAAAGCTTTCTTCGACAATCCGGTCTGTCTGTCCTGCAAGCTGCTCCCTCTGTGCGGAGGGCCTTGCTTCAACAAATGGTGGCATAGCTTTAGGAATAATCCTCTCAAGGAGTGTCCCCTGAAAGGATTCAAGAGTGATATGGATCTGGAGACATTCGTCCGTGAGTATTATGATTATAAGACACGCATTCCCCCAAAAAGAAGCGTGGACTGATTTTTTGAGTAAAAAGAACATTTAGCGGATGTAATATCATGAATTATTATTCTGCTTTATATATTTTTGCGATAATTATTTAATATGCAATAGTTCTGACTTATGAAGAATTTATTCTCTCTTTTAGTCGTCCTGCTCTGCCCACTCCTGTTGGCAGGGCAGGACATTCGCGTCTCCGGCCGGGTGTCGGACGAGGCGGACCAATCCATCGGCTTTGCCAACGTGGTGCTGATGCTCTTGGATTCTACCGTGGTGACGGGAAAGGCCGCCGATAGCAAGGGACGGTTTGACCTGCGCGTCGCGCAAGCTGGCGACTACCTGCTGCAGGTGTCGTTTGTGGGCTACGTGACGCAGACCCTGCGCCTGACGGGCATTGACCGCGATACGGACGTGGGCGAAATGGTCCTGTCGGAAGATGCCGTGCTGCTGGAGGGCGTGACCGTATCCGCCTCGAACACCATCCAGAAGATTGACCGGCAAATCATCTTGCCCAGCCCGCGCGAGGTGGCTGCCTCGACGTCGGGCTACGACCTGCTGGGACACCTGCAGCTGGACGGGCTGAAGGTGGACCCCGTGCAACTGGCGGTGAACACGGTGAGCGGGGGCGGTGTGCAGCTGCGCATCAACGACGTGAAGGCATCGTCCAGCCAGGTGCTGGCCCTGAAGCCCGGAGACGTGTTGCGCGTGGAGTACATCGACCGTCCGGGAATGCGCTATGCGGCCAGTGGGGTGGAGGCGGTGATCAACTTTGTCGTGAAGCAGCCCACGGCGGGCGTCAACGGCGGGGTGAGCGCGTCCAATGCCGTCAGCACGGGATTCGGCAACGACAACTTCTACGTGCAGGCCAACCACAAGCGGTCCACCTTCGGACTGCAATACTTCGTGAGCTACCGCAACTATGACGACCGTACCGTGGACGAGACGCAGACCTTCGGTTTCGCGGAAGGCAGCGTGCGCCAGCGCGTCAGCGAGGGGTTGAGCACGCCCTTCAACTATGCCGAGCACATGCTGGCCGCTACGTACAACCTGACGAAGGAGGATGACTACGTCTTCAACGCTGTCTTCATCCAGAACATCGGCCACTATCCGCACAACGACTACGGGCAGCTGATACGCGAGGACGGACGGCCCGACCTCTACAGCTTGACCCGCAGCAGCCGGCAGAGCAGCAATCCATCGCTGGACTTGTATTTCAAGAAGAACTTCGCCCGGCAGCAGCAATTGTTGCTGAACGTGGTGGGCACCTATATCGGCACGGACTACTCTCGCTACTACAGCGAGGCGGACGAGCCGGGAGGCACGCCCTTCTCCGAATACGACTACGACACCGACGGCAAACGCTATTCGTTGATAGGCGAGGGGTATTATAGCAAGGGGTTCGAGCAGGTCACCCTCTCCGCCGGGCTGCGCTACCTGTACGGCTACACCCGCAACCGCTACCGGGGCGCGGTGGACCAGATGACAGACATGCACAACTCCAGCCTCTATGGCTACGTGGAGGTGCAGGGCCGGTGGGGCAAGCTGGACTACGGGCTGGGGGCAGGCGTGTCAAGGGAATACTTCGACGAGTCCGGACGCGGCTATACGTTCTATACGTTCCGCCCCATGGTGCAGCTCCGTTACCCGCTGTTCCGGGGCGCCAGCCTGAGCTATAGCTTCAGCAGCAGTCCCAACCTGCCTTCGCTGGCCTCCCTGAGCGACATCCCGCAGCAGCTGACCGACTTGGAGATGCAGCGCGGCAACCGCGGCCTGGAGCCCTACCGTTCGTACAGCAACCGGCTGCAACTGAGCTGGAGCCACCCCAAGGTGAGCGTCTACCTGATGGGAAGCCACTCCTACAGCAAGAACCCCATTATGGAGCAGACGGACCTGACGGAAATGGATGGCCGGCCTATGTTCGTCTATGCCGTGGCTAACCAGAAGCACTATTCGCGTCTGGGCGGGCAGCTCTCCGTCAATGCGAAGCTGATCCCCGACATCCTGTCGGTCAGCCTCTATGGAGGGGTGAACCGTTACGACAGCCGCGGGCATGACTACTCCCACCGCTACACGGCGTGGAACGGCGGGGGCAGTGTGTCCGCCAGTTACAAGGGCTTCTCGTTCTACGGCAGCGTGTCCAGCCGCTACAACTCGCTCTACGGCGAGAGCATTGATTATGGCGAGACCAATTGCGTGCTGCAACTGATGTACACCTGGAAGACGCTCAGCGCAGGCTTGGGGATGCTCTATCCGTTCCAGCCGGACGGTTGGAGCGCGGGCAGCCGCAAACTGAACCGGATGGTGCGCAAGGAGAGCTGGACGTATATCCGCGACAACGGCAACATGGTGCTGCTGCAACTGACGTGGCGGTTCAGCAGCGGGCGAAAGCATCAGGCGGGCCGCAAGCAGCTGAGCAATCAAGACCGGGAGACGGGCATCGCGATGTAGTCTGGGGATTGGGTGCCGAATAGCCGAACGATTTCGCGCCGCGGAAGTTTTTTTGCTAAAACTTTCCTTATTATAAGGTGGGAAGCGGCTTTTTTTCCTACATTTGCCGCGAAAACCGTGGCACGAGCCACCAACAAAGGAAAAACCTATGCAGAAGAACCTTGTCATTGTCGAGTCTCCGGCAAAAGCGAAAACCATCGAGAAGTTCCTCGGAAAGGACTATAAAGTGCTGTCCAGTTACGGGCATATCCGCGACCTGAAGAAGAAGGCGTTCAGCATCGACATCGCCCACGACTTCAAGCCCGAATATGAAATCCCCGCGGACAAGCGCGCCCTGGTCAGCCAACTGAAGGACGAGGCCGCCAAGGCGGACACTGTCTGGCTGGCGTCCGATGAGGACCGCGAGGGAGAAGCCATCGCCTGGCACCTGTACGAGGTGTTGGGCCTGGACCCGGAGCACACCAAGCGAATCGTGTTCCATGAAATCACCAAGAACGCCATCCTGCGGGCCATCGAGCATCCGCGCGACATCGACCTCAACCTGGTAGACGCGCAGCAGGCCCGCCGCGTGCTGGACCGCATCGTGGGCTTCGAGCTGTCGCCCGTCCTGTGGCGCAAGGTCAAGCCCGCCCTCTCCGCCGGGCGCGTGCAGTCCGTGGCCGTGCGCCTCATCGTGGAGCGCGAGCGCGAAATCAACGCCTTCAAGACCGAAGCCGCCTACCGCGTCTCCGCCGTCTTCCTGGTGCCCGATGCGGACGGCAAGCCCGTCGAGCTGAAGGCCGAGCTGGCCCGCCGCTTCAAGACGAAGGCCGAGGCCCGCAAGTTCCTGGAGCTGTGCAAGTCGGCCACGTTCACCATCAGCGACATTACCACGAAGCCCCTGCGCAAGAGCCCGTCGGCTCCCTTCACCACCTCCACCCTGCAACAGGAGGCGGCCCGCAAGCTGGGCTTCACCGTGGCACAGACCATGATGGTGGCGCAGCGGCTGTATGAATCCGGTATGATTACCTATATGCGTACCGACTCCGTCAACCTCTCCGACTTTGCCCTGCAGAGCAGCCGCGAGGCCATTGAGGCGATGATGGGCGAACGCTACGTCTGCACCCGCCACTTCGCCACCAAGACCAAGGGCGCGCAAGAGGCGCACGAGGCCATCCGCCCCACCAACATGCAGGCATCCAAGATAGACGGCACCCACCAGGAGAAGCGTCTGTATGAACTGATATGGAAGCGCACCATCGCCTCCCAGATGGCCGACGCCGAGCTGGAGAAGACCACCGTCACCATCGCCCTTGGCAACAGCGACGAGACCTTCGCCGCCACGGGCGAGGTGGTCAAGTTCGACGGCTTCCTCCGCGTCTACCGCGACTCGCAGGACGAGGACATCGAGGCCCGCGAGGACGAGGCAGGCCTGCTGCCCCCGCTGAAGAAGGGACAGCAGTTGGCGTACAGCGACGTCACCGCCACCGAGCGTTTCAGCCAGCATCCGCCCCGCTACACCGAGGCCAGCCTGGTGCGCAAGCTGGAGGAACTGGGCATCGGACGACCTTCCACCTACGCGCCCACCATCAGCACCATCCAGCAGCGCGAATACGTCGTCAAGGGCGACAAGCCGGGCGAGGAGCGCGACTGCAACGTGCTCACCCTGAAGGACGGGCAGATTGCGGACGAGACGCACCGGGAAATCACCGGCGCGGAGAAGTCCAAGCTGCTGCCCACGGACACGGGCCTGGTGGTGAATGACTTCCTGACGGAATACTTCCCCGACATACTGGACTACAACTTCACCGCCACGGTGGAGAAGCAGTTCGACGAGATAGCCGAGGGCGAGAAGCAATGGACGGGCGTCCTGAAGAAATTCTACGACCAGTTCCACCCGTCCGTGGAGAGCACCCTGGCCGCCAAGAGCGAACATAAGGCGGGCGAGCGCATCCTGGGCACCGACCCCAAGAGCGGCAGGCAGGTCAGCGTCAAGATTGGCCGCTTCGGCCCCGTGGCGCAGATAGGCAGTGCCAGCGAGGACGAGAAGCCGCGTTTCGCCCAGTTGAAGCGGGGACAGTCCATCGAGACCATCACCCTGGACGAAGTGCTGGACCTCTTCAAGCTGCCGCGCGAACTGGGCGACTGGGACGGGCAGCCCGTCAGCGTGGGCAACGGCCGTTTCGGCGCCTACGTGCACGGCCACGGCATCTACGTCACCCTGCCCAAGGACCTCGACCCGCTGGACATCACCCTCGACGAGGCCATCGGCCTGCTGAAGGACAAGATGGAGGCCGAGGCCAAGCGCCACATCAAGAAGTTCCCCGAAGAGCCGGACCTGGAAATCATGAACGGCCGCTACGGTCCCTACATCGCCTACCAGGGCAACAACTACAAGATTCCCGCCGGCATCGAGCCTGCCGACCTCAGCCTGGCATCCTGCATGGACCTCATCAAGTTGCAGGCGGACAAGGTGTCCACGCGCAAGAAGCGTGCGCCCAAGGCATCGGCCGCCAAGGAGGCGAAACCGGCGAAGGAGGCCAAGGCAACGAAAGCGAAGGCCGCGAAGAAATAAATCCATCGCCTCATTACGATAGAAAATCAGCCGATTTTATCCAGTTTGTTTGCTGTACTGGATAAAATCGGCTATTTTTGTGCAGTACAGATGCGTTTTACTCCTTGACCACCTGCCCGTCAAACAAGTGGATGATGCGGTCGGCATAGTCGGCATCGTGCTGCGAGTGCGTCACCATGACGATGGTGGTGCCGTCGCGGTGCAGTTCTTTGAGCAGTTCCATCACCTCGCGTCCGTTCTTCGAGTCGAGGTTGCCGGTGGGTTCGTCCGCCAGGATGAGCTTGGGGCCGGCCACCACGGCACGGGCGATGGCCGCACGCTGTTGCTGTCCGCCGGAGAGCTGTTGCGGGAAGTGCTTCACGCGGTGCATCATGCCCATGCGCTGCAAGGCTTCCTCCACGCGCTTCTTGCGTTCGGCACCGGGGATGCCCATGTAGAGCAGGGGCAGCTCCACGTTCTCGTAGACGTTCAGCTCGTCAATCAGGTTGAAGCTCTGGAAGACGAAGCCGATGACGCCCTTGCGCAGGTCGGTGCGCTGGGCCTCGGTGTAGCGGGACACTTCGGTGCCGTTCAGGTAATACTCGCCCGCCGTGGGATTGTCCAGCAGGCCCAGGATGTTGAGCAGGGTGGACTTGCCGCAGCCGGACGGGCCCATGATGGCCACGAACTCGCCTTCGCTGACTTCGATGTTCACGTTGGTCAGGGCCAACGTCTGTACTTCTTCCGTGCGGAAGATTTTCTGCAGGTTTACTGTCTTGATCATAATCGGTTGGTATATATGCGTTAGTTAAATGATGATTTATCGGTGTTTTTTGGCGCGGATTACGCGGATTCCACGGATATTTTTATTCTAACTTGTTGGATTCCATTGGCTAAATAAATAATAAATCCGTGAAATCCGCGTAATCCGCGCCTAAACTAAATTCCTATTTCTTATTCTGTCTTTATTACCTCCGCCGGGTTCAGCCGCATCACCTGCCGGATTTTCCAGCCCGTCACCACCGCCAGCAGCGCGGCCATCAGTACGAAGAGCAGCGTGGGCCATTGCCAACTGCGCACGCTCTCGATGTGGGTGTCGTATTCGAAAGTTTGGATACCGATGATGAATATCAGGGCGCAGGCCATCACGTAGGTCACGGCAAAGATAACCAGATACATCCTTGCAAACAAGAGGAAGATGTCGGCGGGCTTCGCCCCGTTGATCTTGCGGATGGCCACCTCCTTCTGTCGCTCCAGGGTGTCCAGCGAGATGGACGAGTAGATGCTGAGCACCACCAGCAGCAGGCTGATCACGACAAGGATGAGCAGGCCGGAGCGCATCAGGCCGATGTTGTCCTTCGTCTCATCATCGTCCGTCAGCAGGTGGATGTCCAGAGGCAGCGTCTCGGGGATGTGCTTGCGGCACAGGGTTGTCAGCCGCTCCGCGAATGCCTTGCCCCCGGTGTGTTCGTTCACCCGGATGAAGTAGTTGCTCACGCCGGGCGATGGCAGGAACACCGAGCCGACGAAGTAGTAGTCATCTACCGGCTTCTCCGCCTCGTCGAACAGGGCCTCGTACACGCCGGCTATCTGGTAATCGACTCCGGACAGGCGGACGGTGCCGTCATTCCCTTCCTCGTCCAGCAACTGTTTGAAGCGGCGGCTCACGTAGACCATGTTGCCCGCTCCGGGGTCCACCACCTTGCCCTCCATCGGGATGTGGAAGAAGTCGAAGTAGCCGGGATGCCCGCTCTGCATAAATACCTCCATACGGGTACTGTCCTTGCCCATATAGTCCATGAAGGCGGTGCGCGACAACCTGCCGGGCAGACCGAAGGACAACACTTCCTCCACCTCGGGCAGGCGGCGCACCTCGTCGAGGATGGGACCTTTGTTCTTCAGCATCGTGTGCGTGTTGAGCGGCAACACCACCACCCTATCTTGTTCGGCGGGTGTCAGGGGCATATAGCCGCTGAAGACGGTCTCGTTCCACAGCATGTTGATGAGCAGGATGCCGCCCACGAAGAACATGGAGATGAACAGTTGCAGCCCTATCATCCAGTTGCGCAGCGTGTGCTTGCGGCGGGCAGACTGGAGGAAGCCGTGCAGCGTGCCCCGCCGCAGCCGCATCACGGGGAAGCACGCCGCCAGCAGCCCCACGGCCAATGTCCCCGCATAGACACCTGCCTGCACCAGGTAGGCATCGCCCATAGGCAGGGTCAGATATTCGGCGGGCAGCCGTCCGTCTATCAGCGTGAGTATGATTTCGCTCACCACCAGCGACAGGAAGAAGGACAGCGTCAGCATCAGGAACACCTCCGATGCCAGCAACATATACAGTCCCCGCAGGCCGGAGCCCATGCACTTGCGCAGCACCAGCTCACGCTGCCGGATGAAGAACACCTGGAAGATGAACTTCAGGAAATTGATGAGGCCGGACACCAGCACCAGCGAGGCGATGACCAGCACCAGGGTTTCGGCCAGGTGGCGCTGGGTCTCCTCGGTGTTCTCCATCATCAGGAAGGGGGGAAGGCTATTCTCCCGTCCCTGCCACATCCTCTCCAGGTACTCTTGGAAATCCTGTTCACTCATCTGCGGGGGAATGAGGGTGTTCACTTTCTGAAAGTTGCGTTCATCGGGTCGCCGCATCAGGGAGAAGAAGCAGTCGGCCCGCTGGAACTCCAGGGCATCCTTCTCCGCCACGCCCGCCACCCGGTACATGTCTCCCTCGCCGTCCGTCCCGAACAACCGTATCCAGCGGCCCACGGGATTCTCCTGCCCGAAGGCCTTCCGGGCAAACGCGGCGGAAATCACCACGTCGTCCGGCTTCAGTTCGCCCTCCGCCAGGCCCTGCACCGGGTTGTTCCAATAGGTGAAGTGGTAGGCATTGACCAGGCCGTATTTCACCAGGTAGGGTGTGACGCGGCCCTCGTCGTCGATGACCTCCACTTCGCCGTCCCGGGCATACGTGTTGGCAGACACGCCCTCCACGCCCAGCGGTTTCAGTTCTTCTTGCAGGCGCAGTATCTCGTTGGGCGAATACGCGCCGCTTCTTCCGTCCGCCTTTCTCGCATACACGGCCACGCGCCGGTCCATGTCCGGCAGGTTGTAGGTTTCTTCCGCCATGGACACAAACAGCCATACGTAGCTGAAGCAGACGATGCCCACCGCCAGGCACAGGGCGGAAATCAATTGATGTGCCTTGTATTTCAGCATTTGCCGAAGGGCGATTTTCAAGTAGTGTAGTAACATAATCGTTTCGTTAAATGATAATTTATCGGTGTAGGGGCGGGGCTTGCCCCCGCCCTGAATAGGGACGACCGCAAGGGTCGCCCCTACACGTTTAACATTGCGGGCAAAGCCCGCTAAATTCCTATTTGTCCAGCGGTACCCCCGCCCTCGTCCGGCGGTACCTCCGCCCGTGCTTACCCGTACCTCCGCCCGCGCCCGGCGATACCCCCGCCCGAACCCTATTCACGCTTGAGCGAATCCACGGGATTGGCGGAGGCGGCGCGGCGCACTTGCCACCACAGCGTGCCCAGCGACAGCAGGGCCACCACGGCCAGGGCCGCGAGGAACATCCACCATTGGAGCGGCGTCTTCACCACATAGTCCGCCGTGTATCGGTGTACGATGTACCACGCCACGGGCACTGACACCGCGAAGGCCGCGCCCAGCACCACGGCATATTTGCGGAAGAGCAGGCGGTAGAGGTCACCCCGCTTGGCGCCGTTCACCTTGCGGATGGCTATCTCGCGGTAGCGTTGGCGCAGGTCGAAGAGCGACACGCCCAGCAGTCCCAGGCAGGACACCACGATGGCCATCAGGGCAAAGGCGGTGCTGACCCAGGCCACGCGGCGATCGTCGTCATAGATGGCTGCCACCTGGTCCGCGAGGGGGGTGAAGGCGAAGTCATCGCTGTGGTAGACCTCCTGCACCGTCTGGCGCAGGTAGTCGTGCAGGTCGCGTTCGTGGCCGGGCGTGACGGAGAAGGCCCATTCGTCGCCGATCAACGTGCCCTGTACCATATAGGCCATCGGTTGGCATCCCAGCGAGAGGTGGCCGTTGCAATAGTCTTCCACCACGGCGGCAACGGGCATCAGCTTCGTGCCTCCTTCCACCACATTGCCTTTTGTGTCGACAAAAATCCACAAGGGAGACTCGCTGCGCACGAAGGCTTCCTCACGGTTCTGGTAGCCGAACATCTCCATCGCCCGGCGGTTGAGCACCATCAGGTAGCCTTCCCCCTCCAGGTTGCCATCGAGCACGGGGATGCCGTAGAAGTCGAAGAACCCCTTGGGGACGAAGGTCATATTCATGGCGACCTTCTCGCCCCGGTCGTTCAGCAAGGTGGAGAGGAAGCCTTTTGCCAGCACGCCGTCCTTGCTTATTTTCTGTGCTTTGTCCACGTAAGGGCAGGACTTGATGCGGTGGCCCAATTCTTGCGCACGGCCTGTCTCCGCCTGCCTTTCCTCTTCGCCGGCTGTATAGAAGTTATGGCTGCGGGGACTGAGGTTGGCGTGGACGATACCTTCGGTGCGGAAGCCCGGCGGCGTGTCCAGCCACGTGTGCAGTTGGTGGACGAAGTAGACGGACAGCACCAGCAGCAGGAGCGTCACCAGGTATTGCCCGAAGAGGAAGCCCATACGCACCGCGATGGACTGGCGGCTGGTGCCGATGGTGCGGATGGAGACCATCGGCGGGCGGTAGTTGTAGCGCAGGTAGGGGTAGAGCGACGCCAGCAGGGGGAAGAGCAGGAGGAAACCGGCACACAGCCAGGCATCGAAGACGGTGTAGCCGATGGTGTCGCCTGCCAGCCGCTCCAACAGGGGCTGGCCAATCTCCACCAACGCCCCGGCGGGCAGCAAGGCCGCGGCGCAGAGCAGGAAGTTCTCGGTGTAGATTTGCAGGAAGAGGGGCAGGCGGTGCAGGCCGAACACCTTCTTGATGCCATACTCCTTGCTGCGCTTCATCATCAGCACCATGTAGAGGTTGACGAAGTTGAGCGTCCCCACCAGCAGCAGAAGCACGGCCACGCCCGTCAGCAGGTGGAGGTAACGCAGGTTGCCCTGGCCGCGCATGAGGCGGGTCTCCTCGTCGAAATAGGTCTGGTCGAAGTAGAACTCCTGCAGCGTGAGATACTGGTGGCGTATCTGTTGGCCGGTCAGGCGGACGCGGTCGTTGGCATTCCGCACGGGGCGGTAGACACCGGCCTGCCGGTTGATGGCATCCAGGTCCACGGAGGGGAGCACGTGCAGCAGTTCCCACGGCATCCGGTTCCAATGTTCGCTGAGGTCGTAAGAGACCACCAGGTCGAAGTGGAGGGTGGTCTTGCAGTCGGGTTCGCCGATCACGCCCCGCACCGTCAGTGTCTTGCCGGCATATTCCAGCGTCTGTCCCACGGGATTCGCGCGGCCGAAGAAGCGGCGGGCGCAGGCCTCGGTCAGCACGGCGTCCGTGGGGGTGTGCAAGGCCGCCTCGCCCACCCGCACGGGGTAGCGGAAGAAGCGGAAGAAGGTGGAATCCGCCACTAGCACGTGGGCCTGGCGGATGCTCTCGCCTTGACGCACCTGGTCATCCTGCAGGAGGATGAGGCGGCAGCGTCCCTGCAGCTGGCTGTCGGTGAGGTAGAGGGTGTCCACGAGCAGCCAGTCGGGATTCAGGATGGAGGGCAGCACGTTGCCGTCCATGTCCTGCATGGGGATGACAACGCGCCCGCGGTCCACGCAGTGCGTGTCCACCGTGTACTCGCGGTGCAGGTAGCGGGCCAGCAGGATGAAGCAGCCCAGGCTCAGGGCCAGGCCGACGACGTTGATCAGGGTGTAAGCTTTGGCACGTGCCAGGTGGCGTGCCGCGTATTTCAGGGTTTTCATATTGGGTAAATGATAATTTTTCGGTCTGATTTTTAGACGCAGATGACGCGGATGACGCAGATTCATTATCTTTATAAACTGATTATCTGCCATCTGAAATTATAAATCTGCGTCATCCGCGTCATCTGCGTCTAAAGAATTAAATTCCTATTTAATCACTAGCTCCTCCGCCTCGCCAAAGTTACTATATCCCGTGGTAATGACCCAATCTCCGGGCTGCAAACCGTCGGTCACTTCGTATTGTTGCGGGTTCTGCCGCCCGATGCCGAGGGACACGCGGCGGGCGCGGGTGCGGTCGGCGTTGAGCTTGTAGATCCATTGCCCGGCGGTGGACTGGTAGAAGTCGCCGCGGCGGATGACCAGCGCCTCCTCGGGCTGTCCCAGCTCAATCTGCACGCGGAAGCTCTTGCCCACGCGGAGGTTGTCCGGCAGGGAGTCGGCGGCGAAGACCAGGTCCACGTCGAAGGTGCGGCCCTTCACCTCGGGCACCACCTTGGAGACGCGCAGCGGGTAGCGGCGTCCCTGGTAGGTGATGGCGGCGGGCAGGCCGGTGGTGACGCGGTCCACGTAGTATTCGCTCAGCGAGGTGTGTATCTTGTATTGGTCCAGCACCTTCACTTCGGCCAGGTTCTCCGTGGCGGCCACCTGCTGTCCGGGCACCACCTTGACGAAGCTCAGCTGTCCGCCGACGGGTGCCGTCACCACCAGACCGTCCAGCCGGCGGCGGGTGCGCTCGTACTTCTTGCGTTCGCGCTCGCGGTCGTTGCGGAGCAGGTCGCGCCGGATGAGGTTGACGGTCGAGTCGTGGCGCAGGCTTTCGCGCTCCAGGCGGGCGGTCTCCAGCTTGAAGCGGTATTCGGCCTCGGCCACGTCCAGTTGGGCCTTGCTCTTGACGCCCATGCGGAATTCCTCCTTGTCCAGCTCGAAGGTCTTGCGCAGCTTCTCCAGCTCGTACTCCGTCTGTAGGGCCTGCTTTTGGAGGGTGATGCGCTGTTGCTCCATCTCGATTTCCTTCTCGCGGTAGGTGAAGAGCTGCTTCTCCCACTCGTCGCGCTGGTCCTCGATGTCGCGCAGCAGTTCGGGGTTGTCCAGCACGAGGATGGTGTCGCCCTGCTGGAGCAGGCTGCCTTCCTCGGCCACGATGCGCTGCACGCTGCCCGCCTCGCCCGCGTTGACCAGGATGGTGAGGATGGGCTGGACGAGGCCTTCCACATCGACGTATTCCAGGAACTTGTCGTTCTTCACTTCGCAGATCTGTATGTCGTCCAGCGAGACGCGCAGGCGGCGCGGACCCAGCGAGAGGACGATGACATAGACGAGCAGGCCCAGGAAGGCGGTCCCGCCCAGCAGGTGGTAACGGTAGCGGATGTACCACGGTTTCTTTTCCAGTTGTATGTCCATATCTTGTTGGTAAATTCCTATTTATTCCAGCAACCTCTCCAAGTCCTCCTTCAGCGGCCTGTCGTGCTCGAAGTCGTGGAGCGTCAGGCTGCGGAGGGTATAGAAGAGGCTCCAGTATTCGTTGAGGGCGGCGATGTAGTTGCGCCGTGCCGAGTCCTTCTCGCTGATGGAGGCGTTGAGGTCCAGCACGGACGACTTGCCCAGCAGGTAGAGCCGGCGTGCCACTTCTGCACGACGTTGGGCGGTACGATCCGTACGTGCCGCGATGCGAACACGCTGCGACTGTAGGTTGAACTGCTTCACCAGCTTGCGCACGTTCAGCTGGAAGTCGGTCTTGTCCTGCTCCACCTGTGTATAGACCAGGTCGCGGTTGGAGCGTGCCACGCGCACCTGCCCCTTGCCGCGTCCCCAGTCCAGGATGGGGAGGGAGAGGGTGAGGCTGACGTATTGCTGGTCCAGCGGGTCGCGGTAGGCGTCGCGCAGCTTGTCGCCCGTCTGGGTGAGGCCGAAGCGCAGGTAGATGTCCGCCTTCAGCCCGGCGTTGGCGCGTGCCTGTGCCACGTTGCTCTCGCTCTCCAGCTTGCGGCGGCGCATGTTCTGGATGTCGGGGCTGTTGGCGTTGGCCAGCAGGAGGGCTTCGTTCAGGTTCACCACAAAGTCGGGGATGGAGTCGTTCAGCCTCACTTGCAGGTCCGTGTCCTCGCGGATGCCGAGGTAGGAGCGCAGTTCCTGCATGGCGTTCTCCACCTCGATGCGGGCGCTCATGCAGTTGGCCTCTTCGTTCAGCTTGTTGATTTCCAGCTGCAGCATCTCGTTCTCGCTGATGGTGCCTATTTCGTAGCGTCCTTGCGCGTAGGCGTAGAGGGTGTCGGCGTTGGCATAGTTGGTGGTGGCTATCTCCAGGTTGCTTTGCGCCGTGGCCAGGTCGAAGAACTTCTGCGTGGCGGTGGCGGCCACCAGCTCCAGGGTTTCCACGTAGTTCTTGCGTGCCTCCTCGTAGCGCACCGGCTCGATGCGGCGGTCCCACTTCAGGCTGTTGTAGCCGAAGAGGCTTTGGCTGTAGCCGAGGATGACGGGCGAGGTCTGCCACGACGAGGTGTGCTCGCTCAGCAGGTCGAGCCGTTGGGCGGAGGTGGTCAGGGAGAGGGTGCCGCCCGTCAGCGCGATGTTCTGCGTGACGCTGAGGCTGAGGTCGGTGCTCAGCAGGTTCTGCTCCACGAACTGCACCGAGCCGTCGCCCATCGTGATGCGGTTGATGGCGCGGTCCATATAGGGGGCGGAGGTCAGCGTGAGGGCGGGCAGGTAGTTGGCGCGGTAGTAGCGGTAGTTCCAGTAGGCCGAGTGGAAGGTGTGGCGGGCGCTCTGCGCGTCGGGCGACATCTCCCGTGCCTGTTCGATGGCTTGCTCCAGCGTGAGCGTCAGGGCTTGCCCGTGTATCCCGGCGGGGGCGGACAGGGCGAGGAGCAGGAGGGCGTATGTGATTACATTCTTCATAAACGGCATGGTTGTTCGCCTATAAGCCATCAAATCTCGTGCCAAACTTGCAAGTGCTTGTTCTACAATAAATAGCGGAAGAGACGGTTGTCCGGAACGTGTGCGCCTCCGCACAAAAATCGTGCGCATCCGCACGCACAACACACGGATATTATGCGTAACTTTGCAGGCGGAATTCTTTAGACGCGGATTAAGCGGATTGAGCGGATTCTTATTTTTAGTGGACCTTAATCCAGAAAAGATTAATCCGCTCAATCCGCTTAATCCGCGTCTAAAAAATCATCTATTATTATACAATGGAACAATTGGGAAAAATCCTCATCATCGACGACAACGAAGACGTCCTCTTCGCCCTCAACCTGCTGCTGGAGCCGCTGGCGGAGAAAATCAAGGTGGCCGTCAGCCCGGAGCGCATCGAGCACTTCATGCGCACGTTCTGTCCCGACCTCATCCTGCTGGACATGAATTTCAGCCGCGACGTGGTGAGCGGGCAGGAGGGTTTCGAGGCGTTGAAGCAAATCCTGCGCATCGACCCGCAGGCGGTGGTCATCTTCATGACCGCCTATTCCGACACCGACAAGGCCGTGCGTGCCATCAAGGCCGGTGCCACCGACTTCATTCCCAAGCCCTGGGAGAAGGAAAAGCTGCTGGCCACCCTCTCGTCCGGCATGAAGCTGCGCCGCTCCCGTTGCGAGGTGAACCAACTGAAGGAGCAGGTGGAGGCCCTGAGCGACCCGGCGGGCGAAGGTTTCGAGGGACGGATCATCGGCGAGTCCGAGCCCATGCGGCAGGTATTCGCCACCGTGGAGAAACTGCGCGAGGCCGATGCCAACATCCTGTTGCTGGGCGAGAACGGCACCGGCAAGGACGTCATCGCCCGGCTGCTCTACCGTCATTCGCCCCGCTACGGGCGGCCCTTCGTCACCATCGACTTGGGCAGCATCCCCGAGCAACTGTTTGAGAGCGAGCTGTTCGGCTACGAGAAAGGCGCCTTCACCGATGCCCGCAAGGCCAAGGCGGGACGCATGGAGGCGGCCACGGGCGGCACGCTCTTCCTGGACGAGATTGGCAACCTCTCCCTGCCGATGCAGGCCAAGCTGCTGACCGCCATCGAGAAGCGGCAAATCGTCCGCCTGGGCGGCACGCAAGCCACGCCCATCGACGTGCGCCTCATCTGTGCCACCAATGCCGACATCCACCGCCTGGTGGAGGAGGGGCGTTTCCGCCAGGACCTGCTCTACCGCATCAACACCATCGAGCTGCACATCCCGCCCTTGCGCGAACGGGGCGAGGATATCCTCCTGCTGGCCGAGTGTTTCCTGCAACGCTATGCCCGCAAGTACCGCAAGGAGATGCGCGGCCTTTCGCGCGAGGCCAAGAACAAGCTGCTGAAATATGCCTGGCCGGGCAACGTGCGCGAGTTGCAGCACCTGATGGAGCGTGCCGTGCTCCTGGGCGACGGCTCGCTGCTCCGTCCCGAGAACTTCCTCTTCCAGGCGGCGGACCCGCAGCCGGACAAGCTGAAGGATGCCAAGACGCTGAACCTGGAGCAACTGGAGCGGCAGACCATCGAGCGTGCCCTGCGCCTGAGCGGCGGCAACATGACCCGTGCGGCGGAATACCTGGGCATTACCCGCTTCGCCCTCTATCGTAAACTGGAAAAACTGGGCTTATGAGACGCTATTCTTTCATCGTCCTGCTCCACGTGGCAGGCTTTGCCCTGATGTCGGTCGGGGTGTATGTGCTGGCGGAGCGCCGTTTGTGGTTCTGTGCCGCCACCCTCTTCCTGTTGCTGCTGCTGATGGCTGTCCGCCTCTACCGGTTGCAGATGGTGCAGATGCGCATGATGCGCGGCTTGGCGGAGAGCCTGCGCCACGACGACCGGATGATTTCCTTCCGTTCGCCCTACCGCAACCGTCCGATGGAGGAGATGGCCGGTGAACTGTCCGATGCGATGCAGGGATTCCGCACCCGCCTGCTGGAGCGCAACGAGATGGAGGCCTGGCAGAAGCTCATCCGCGTGCTGACGCACGAAATCATGAACTCCATCACGCCCATCCTCTCCCTGAGCGAGACCCTGAGCGAGCGCGAGATGAACGAGCGGAACTATGCCGTGATGCAGCAGGGCATGAAGACCATCTGCCGCCGCAGCAAGGGCCTGCTGGAGTTTGTGGAGAACTACCGCAAACTGACCCGCCTGCCCGCGCCCGTGCGCCGTCCCGTCTCCGTGCGCGAACTGCTGGCCGACCTGCGCAAGCTCTACCCCGATGACCCTGCCATCCGCATCCATCTCCCCGCCGCCGACGTCCAGCTTCACATCGACCGCGCCCAGGTGGAACAGGTGCTCATCAACCTCCTGAAGAACGCGCGCGAGGCCTGCGTCCGGACGCCCGACCCCTGCATCGAGGTGGGCACCGCCGAAGCCCTCCCCTGGAAGTGCGTCATCTACGTGCGCGACAATGGCGAGGGCATCCTGCCCGATGTGCAGGACAAGGTCTTTGTCCCCTTCTTCACCACCAAGCCCGGCGGTTCCGGCATCGGCCTGAGCCTCTGCCGCCAGGTTATGAACCGCCACGGCGGCAACATCACGCTGCAGTCCGCCGTGGGGCAGGGCAGTTGCTTCACGCTGCAGTTTCCGTGAGACACCTGTCTTACATCCGTTCCGGCACCTCGATGCCCAGCAGGCCCATGCCCAGCTTCACAATCTTCGCCACCTCGGCGGAGAGCACCAGGCGGAACAGGCGCACGGCCTCATTCTCCTCGCGCAGGATGCTGAAGTCGTGGTAGAACTGGTTGTACTCCTTCACCAAGTCGTAGCAGTAGTTGGCGATGACGGACGGGCTGTAGTCCGTGCCTGCCTGGCGCACCACGGCGGCAAAGTCGGCCAGCATCTGCACCAGGCCCTCTTCCTTCGTGCTGAGGCTGATGCCTTCGGGCAGGCGTTCGGGCAGCTGGATGCCAGCCTCCTGTGCCTTGCGCAGCACGCTGCGGATGCGGGCGTAGGTGTACTGGATGAAGGGACCCGTGTTGCCGTTGAAGTCGATGGACTCCTTGGGGTTGAACGTCATGTTCTTGCGAGCGTCCACCTTGAGGATGAAGTACTTCAGCGCGCCCAGGCCCACGATGCGGGCGATGTCTTCCGCTTCCTCCGGCGTCAGGCCGTCCAGCTTGCCCAGGTCGCCGCTGGTCTCGCGGGCGGTGGCAATCATCTCCGCCATCAGATCGTCAGCGTCCACCACGGTGCCCTCGCGGCTCTTCATCTTGCCTTCGGGCAGTTCCACCATGCCGTAGGAGAAGTGCACCAGGCTCTTGCCCCACTCGAAGCCCAAGCGGTCCAGCAGGATGCTGAGCACCTGGAAGTGGTAGTTCTGCTCGTTGCCCACCACGTAAATCATCTTGTCGATGGGGTAGTCGGCGAAGCGTTGTTCGGCCGTGCCGATGTCCTGCGTCATGTAGACCGACGTGCCGTCCGAGCGGAGCAGCAGCTTGTGGTCCAGCCCCTCGCCCGTCAGGTCGGCCCACACCGAGCCGTCTTCCTTGCGGTAGAACAGACCTTTGTCCAGGCCTTCGAGGACTTTTTTCTTGCCCTCCAGGTAGGTCTCGGATTCATAGTATATCTTGTCGAAGCTGACGCCCATCATCTTGTAGGTCTCGTCGAAGCCGGCATACACCCAGTCGTTCATCTTCTTCCACAGGGCGCGCACTTCGGGGTCGCCCGCCTCCCACTTCACCAGCATTTCGCGGGCCTCCTTCATCAGGGGCGATTCGGCCTCGGCCTCTTCCTTCGTCATGCCTTTCTCCATCAGCTCGGCCACCTCGGCCTTGTAGTGCTTGTCGAAGGCCACGTAGTAGTCGCCGATGAGGTGGTCGCCCTTCTTGCCGCTGCTCTCCGGCGTCTCGCCGTTGCCATACTTCAGCCACGCCAGCATGGACTTGCAGATGTGTATGCCGCGGTCGTTGACGATGTTGGTCTTCACCACCTTGTTGCCGTTGGCGGCGATGATCTTGGCCAGGGCGTTGCCCAGCAGGTTGTTGCGCACGTGTCCCAGGTGGAGGGGCTTGTTGGTGTTGGGCGACGAGTATTCTATCATCACCAGGGGCGACTGCGGCGTGGCGGGCGTCAGGCCATACAGCTCCTGGGCGTGGATGTCGTCCAGCAGCTCAATCCAGGCGGCGGGGGCCACGGTGAGGTTCAGGAAGCCCTTGATGACGTTGAAGGCTGCCACGGCGGGCTCGTTGGCCACGAGGTATGCGCCAATCTCCTGCGCCGTCTGTTCGGGTCCCTTGCGGGACATGCGCAGGAAGGGGAACACTACCAGCGTCAGGTGTCCCTCAAACTCTTTCTTCGTCTTCTGCAACTGCACGTCCTTGGCGGGCACGTCCTGCCCGTAGAGTGCTTTCAGGCCGCTCACGACGGCGGCGGTCAGTTTTTCTTCTATCTTCATGGATGGTAAATGTTTTCTGTTTAATGGGCGCAAAGATACGACAATAATTTGATTTTGCTGATATATATGGTGCTCATCAGGCTATAAGGGCTGTCCGGTTGCATGAATAGTTGCAATCTGCGCATTTCTTCGGCTGTGCAACGGTCTCTGCCTTCCTTTATCAAGTTGTTCTGTATGTTTATGATGACTTTTGCAATCCTGTTCAGCCATTTGGCGCGTTTGCTGTCCAGCAATTCCGTGTTGAGACGATATTTTTGGATGGTATTCAAGCCTTTTACGGAGCCAGGCACAGCCCGTATTACTTCGTCTTCAAACGTGATGTTGGCTCGGATTTCCTCATCGCTGTCCCGACAGGGGTCGAGGGCTGCGGTTACGGGGATTGCATCGTTCGGCAATTTGTCGTTGCAGTTGGGGCAGGCCAGGCAGAGATTGTCCCATGCGTATGCTTGGGAGGGGTCAACGGACACTTCTACTTGGTGGTCCACTTCCTTGGGCGTGTCGGTCAACAGGCTTTCGCAATAAAAGCATTTGCCGTGTGACATGGTCCACAGTTGTTTCCGAATGTCCTTATGGGCATATTTGTTGCTGTCAGGTCGGGCCTGGGGGTTAGTCGCCAGCTTTTCTTCATATTTCCGTTGCCATTCTGCTTGCTTGCGGGCGAGGATGTCCGGGCATGGCAATCTGTCCATGTGTCTCATTGTCCCAATTCTTTCAGTTTGTTTTCAATGTCCAGATACGCAAAATACTCTGGGTTGATGCGTGACAGTTCCCTGGCTATGTCTTGGGCTTTTCCCAGTTCGTTGGCTTCAATGGCCTTTTTCCGGTCTTGTTGCAGTTTGGTGATTCGTTCATTAAATGGTTGCACATTGAACGCATCGCTCATCAGCACTTCGTCCACGGGAAGGTTGTCATAGATGTCAGTCTCATCAAAGACTTGGCTGCAACCGGGTTGTGGCTTGCAAGTATAGATGCGCATACCCGGCAGTGAAGACACGATGAACGGCGAATGCGTGGTGAGTATGATTTGCATTTGTGAAAACATCTCGCGCAGGATGGACAAGATGGCCTTTTGCCATTTGGGATGCAGGTGGGTTTCAATTTCGTCTATCAGGAGCAGGCCGGGTGTTTCCGGCAATTGGGTCACTGGCGCGTTGCGCAGCACAGTGACCGAATACATTTTGCAGAGCAGGAGCACGATATGTTCTATCAGGAAGATGTTGCCGCTGCTCAATTTGTCCAGGGTAACTTCCCTTCCATTCTGTTCGATGATGGGTTGCAGATCCGTGCGGCGCACATATTTGAACTGCCCATTGTCCACGCAGAGGTTGATAGCGCGTTTGATTTGCTCATACAAGTAAGTGCCGGTAGTCTTCTCTTCGGGCACATCGCTGCTGCGCAGGTAGTCTACATGACAAATGAAGTTGGTCAACTGGAGATTGCTTTTCCTATCCAACATCACGTCTTTCAGCACTTCTTCGTGTGGGATGCCCGTGATGGCGTGTATGGTGAAAGAATCTGTGGCAGTTCGTGAAGACCAATAATCTATGATCCAAGGCTGGATATCATCCCCCATTTGGTAGCCGCGCTGCAGATATTTGGCAACCCGTTGGTAATCTGCGGATCTGATGTGCCCGTTCGTTAATTCTTGGGAAACCAATTGTACATCCGTTTCATTGATGCAGGAATCTATTTCTATTTTGAAGTCGGAGATGTCCGACACAATGTTGCGTTCCAATGCTTGTCCGCTCAATGCGGCCCGGATAGCATCAATGATGACGGATTTTCCTGCACCGTTGATGCCGGTGATCACCGTGACCGGTTGTTTGTCTTCGGTAGCTTTCCAGGCAAACTGGAGCTCGGCTTCCTTGAATGGTCCGATGTTTTTCAGAAACAGTCGTTTTATGTACATATAGTAGTAGAATTAATAAAATGAAAAAGCTACTGGTTTGTTGATGAATACACCCGCAAAGATACGACAATAAAACGAGATGGCCGGCAATTCGTTCAAGTTTCCTGCGTTATTCTTGAGCCGTATCCCCGCCCGTGCTTACCCGTACCCCCGCCCGCGCCCGCAGGTACGGGTAAGCACGGGCGCAGGTACGGCTAAGCAAAGGTGCGAATTTCGGGTCGTGCCGGGTAAAAATAGCAGGAGGGAAACTGGTTCTGTAAACGGTTGAGAATAAGGTGTTTGGATGTCATTGCGTGAATAAATGGAACGCCAATGTGAAAAAACGGAACAACAAATGCCCCGAAATCCTTGGAAGGAATCGGATACCTGTTTATCTTTGTGCCTGCAATGTGAAGTAATGTGACAATGAAACAGTACGGATACCTCCCACTCACGCAGCCCTCGGCACAGGCCGCCGACGGCGGACGCCGCAGCCCGGTGACGGACGCGGCGGCACTTCCTGCGCGGCTACCGTCAAGTTAGAAGTGCAACTCCGCCACCGCCTTCCTTCGTCCTTGGAGCGTAGCGGAAAGGGCGGAGGAAGGCGGTGGTAGCCTGGCAACGGGTCATCCGGCAATACAAAATAAAAAAGGGAGACCGCCGTCTCC
>CASEYC010000009.1 GCA_949292025.1 uncultured Bacteroides sp. | reverse complement strand
GCGTTCTCGTGGCTCAGGTTGCTGAGGCTGGCGAAGGTGGGGCCGAACATCGGGTGGGTGGAGACGTAGCGGAAGCCGCTCTCCTCGTAGAACCGCTTCAGCCCGGTCTTGACGGAGGCGATGTCGCTGATGATGCAGTCCCGTGGCAGGACGGGCAGCACCTGGCGGAAGGCGTCGAGGGTGTACTTCACCGTCACGGCGTTGATGACCAGCTCCGGCTCGAAGTCCTTGATTTCGTCCAGCGTGGTGAAGCGGTAGGTGTTGTAGACGAAGCGCAGCTGGTGCGGGTTGGTGTCGTAGACGGCCGTCTCGTGTTGAAAACTCAGTATGTCTGTGAAGAAGGAGCCCATCTTGCCGGCTCCGAGGATCAGTATTCGCATTTCTTATGTTTAGTTACGAGCTACAAGCTACAAGCTACGAGGACTTTCACATTCATCTGTGTGGCCACTCGTAGCTCGTAGCTGGTAGCTTATGTTACTTGTTAATGATTTCCATCTGCTGCCTTACGCTCTCCTCGTGGATGGCCTCGAACACCTTCTTGGCAAACTCGGTGTCCATGCCGCAGAGGGAGGCTTGCGAGCCGCGTTTCTCCAGGATTTCGTTGTAGCGGCCCGTCTGGAGGATGGTCATGTCGTGCTCCTTCTTGTAGGTGCCGATTTCGCGGGAGATGCGCATGCGCTTGGCCAGGGTCTGGATAAGCTCGTTGTCGCACTCGTCAATCTGCTTGCGCAACTCCGAGAGGTTCTCGGTGGTCTGCGTGTCCTGGCGGATGACGAGGAGGTTGAGGATGTAGTCCAGCACGTCGGGCGTCACCTGCTGCGAGGCGTCGCTCCAGGCCTTGTCCGGATTGCAGTGGCTCTCCACGATGAGGCCGTCGAAGCCCAGGTCCATGGCCTGCTGGCACAGCGGGGCGATGAGTTCGCGCTTGCCGCCGATGTGGCTGGGGTCGCAGAGGATGGGCAGGTTGGGGATGCGGCGGCGCAGTTCGATGGGGATGTGCCACTGCGGCAGGTTGCGGTAAATCTTCTTCTCGTAGCTGGAGAAGCCGCGGTGGATGGCCGCCAGACGCTTCAGTCCCGCCTGGTTGAGGCGCTCCATGGCGCCTATCCACAGTTCGAGGTCGGGGTTAACGGGGTTCTTCACCATCACGGGGATGTCCACGCCCTTCAGCGCGTCGGCAATCTCCTGCATGGCAAAGGGGTTGGCCGTGGTGCGCGCGCCAATCCACAGCAGGTCGATGCCCGCCTTGAGGCACTCCAGCACGTGCTTGGCGGTGGCCACCTCGGTGCAGACGTACATGCCCGTCTCCTGCTTCACTTCCTTCAGCCAGGCCAGGCCTTCCACGCCCACGCCCTCGAAGCCTCCGGGCTTGGTGCGGGGTTTCCAGATGCCTGCGCGGAATATCTTCAGCCCTTTCGAGGCCAGTTGGCGGGCGGTGTTCATCACTTGTTCTTCGGTTTCGGCGCTACACGGGCCGGCGATGACTACCGGGCGTTCTTCGGGGACGCCGGGGAGTTGGATTCTTTCAAGTTCGAGTTCCATAATGATATTGGCATTGATTAATATGATTGCATGATATGTATTTTTGTTTACAAAATAAGAGCGTACAGGGATAGCCTTGTCAATGAGGCAAGTTAAGTCCGTCACTTAACCCGGTTAAGTCCGTCACTTAACTCAGTTAGGTCCGTCACTTAACTCGGTTAAGTCCGTCACTTAACTTTGCTTGTCCTATCATGTTTATTATCAGCATATTACAACAAGCGGACAGGGCAATATCCCTGAAAGGCATGACTAATCAGTTTTCTTTACACCGAATGCCTCCCGGATGCGCCTCAGGGCCTCGGCCAGGCGGTCGTCCTTGCAGCAGAGGGAGATGCGTACATGCCTCGCCCCGTTCGTGCCGAAGATGAAGCCGGGGGTGAGGAAGACGCGGGCCTCGTGCAAGACGCGCTCGGTCAGTTCCTCCACATTATGATAGGTGTCGGGGATGCGGCCCCAGAGGAACATCCCGGCCTGCGCCGTGTCGAACGTGCAGCCCAGGGCGTGCATGATGTCCTCGGCCAGCGCGCGGCGGCGGCGGTAGTTGGCGTTGTTGCCGTCATACCACTCCTGCTCCGCGTCGAGGGCGGTGGCGGCGGCCAGTTGCATGGCGCGGAACATGCCGCTGTCTATGTTGCTCTTCACCTTCAAGACCCACTGCACGAACTGCGCGTTCGAGGCGAGCATCCCGATGCGCCAGCCCGGCATGTTGTGGCTCTTGCTCATGGAGTTGAACTCGATGCAGCAATCCCGTGCGCCGGGCACGGCGAGGATGCTTAGCGGATGGTCGTTGAGGATGAAGCTGTAGGGGTTGTCGTTGACGATGACGATGCCCCGTTTCTTTGCGAAGTCCACCAGCCGTTCGTACAACTCCGGGGTGGCCTGCGCGCCGGTGGGCATGTTGGGGTAGTTGGTCCACATCAGGCGGACGCGGCTCGTGTCCATCGCCTCCAGTTGCTCCCAGTCGGGCATCCAGCCGTCTTCCTCCTTCAGATTATACGGCACGACTTCCGCCCCCAGCAGCTTGCTGAGCGAGGTGTACGTGGGGTAGCCGGGATTGGGCACCAGCACCTGGTCGCCGGGATTGACGAAGGCCAGCGTGACGTGCAGGATGCCTTCCTTGCTCCCGATGAGGGGCTGTATCTCCGTCTGCGGGTCGAGGTCCACATCATACCATTTCTTATACCAGCGGGCGAAGGCCTGGCGCAGTTCGGGTATGCCCACGTAGGGCATATAGCCGTGGCCGTCG
>CASEYC010000008.1 GCA_949292025.1 uncultured Bacteroides sp. | reverse complement strand
GAATCTCCCTGACCGACAAAACACGGCTTCGTGACTTGTTCGACAAATCAAATTTCAATAATGTCAAAGAACTAAATGATTCTAATGAACCGAATTTATTTAATTTTTAACCTTGTCCATTTTTTAGTGGACAGTAGTGATATACTTTATATTGTACTCCACATACAGCTACTATAACGGAGCCTTCTGCTGGAATATTTGTTCCGTACAATTTTCCAATAAGGCAATTAGCTTCTACATCTACTTGGTTCAAATCTATTTCAGTCATCATATTGTGTATCAACGTCCAATTTTAGCGTCCAATTTTGCCGTATAGCATCAGGGCAATACATCAATACCGGGGTTGACATTGAAATATTTCTTTCAGTACGCCTTCTTGCGCATTATACGTCTTTTCCTTCAAATAAGCAACGATCTTTGCCAGTTTTTGAAATTCGGATGCTGACCTCAAAGCTTTAAAAAACTTAGCATATTTCTTGCAACTCTTGGCATCCACCTTTTTCCTGCAAGTAAGAAACATGTCTCTTGCCATTATCCATAATCCCCAAGGCAAAATCATCGGAAAACTTTTCTTTCATCTGCTTGGCAACCGCAGGATAACCTCTCTGGTGATTATATCCACGCTGGGGAGGTACCAATGTCTCTATCAGATTGGTATCCATATAACATTCAGGCAAAATAAGGCTGTCAATGGAGCGGTTCATCGGAGAAAAATTTCACTATTGAAAAACAAGTCTATCCCATCGTTATATACTTCATCCATCTCAGTCTCTGAAAGCCGACGTACAATGGTGGAACCATCACACAGATCTACTAAATAGATAGCCAAATCTTCACTATGCCGTTCCAAAAAGTCGTTCAACACATAAGGGCTGTGAGTAGTGATAAAGTATTGATTGCTTCCGTTCTCCATAATACAGTTTGTAATCTTGGAGATAAAGGGAGGATAAGCATGTGCTTCTATTTCTTCCAACAGGATCACAGCATTCTGATTGCTGCAAATAGCTGCTTTATAGAATATCAACTGCACTTTCTCATTCGGTCATAATCCCCTCTTCCACAATCCACTTCTCCACCGTCCTTGCTGCGGAAGAGAAATTCACCCCAACTAGGAACACCTTTCGCGGGTCGGCTTGGAAAGGACGGGCATACTGGTTGTCTTTTATCTGCTGCAGGGCCTCTCCGGCAGACCTGTCCAGCTTCAGTTCGAGGATATACACATAGTCCTTGGTCTGGAGGGTCACGTCCATACGACCTTGGCTCGTGGCTTGTTCCACTTGCACGTTGTAGCCCAGCATCATGAAAATCAAATAGAGCGTATTCTGAAAATGCACTTCCTTGTCGCCACCCGCCAGTTGGTAAGGCTTGCCTGCCAACATGACCTGAAGGGTTTTCAGCAACTCATCAGGCTTGCCCTGCCGGACAGCAGCAGTCAGCCGGTTCAAGAAACTTTGCACGCTCGACTTCAGCAGAGAGGTATAATAAGGTACCAGAAAGTTAAAGAACCCACGTTCCACCTCTTGGTTAGGAAAGTCAAGACGATACCCCAACTCCGGATCATGACCTGAGATGGTGAGGTAACCGCTTTGGAAAAGCACAGGTATCGGATCCATATATTCTTCATCCACACTTTGCAACGCCGACTCATCCACATAAAGGCCTTTCAGTTCCTTCAACGGGTAATCGTTTCGTTTCAAAAGCTTAACCAAAAAAGTGGGCGTTCCTGTACGGAACCAATAATCATTGAATTCCAAGGTGTCAAACGTGTTGAGCAAGCTATATGGATTATACATGCCTGCCGCATTTTCCCGGAAATGATAACCATCGTATTGCTCGCGCAGTTTGGCGCAGGTCTCTTCGTAGGTTATATGTTGGGCTGAAGCCAATGCACAGATTGGCTTCTCAAAATAGGCATGGAGTTCCTTTTCCGATATGCCGCAGATTTCCGCATACTTGGTATCCATGGAGATGTCCTTCAGGTTGTTCAGATCGCTGAAGATGCTGACATGGCTGAACCGGCTGACTCCTGTGAGGAAAGCGAAACGGATGTACGGGTCTTGCGACTTCAGCACGCCGAAGAAACCTTTGAGGGTATCCCGGTAGGCATCGTGCAGTTCCTTGTGGTCAATGGTGCTGAGCAAGGGCTTGTCGTATTCATCGACCAGCACCACCACCTGTTCGCCGGCCTGTTCACTGGCACGCCGGATGACGTGGAAGAAACGCTCTTCAGGAGCCAAAGAAGAATGGGTTTCCAATCCATACTGCTCTTCCCAGCTCAAAAGATGCTTGTTCAACTCGGCGCGAAGCGAATCCTCGTTCTCGTAATTACGGGCATTCAAATCCAAATGCAGCACGGGATAGGATTTCCACTCCGTCTCCAAATGCTCCAAAGCCAACCCTCCGAAGAGCTCCTTCTTGCCTTGGAAATAGGCTTCCATCGTGGAGATAAGCAACGACTTGCCAAAACGGCGGGGGCGGCTCAGGAAATAGTAGCAACCCTGCGAAGCCAATTGGTAAACCTGCGCGGTCTTGTCCACATACACAAAACCGCCTTTACGTATCTTCTCAAACTGTTGTATGCCTATCGGGTATTTCATGCCAATTTCCTCCTTCATTGAACTGCAACACGAAGGTAGTGATTAATTTCCGAACAAACAAGCTCTGCCTTCATTCTTGCCCGACTTATTGGTCATTCTTTCATCAGGAGCACCCGCTGCAAAACCGCTATTTTATGCAGATCTGTCCCCGTATAATCGTACATTCCCTGCGCAAGCAACATTTTGGCCCGCTTTCGCACCTCTTTGCCATACAGCCCTAACGATGAAAACCGATTGAGCTGGAACTGCACATCCATAGCCTTCAACTGCTGATACCCGCTCTCGCCCATATACAGATAGCGTTCCGGATGCGCCAACACAGGGAAATATCCCTTAGCCTTGATACGGAACAACACATCATGCAAGCCCATCGGCGGATTGAAATAAGAGGTTTCCACCAGCAGGTGCTTGCCCTCCCTGCCCAAGGGTAACAGGTCGTCAGTCCGCAAACGCTCTTCGAAAAGATTGTCCAACATGTTCTCGGAAGCCAGATTCAAAACGACATCGCCGTGATAAGCCGCCTGCAATGCTGCAAAGCGTTCCCTTAGGTGTGCAGTAGGGTTAGGCATATCTTCCATGATGTGCGGGGTGAGCCACACCTCCTTCACTCCCAACCGCCCGTATTCTGCCAGTATCTGTAGGGCTTCCTCCAAGGTCTGCACCCCATCGTCCACACCGGGAAGGATATGGCTGTGCCAATCGGTAAGGCCACGGAAAAAACCGCTTTGTTCCAATGTCTGCTTCCTACGAAATAGCCACATGACAGGAGCAATAATTAAGGGAAACCTTGTCAAAGAAACAGGGAAGAAAAGCTAACGGTTGGGAACACCTGAATGGACCGTTTTTCGTATCCCGTTCGCTGCCCATTCTTCCCCTATTCTATTGTTATCTGAAAAACCTGCTCGTAAGGTGGGTTAGGGAAAGCCTATCAATTGCTATAATAGCTCTTGCTCCCATACCCGTATTTATAGCCATACCTATAGCCATAGCGGTAGCCATACCGTTTTCCACCACCTTCTGTCCCGTTCAGCACGATCGCCATGTTCTTGAAACGCTTTTCATCATAATTCCGCTGCAATTCAGGCAGCATGTCACGTTCCAACAAACCGGCACGTACCACGAAGATGGTGCGGTCGGCCAGCTTTTCTATGATTTGCGTGTCGGCCACAATGTCTATGGGCGGACAGTCAATAAAGATATAATCATACCTGCTACGCAACCGCTCCACCAGTTCTTTAAGGCGTGGCTCAGCCAACAATTCAGTCGGATTGGGAGGAATGGTGCCGGAAGGCAGCAGATGCAGATGGGGATAATCCGGGCTTGCCAGAATCAGACTGTCGGCCTCATGCTCACGCTTACCCAAATAATCGCTCAATCCTTTGGCAGACTTGTCCAGATAGGCCGATGCCGAACCGTGGCGCAAGTCGCCGTCCATGACCAACACCCGTTTCCCTTTCAAGGCAAAGGTAGCGGCAGTATTCATGGTCAGGAAAGTCTTTCCGCTACCCGGGTTAAAGGAAGTGACCAAAGTGACACTTGCCCTGCCCTTGTCTTCCTTGGCATCAAGGATAAACTCCAGGTTGGTACGCAACACACGGAATGCCTCATTGACAATGTCGCGTTTGCCTTGACGGATGATTATTTCTTTGGGGGCTTGTGCGCTTCTTTTCTTACCCCCCTCCGCCAAGGGAATTTCGCCGACAAACGGCACGGAAAGCGATTCCAAGTCCTTGCGTCCACGCACCTTGGTATTCATGTTCTCGCGGATGAAGATAATCACCACGGGAATGAGGATGCCCAAGGCAAACGCCACCAAGGCAATGTTCTTCTTGACGGGAGAAGTCGGCACCATGCTGCCTGTTGGCGGGGTAATGACACGGGTATTATAAGCTGTGAATGCTTGCGACAATTCATTTTCCTCACGTTTCTGCAACAGGAACAGATAAAGAGATTCCTTCACCTTCTGCTGACGCTCCACCGACAGGAGGTACTTACCCTGCGTGGGGTTGGCGGCAATCCGCGCCGTCGTCTGCCGCTCGATCTGCTGCAAAGAACGCAACTGGGTGTTCAGCGTGGTGATATGGTTATCAATGGAAGTAACGATGGCATGGCGCATATTTTCCAACGATTGATCCATATCGACCACCAAGGGGTTCTTTTCGCTACTGTTGGCCACCAAATCATTACGCCGCAACTGGGTCGTGTTGTAGTTGGCTATCTGTTGCTCAATACCCGGACTTTCAATGCCAGAATTGGCCGGAAGCAACTGGTTCTTGCTGGTGGTATTGGTCAGGTAGTTGCGGACATACCGTGCCATGGACAACTGCGTGTTCAAGGCCAGGATTTGCGCATTGGTTTCGCTGCTCTGCGCCATGTACATGCTGGCGGCTGCTTGCACATCGGGCAAGAGGTGCTCACCTTTATAGGAAGATATGTTTTCGTCCACATTACCCAGCTCCTGTTCAATCACGCCGAGGCGGTCACTAATAAAAGCCGAAGTGCTGACAGCAATCTGGTTTTTGTCCTTTATCCAATTTTCATTATAGACCGCAATCACCGTATTCAGGACATCCTCAGCCCGCTGGATGCAAACATCATTAAACGACAGACTGATGATGGTGGACTTGTCATCAATGAGGGCGACCGACAGGCGTGAAGCATAGGCACCGGCACTGGCCTGATAACCTGAACGGGATACATAGCCGGCGCATCATAGGGCACGGCCTCCTGGGTTGCCCTGACAACCAGTTTTCCTACGGGGGTGTCAACGGTGTCATTGGGCACGGCAACTACCTCGCCAGCCAACTCTTCGCCGTTGCGGACAAAGTCCACCAGACTCACTTGGCCACCTTCGCCGGGATTGATGGTGAAAGAAACACTTTCATTGTCCTGAAGATCGTTGAAGGACACGGCATAAGGACAAGCATGACCATATAGCACCTTCTTGTAGAACCCGCCATCCGTATAATAGTTGATGTCGAGGTGCAGGCGTTTCACCACATCGAGCATCACCGAGGGCGACTGCAACGACTGAATCTCATTGTTTACGTTGGTATTGGTCTGGAAAAGGTCGAAATCGCCCATTACCCCAGATCCATTGCCCAATGAGTTTCCTTTGGAATCTTCCTTGATGAGGAGTGAGGTGGTACGGGTGTAGACCGGCGGGGTCATCAACAGATAGACGACCGCCACACCAATGGTTACAGCCAAAGAAATGACAAACCAATACCATTTGTTCAAACATAAATAAAACAAGTCTTGAATACGGAGAAAATCGTCAACCTGCTTAGGTTTAGCATTCAAATTATTTTGTATTTCCATAAATGATCATTTATCGGTGTTTTTTTGGCGCGGATTACGCGGATTTAGCTTCGCTCAAAACATCGTTTGATTATGCCAAGGAATAGTCACGGATAATCTTTTCACTGTAAACGCTGGATTCCATTGATTATGCAAATAATAAATCCGCGTCCATCCGCGTAATTCGCGCCTAAACTAAATTCCTATTTTATTAATTAAATATCAAAATACCGATGGAAGTCAGCAGCGATGCCAGCGATATCCAGAATGAAGTGGAACGCACATTGTTGCCGTTGACGGTGGATTGACGGGCCTTCACCTTGTTAGGCTCCACATACACCACATCGTTCTGTTGCAGATAGTAGGCGGGGGAGGTATATACATGTTCGCCCGAAGTGAGATTCAAACCATATATCCGCTGCACGTCCCCTTCTTGTCGCAATACCATTACCTTGGAACGGTTGCCATAGATGGTCAGGTCGCCCGCCATGCTCAAAGCGTCGAGCACGGTCAGCCGATCACGGTCAATGCTGAAGCGTCCCGGGCTGTTCACTTCGCCCAGCACCGAAACGCAAAGATTGGCAAATTCCACGGTCACCACCGGGTCCTTCACCAAATTCTCCTTGATCAACACACCCTTGATGTATTCGGCGATTTCTGTCCGGTTCATCCCGGCCACATGGAGCTTGCCAAGCACGGGGAAATCTATTTCACCATCGGCATTCACTGTATAGACAGCAACTCCTTGGGAGCTGCTGGAAGTGCTACCATCACTTCCCGAAGTCTGTCCCACCTGCCTTGATGCGACAGACAGGTTGAACAAGTAGGTCAACTGCGGGTCACGGCTATTCACAATGATAGAAATCTTGTCTTCCGGGCGGACAGTGATGGCCTTCGCTTCCGGCAATTTGATTTCCGTCTCCCCGGGTTTCAAGTCCTGGAAATACACCACCTGCCTGGACGAGCCACAGGAACTCAATGTCGCCACACCGGCCCATACCATCACTAACAAACAAATCAGCTTATATTTTTTCATACTTCTATGGTTTTCAATTTTCTTTTATGCTTCCGCATAGCCCTGTTGATGCCCGTCTGCAGCAGCATCCACAACACGATGTCGGTAATCAACAGTCCTGTCATCCCCATGATGCCGGCCAACAGCCAGTTCAGGATGATAAAAAACAAGGCTATAAACAGGATAGATACCATCACGGCACGGGGGCGAAGCCCTGTCCGCAACAATTTATGATGGAAATGATTCTTATCCGGCAAGAACGGGTTTTTCTTCTCCCGCAAACGGTGTATCACCACACGCACCACGTCGAACAGAGGGACAATCAATGTGGAAAAAGCCAGCACCATATTGGAATGAGCAGTTGCCCCAGCCTCATCGGCATGACTCAAATGGATGACAAGCAGGCTAATGATATAACCCAAAATCAAACTTCCCGTATCGCCCATGAACAGTTTGTGTCCACGCTTGGCATTGCCAAACACGTTATAGAACCAAAAAGGCACGATCACGCCAAAGGTGGAAAAAGCCAGCAAGGCATAATGCTCGTCGCCTTCCACCATGCAAAGTGTCCCCAATAGGAAAAGCGAAATGCAGCTCAGCCCTGAAGCCAAACCATCAATGCCGTCAATCAGGTTGATGGCGTTGGTAATATAGACCACCACGAACAAGGTAAACAATACCCCCAAAAACATCGGCAATTCATAAATGCCAAACAACCCACCTAACGTGTTGAACCACTCGCCCGGCCACACAATCAGAAAAGCGGCCAATATCTGCACGAGAAATTTATAACGGTAACTGACACCGACCAAATCATCGGCAACCCCAATCAGGAAAAGCATCATGCCGCCGACCACGAAAAACAAGAACTCGTTGGCAGGCAAGTTCTCCGTCGTACCCTCACAAAAAAGGCGTATGCCAAGCATGAAACACAAGGAGATCAATATCACCGGGAAAAAAGATATGCCTCCCAAACGGGGTATGGGTATTTGATGCACTTTTCGGCTATCTGGCATGTCAAACAGTCGTTTCTTGTAGGAAATCAGCAAGATTTTGGGAACAATCACCATTCCAAGCAACAAAGACAACAAGAAGCCACCCGCCAAAGACAAGTAATCCATAGCAAACTATCACATTAATCAATCATAGCAATTGAATATATTCCGGCTCAACCTCCACAGAAGCCGCCAACAGCGAAGGAAGTTCCACCAGCAGCCGCTTCACTTTCGACCCCCGCACCGTAATCAGACTGCCTTCATACCCGTCAAGCACACCGCCAATGATGCGGATTTTCCGGTTGCGCATCTCTGGGGAAATCTCATCCAGGCTGTAATATTGCGGGGAATGCCCAGCCTCAACGGCAGCAATGAAACGATCCATCTCTTCTTTATTGATCGTCATCGGCTGGCGATTGGTATGACGCAAGTAACGGTACTGGAAGGTTTGCACCTTTGCCACAATCGGGTCAAGCGTACTCCGGGTATCATACACAAAAATCAAGTCGTGTATAAACGGCACTACCACGCGCTTACGCGTTCCGTTCCGGACAAGAAACTTCGTAACCATCGGGGTGAAGCATTTGATATTTTTCTCGGCCAGCATTTTGTAAGCAGGAAGTTTGGCATTGCTCCGAGTCAAATCGCGCATGGCAAACCACCGTTTGTCATCATCCCCCACGGCTGGCTTCAAGGCTTCTTTCATGGCCTATATAGCTTGTTGAATTACCAAAGACCTTTCAGAAAGGGCTAATACGCCCAATCCTGCAAACCCCACATTCAACTGAGGGACAAGCAGTTACACTGACTAAGGCAAAAAGTTCGGAAACTCCCGCAACTTTAATATCCATACCTGGCTTCTAAAGGTCTTTTCACCATTTGTTGTTTTGCAGGCATTTATATGCCAACATAAACACATCTCTTCGTAAGAGATGTATTCCGAGGCAGATAAGCAGATATAAATATTTGATTATCTGGATGTTTCTAAGTTGCATGATTCGTAAGCTGCAAAACATTTGTAGGATAAAATCATATTTCATAGATGTTAAAAATTATGCTTCCAGTCAAATTTCCCTCTTTTTATCACTGAGTTACAATAAAAGTTCGTAATTTTGCCTCTTGGAATACATCTCTTACGAAGAGATGCATTGCCCCGATAAACAGCTCTATCAGAGTCCCTAAAGGCCAAATTCTTAAGCCTCCCTGTCCACCCATTATCCTGCCCCCAAACTATATGGAATAAATCACGGTACTGTTGGCCTTGTCCACCAGCGACGAATCCAAAGAAGCCAAGTAGATACGTGTGGTGTTCTCGGAATCATGCCCCATAGCTTCGCTGATGACAGCAATCGGCACATTCCGGCTTTGGGCAATGCTGGCCCATCCGTGGCGAGCCACATAAGAGGTCAAACGGACAGGGGATTTCACCCGCTCGCCAATACCCTTCAAATAGAAATTCATCCGGTGCATGGCATTCAGATACTGCCTCCTCTCTTCACTGCCGGGCACACGGATAATGGGCAGAAGATAAGGCGAACGAGGGTCGTGGTACTTATCCACAATATCCTGCATGGGCTTTTCCCACTTGATGCACAATTGTTGTTCCGTCTTTTGCCTCCGGTAAACCAACGTCCCGTTTTGCAAATCGGTTTTCTTCAGAAAGGCCATGTCGACAAAGGACATGCCCCTCGTGTAGAAACTGAACATAAAAAAGTCACGCGCCTGTTCCAACGACGAATTTTGAGACAAGTCCAACGCTTTGATCTCCCCGATGATTTGGGATGACACAGCCCGCTTGGCCGTTTTCTCCACACCAGTATATACATGCTTGAACGGCGCGCCATCCTCCGTCAGCCCTTTGTCCACGGCGCGATTGTAAATGGCCCGCAGGTTGCGCATATAGAACGAGGTGGTGTTGGGCACCAGTCCCAAGCCCTTCAAATAGGCTTCATACTCCATCATCATGCCCGAAGTGATCTCATCAAGACGCACATCCCCCAGCTCCCCACGGAAACGCATAAAACTGTTCATCGAGGAAGTATAGGTTTCCGAAAGGCGTGTTTTCCCGATTCGCTTCAATTGCTGAACCACAGCCCGGACAAAGACACAGAGCCGGCCTTCATCTTCACCAGCAGCCCAATAGGCATTGACAACTTGTTCGACCGTATAGGCCACCCCTGCCCGCTCCAACCGCCGAATCAAAGCGAGCAGCCTGTCCCTGTCAGCAAACAACCGACGCTCCACGTTTTTGAGATAATGGGCACGCCCCGGCTGTATGTCCCGATCCAGATACCGTATTTTGCCATTCTCCCATTCCTCCGCGAATATCCGATGCCCCGTACGGATTTGCCGGACACCCCGATGATGTACAACCTGAAAATATAATGTCCCTTCTCTGCCTGCCACCCTCGAAGGGCGGAATTTGATCTTTACTGTTGCCATGATTTCTACGAATTTGAGTATAAAAAGAAAACTTCGTCAGGGCAAAATACGCGATTTTGATGCGAACCTTCCCATTACCCCCACAAATTTTACGGCAACTATTCCCGCAATCCCGCAAAATCCCTAACTTTGTACTACAATCGAAAACCCTTAAAGGAAACCGGCATGAACAGACTTTATCCGATAGGCATACAGACCTTCGAAGTCATCCGAAAAGAAGGCTATTGTTACAAAGTAGGAGTAAATTTCAATAACCGCATAAGGAACATTGAGAAGTGGCTGGTAAAAATGTAGAGACGAACAAAATTAACGATATAAACTTTGATAATAAACAACCAATGTCTTCTGTAGAAATACCCGCATTGAATCTTTCGGCTGCCGATGCCGCCTTTCGCGCAGCAGCCATCCAAAGCGAACTGGAAACTTACGTTAACCCTGAAAAGCGCGAATACCTGCCCCGCTTCTTCAAGACTGGAAAGGGGGAGTATGGCGAGGGCGACCAATTCCTGGGCATCGTGGTGCCCGATGTCCGCCGGGTGGCCAAAGCCCACAAGGACGAACCCCTGCCGGTGGCCAAATGCCTCCTGAAAAGCCCGTGGCACGAGTGTCGCCTTTGCGCCCTGCTGATGCTGGTGGAGCGTTTCAAGAAAGCCGCCCCGGAGGAGCGCAAGGAGATTGTCTATTTCTATATGGACCATACCGACCGCATCAACAACTGGGATCTGGTGGACCTCAGCGCGCCCTACATCATAGGGGAATTTATCGAAGAGGCGCTGAAGCACTCGGACACCTATCGGAAATTCAACGCTCGTTTTTCCGATTATTACAAAAGCCCTTCCATCTGGGAGCAACGTATCGGCATCGTTTCCAATCTTCCCCTTATCCGGCGGGGCGATTTCAGTACGATTCTGGTGCTATTTCCGAATTATCTTTCTTGGAATGCGCTTTCCTCCAAACCCGGTGCCAAGCCGAATGCCACGCGTATGCACGACCTCAACCAAAAGGCGATGGGCTGGATGCTGCGCGAGATGGGCAAGCATGATGAACGCTTCTTGAAAGCCCTGTTGGACAGTTTTGCCCGGCGAATGCCCCGCACGATGCTGCGTTATGCCATAGAGAAGTTGTCGCCGGAGGAGAGAAAGGAGTATATGGAACGTTGATGTTTGGCAGAGCACAGGGCTTTGACAAACTTTGACGCGGATGGTGCAGGTGGGTGATGGTGCCATCTGCGTCATCCGCGTCAAGAAATCAACTTACACCTCGTCCGGCCACGGGCAAGGCTTCCCGCTTGCCTTGAACGAAGGCCGTTGCGCATCGACCTTGCGCAGGTATTCTCCCAGTTCCTTCGAGAGCTTCCGCACGATGTCGGGATGTTCGGCTGCCAGGTCATGCTTTTCGCCAATGTCCTGCGGGATGTTGTACAACTCCTTCTTGCCCGTTTCGTAGTAGTAAATCAGCTTCCAGTCGTCCTTGCGGATGGCGCAGTTCAGGTTGATGCCCGGCCCGTCATTCCCCCAGATGTTGGGGAAGTTCCACACCAGTGCCCGGCCTTTGGAGGGGTCTCCCGTGCCTTTCAGCAGCGGCAGGAAGCTGACGCCGTCCACGGGGCTTTGGCTTTCCTTGGGGTCCACGCCGGCCATCTCGAGCAGGCTGGGGTAGAAGTCTTCAATCATCACATACTTGTCGCAACGGGTGCCGGGCTTCACCACGCCGGGCCAGCAGACAATCATCGGTTCGCGGATGCCGCCCTCGTTCAGCGAGCCTTTGCCGCTCTTCAGCGGGGCATTCTGGGTGTGCGTCTCCCCGTCCCTCCAGGCCGGTTCCGCGGCCAGTCCGCCATTGTCGCTCATGAAGATGAAGATGGTGTTGTCCGCCTCGCCGTTCTTCTCCAGCCAGTCCATCAAGTCGCCCAGGCTCTTGTCCATGCCTTCCACCAGCGATGCGTAGGCGGCTTCCTTGTCGCTCAGTCCCTTGCGCACATACTTGGGGAAGAAGCGCATGTCCTTGTCCACCGGCACGTGCACCGCATAGTGGGCCATGTACAGGTAGAAGGGCTGGTTGTATTGCTTGGCCTTGTCCAATGCCTTGATGGCCTCGCGGGTCAGTGCCTCCGTGGCAAAGATGCCGGTGCCCCAGTAGTCCTCCAGGCCGGGGATGGACATCAGCGAATAGGCCTTCCCGTCGCGCGTGTGCCCATAGTTGCGTTCGCTCAGGTAGGTGGCCAGTCCCCCGGCGGCATGGCCGGCGATGTTCACCTCGAACCCCCAGTGCGTGGGATTCTCTCCCGGAGTGTCGATGGCTCCCCAGTGCGCCTTGCCGCAGTGGATGGTGTGATAGCCGCTTTGGCGCAGGAGGTCCACAAACGAGGTCCCCACATACGTGTTGGGGGTGCCTTCCACCTGGCTCACGCCGTTGTAGTTCCAGTCCGGCAGTTCCAGGGTGGCGCTCTTCCGGTCTGTGGTCTTGTCGCGTTCCAGCGTCCAGTTGGTCACCCGGTGGCGGGCATTGTTGGCCCCGGTGATGAGGCTGCAGCGGGTGGCCGAACTGATGTTGCAGGCATACGCCTGGGTGAACATCATGCCCTTTTCGGCCAGGCGCTCCATGTTGGGCGTTTCGAACATCTCGTTGTAGGGTGTCCTTTCCGTCCAAAAGGGGAGCGACGTGTCCTGCCATCCCATGTCGTCCACCAGGAACAGGATGATGTTCGGGCGTTTCGCTTCGTTTGCTTGTGCCGGTGTTGTGTCTTTTCCCGGATGGGCGTTTGCCGGGACCAAGGAGGCCAATGACAAGGCCGATACTAAATACTTGTTCATAAGGAGAAGGTGTTTAGTGATTAGTGTTGTATATGCTGAAATTCCGTATGCAGGGCGTCCCCTTGCATTGCTCCACCACCACGCGGAAGCCCGATGCCTCTACCGGTTCGAATGCCTCAATGCGCTTGTGCCCCACGGAAGTGCCTTCTGCCACGGTCTTCCATTTTCCTCCCACCTTGGCTTCTATCCGGTAGGCCCGTATCCGCTGGCCTTGGCTGAGGTCTTCCTGGAGGATATAGTAATTGGCGGTTTGTGTTCCTTTCAGGGACAGGCTGAGGCGGGATTTGTTGCCCGAAGTCTGTGCCAGTGGCTTTCCGAAGCGGCGGTTGATTTCCCGGCCCCATTCTTCCAGCCGTGCCACGTCGCCCGCGGGCAGCACCCCGTCCGGGTTGGGCGTGAGGCCGACGATGAGCGTAGCATTCCGGCCCACCGACTTCTCGTAGATGTCCATCAGGTTGTCCAGCGGATAGAGGGACTTGTCGTCATCGCCCGGTTCCCAAAACCATTCGTGGCGTCCGTTGTATCCCCGCAAGGGCGTGTCCGCCATGGCTGGCACCCAGTAGCCGCCGTCCGGGTCTCCGTGCGCCAGCAGCACGTTGTGCGCCTGCACGCCGTCGGTGGCGTTGCTGTGGCTGTAGGGCGTGGGGAAGGTGGACCAGCAGGGATAGCCCACGGTGCCGCTTTCCGAGCCTCCCCAGCGGAAGTCCGCCCGGTTCACGTTGTGGTAGAACAGGCAGTTGGGCTGATACTTGTTGACGATGGGTTCCACATCGGGTCCCAGTCCTTTCGGGTCATCGGCCCCACCGTCAAACCATATCAGGAACAGGTCCCCGTAGCGGGTGCAGAGTTCCGTAACCATCTTTTCGCAGAGGCGCTTGTACCAGGCCTGGCGGTTGCGGGCAAAGTCCCCGTCGCCCTCGGCCTTGAAGTTGTGGATGCCTAGCAGCGAGTTCCAGCGGATGCCCACATAGATGCCCGGTCGGATGCCGTATTTGCGGCAGGAGTTGACAAAGTCGCGCACAATGTCTCCCTTGCCGTCGCGCCATTTCACGGCCTTCAGGCAATAGGGATTCACGTCGCTCTGCCACAAGCCGAAGCCCGTCTCATGGGTGGCGGTCAATACGGCAAACTTGGCGCCTGCCGCCTTGGCGGATTCTATCCATTGGTCGGTGTCCAGTTGGGTGGGGTTGAAGATGTTGTAGTCTTCTATCGGGTTGATGCGGTTGTTCCCTTGCCCATATACTTGTCCGTCGAACACGTGCAGGTCGTAGTGGAACACCACGCCCATCTCGGCTTCGTGCCAGGCCAGCTGATTGTCATTGGGGAGAGGGGCTTGCTGTTGTGCACAAGCGATGAGCGGGAGCAACAGGCATCCCAGGAGGTTCCATGCTTTTTTCATTTTCATACCGGTCTTTATTAAATAAAGTGTGCCAAAGATACGGAAAAAAACCAACCTTTGGCACACTCTTGTTACAAAATCAATCTATATAGTTTAGAATGCATCAGTCTGTCAAGGCAAATCCGCCGGCTTCCACTGGCCACCCCGGGTTCTGATACACCACGGAAGTGGAGACATCTCCGCCTTCTTCGGGCGTTGCCATGCGGAATACATCGTATGACAACGGAGAAAGGTAATTGGCCGTTTCAAAGCAATAGCCGTTGTTGTCTTTTACCAATTGGTTGCTGCCTTGAGGGCGCAAATACTTGCTGGTTGCCGCGTCATTGGGAGTCGTATAGTTCAGGTTGCAAGCTGCACAAGCCGCTTCAAATTCCGTGTGGAACTCTTCCCAATAATTGATGCCCTCTTGCCAATAGTTCTGCATCATGTCCAGAGAACGCCAACGGTACAAGTCATCCTTGCGCATGCCATCGGCAATGAATTCGCTTCGGCGTTCGCGGCGGATGTTGTAAAGTGTGGCATCCACCAATGTCGTGCCGGAGTAGCGTGCCAAATCTATTTCCTTGCTCAAATCCGTGGCCGCAATGGTTTGGTTGTAATCCTCATCCACATCTGCACGCCGGCGCAATTCTTTCCAATATCTGTCGCAAGTGTCATCCAGTCTGTTGTTTCGCAGATAGTAAGCTTCCATATAATTCAGGTAGGCTTCAGCCGCGCGGAAGACCGGCAATGCCAACGGTGACGGATTGTTGAAGATCACGCCATTGTCTTGCCATCCCTTGCGGGGAATATAGCCGGTGCTGGTCACGGCGATGCCGCCGCCAGCAGCCACAAGGCCCGGATACTGGAAATATACGTCTCCCACAATCTTGTCACCGGGCTTGGCCACGGAGGAAGTCAGGCGGTAGTCGCGTCCTGTCATTACATCCGAAATGTTCTTATCGCCTTCGTAACCGCTGCCTTGTGCATAAATGGGAAGTCCGTTTTCCATCAGATAGCTGTCTATCAGCGAACGGGTGAAACCAACGGAATTGCCGTGGGAATAAATATAGGTTCCGCCTGCGGTTTCCACAGCCGCATAGCCATGGGTGGCACCTACCACCTGGTTCTGCACCTTGGCATCCTCACTGTACATGCGCCACAACAATACTTCATTTCTTGCTCCGGAAAGGTCGTCAGAGTTGTAAAGGCTGGCATAATCTTCTACCAACGAAGAGGCATCTCCTACTTCTTTGGCGGCAGCTATGGCTTGGTCCAGGAAGAAGTTTATCTCATCTTGCGGGTTGGCCGTAAACGAGGAAGCATCTCCGGGCCATCCCGGTCCGCCGGGCACGCGGGCTGTTCCTGCATGATACATTTCCCACGTTGCTTCATATAAAGCCACCCGGGACTTGAACAACAAGGCGCATTCCCGGTTCAGGCGATGGGCCGTGAAACTGTTGTCCTTGGTGTACAAACGCTCGATAGCACGGTCTAAGTCTTCAAGGATGAAGCGGGCCACTTCATTGCGGGGTCTTCTGCGGTTGGCTTCCACATTGGCCGCATAATCTCCGTCCGTCAGCACTTTGGTCACGATGGGCATGTCGCCGTAAGCTTTCATCATGTTGAAGTAGATGGTGGCCCGGAAGAAATACATCTCGCCGATATAGTGGCGGACATTGTTTGTATTGCTCAGCGTGCCGTTGGCCAAGTTTTCTTCTGTGCGTGTCAGGAACAGGTTGGCGGTACGGATGTCCGCAAAGCTGGCATAACTGCCGCTGGCAGCCACTTGGATGCGTTGGGGCAGGAAGTTGTCATTTTGGTTGACTCCCGACATGTCGTCACTGTTGGTGTCCGTCGTGAAGTAGCCGAACGAACCTGTGCCGCTTCCATGGTCTGGGAACAACCCGTACATGATGTTGCAATAAGGCTCCAAATGGGTCTCGGCCGTGAAGAAGCCTTCGTCCACATTGTCAGAAATGGGTTCCTTGTCCAGGAAATCCGAGCAAGATGTGCCCGTCAGCAAGAGAGCCGAGCAAAAGAGTATATGTTTCAGTTTCATATAATGTTTCGTTTTTAGGGGTTGATGTTATAATGTCACATTGATGCCGCATGAGAAGGTCCGGCTCAGCGGATAAGTCATACCGTTTTGATACAAGGCTTCCGGGTCAAAGTTCTTGTTGATGGAAGTTCCTGTCCAAAGGTTGTCACCGGAGAAGAAGATGCGCACGCGTTCCAAGCCTGCCTTCATGGTCCAAGTCTTGGGAAGCGTATAGCCGATTTGCAGGTTCTTCAGGCGGATATAAGCCGCATTTTGCAGGTAGCGTGTCTGGCAATAATGGTTTTGGTTGTTGGCGCGGATGGGACGCGGGAAGTAGGCATCCGTGTTGGCTCCCAGCGGGTCGCCTTCCGGACGGAAGAAATCCCAGTGTTCCGTGTAGCCGGTGGAGTTCCATTCGTCACCATTGATGCCCCAGAAAATCATACCGTCCAGCCAGTAGTCACGTTTGGCCACGCCTTGGAAGAATGCGCTGAAGTCTATTCCTCTCCATTCGGCACCGATGTTCAATCCGAAGCGGAAACGCGGGGTCTTGTTGCCTATCACTTTCCGGTCGCCCGGGTCATCCAATGTGTTGGCACCTGTGGTGATCTTGCCGTCACCGTCCAGGTCGGCATACATGATGTCTCCGGCTTTCCATCCGGCGCTTCCACCGCCCAGTGTGCTTTGGTCCACCTTGGCGATGTGAGCGGCCATTTCTTCGTCTGTCTTGGCCATGCCTTCCGTCACATATCCCCAGATTTCTCCCACTTCCATGCCGTTATAGTAAGTGCTGAGGCTCTTGCTGGCATTCGGGTAAGATGTCACGTGGGCACGTGAGTCAGACAGGTTGAATGCCAAGTTGTAAGAGAACTCTCCGATACGGTCTTGCCAGTTCAATTGAAGTTCCCAACCTTTCGTGCGCAACGACGTGTTATTGCGGCTGGGAGCTGCGGCACCTACGATGGGAGAGATTTCCTGAGCCGGGCCCACCATGTCCTTGGTGTCGCGGATGAAGTAGTTGAAATAACCGGTCAGACGGTTGTTGAAGGCGCCGAAGTCCACACCATAGTTATAGCTATAAACGCGTTCCCATGTCAGCAGCGAGCTTACCAAGGCCGGGGCGCTGGCCACATTGGACTTGTTGGCATTGGTGAGCAGCCAACGGCCTCCTTGGTCAGGTGTTCCCACCGTGATGTTTTGGATGGCATACGTGGGATAATAAGCATTCGTGTTCTGGTTGCCCAGGCTGCCATAAGAGAAGCGGGGCTTCAGGGTGTTCACCCACTTGGACAGCGGTTCCCAAAAAGATTCGCGTGCGATGTTCCAACCTACGGAAACGGAGGGGAAGGTGGCCCAGCGTTGGTCGCCGCGGAAACGCGATGAACCGTCCCGGCGGATGTTGAACTCGAACAAGTAACGACCGTCATAGTCATAGTTCAGACGTCCGAAGTAGCCCAGTGAAGCCCATTCGCCTCTGCTGCCTCCGTTGCTCTGTGTGCCGGTGGAAGTATTGATGTCCGGACGGTTGTCATTCATTACGTCCGCACGTTTGCCCCATATCGTGTTATAGCGGTAGCTTTCGCTGTTCATACCCACCATCACTTTTAAGTTATGGTTTTGCAGGAAATTCAGGGAATAGTCCGCGTAAGCCGACGAGGTAATCATGGTTTCGCGTTGTTGTTCGCTGTAAGCCCATGTCTTGCCGGCTGCCAGGTCGGCGTCGCCGCCCAACCATTGTTCGGGCACCGGTTGGTTGTCTCTGTCGTACAGATATACCTTGGCCACGTTATATACATGTTCATAGCTGCCCGTGCGCAATGCCAAGTCTCCGTGGATGGTCAAACCTTTCACGGGAGTCAGAATCAGGCTGCCTTGGGTGAAATACGTGTCATCCTGTGTGTTGGAACGTCCGCCGGAGGTCAGCTGCATCAGTTTGGGATTGCGGGTATAGTGCCCGTTATTGTCATACAGCGGCATATTGGGATGCAGTTTGGTGGTTTCTGCAAAGAAACGGTCTCCATACAGTTTCAGGAAAGTAGGCATGCCAATGTCTTCACGGATGAAGCGGCTGTTGAACTCCAGACGCATCCACTTGGTGATTTCCGCGCTGATGCGTGCGCTGGCGTTGTAACGCTTCTTGTTGTCATCGGCATAGTTCATTTGGCCGTCTTGGCTCAAGAAGGCACCTGATACATAGTATTGTACCCGCTCGTTGCCGCCGGACAGGCTCAAGTTGTGCTCATGGCCGAAGGCTGTCTTGTCAATGAAGTTGCGCGGCCAGTTTTGGTTGTCGTTGGAACGCTGGTTGAACACGAAGCAGTTGCCGGCCTGTGACAAAGACGGGTCGGCCGTTGTCGTGATCTCGCCACGCATGTATTGCTGGATGCGTTCCATGGTGGCATCGTCAAAGAAGTGTGCGGCACCCGTGCCGGAGTTGTCCATACCCCGGTTGAAGTACTGGGCGAAGGTGTAGGCGTCCATCATGTCCGGGATGTTGGTCGGGCGGGACCAACGCAGGTTGTTGGAGTAGGAAATGGTGGTTTTGCCTTGACGGCCTTTCTTGGTGGTCACCAAAATGACGCCGAAAGGTGCGCGCGAACCGTAGATAGCCGCAGAAGCAGCATCCATCAACACGGAGATGTTGTCAATGTCCTGCGGGTTCAGTTGGTTCAAGTCTCCGGCGACACCGTCAATGAGCACCAACGGGGAAGCGCTGGAACCCGTCCCCAAGTTACCCGTACCACGGATGTTGAAGGAAGGATTGGCATCCAGCTTACCGCCGGCGTCTGGCATACTGACGTTCAGGCCGGGAACCACGCCTTGCAAGGCTTGTCCCACGGAAGTCACCGGGCGCGATTCCAGTTTGTCGGAATTGACTGTGGCCACGGCACCTGTCAGGTTGACTTTCTTCTGCGTGCCGAAACCTACCACCACCACTTCGTCCAACATCTTGTTGTCCTCTTCCAGCGTGATGGCATAGAACGTTTTGGAAGGATTGAGGTCCACTTCGACTGTCGTATAGCCGATGTAGGAAACCTGAAGGGTCCCGTCTGTAGGGACATTCTTGAGGGTGAAGTTTCCGTCGATGTCGGTAATGACTCCTTGGGAACTTCCTTTCACCACGACGCTGGCGCCGATGATGGGCTCATTCTGCCGGTCTGTGACTTTACCGGTGATACTTGAATGCTGGGCATACATGCATAGGCAGCCCAACAACATTAAAAAAACAAAAAGGCTTCTTTTCATGTTTTTCTTTTTAATTAGGTTACTGATTAGGTTGATAGTTCGTTTGGCTGCAAAGGTAGCATGGAAGCCCTGTTTCTTCTCTGCACGTTCATTTCATTGATGCATCATGTTCAATTCAAGTTGCTTTTCAAGCACTATTTCCCTGCACAAAAGGCCTCTTTTCGAGCCTTTTCGCAGACTTTTGTGCGTTTGGTGTGAGCCTCCCCCGCTTTTTTTCTTATTCTCCATTTCTTAGAATACATTATTTTTTGTTCCTTTGCTGGCATGAAACCGAAAATCTATATATTGTCAGTTATTTTCCTGTGCCTTTGCGCACAGATGCCTTGTCGTGCATTCTTCGAGCGGGACATGCACGTGCTGACCATGAAAGACGGCCTGTCGGACAACACTGTTTATTCCATCTGCAAGGACAGCCAGGGATTTGTCTGGCTGGGCACGCAAGACGGCTTGAACCGTTTCGACGGCAAGCGGGTACGGTCTTTTCCTTTCATCGGGGAGACCAACGGGTTGGCGGATTTGGCAGAACCGTTTCCGGGGCTACTATGCTTCCAAAGCCGGGACACCCTCTATGCCTTCGACCTGCGGGGCGAACGTTTCCTGCCGGTGCGGACAGCCGAGGGACACGCCATCCATGCCATCGGCACCCAGCCGGGCCTTGGCCATACGTTGTGGGTGCTGACTCCTTCCGAACTGTTGCAGATGGAGCAGGTGCCGTCCGTAAGCGGGGATACCCTACGGCTCCGCACCATCGGGCGTCATGCCGGTTGGGAAGGATTGGGCGACAGGCTCTCCCGGCTTTCACTGAGCGCTGACGGGCGCCACCTCTGCGTGGCGGACGCATACGGCAGGCTGGTGGTGGCGGAGGCCGACCGACCGGACCATTATACCCTGGTGGACCTTGGAGTGGGGCGTTCCCTGGCCATCACTCACCTCTACTATGATGATTGCGGATATGTCTGGGTGTCCACGCTGGCCCAGGGGGTTATCCGGCATGACACGAAGACCGGGCGCAACCTGCGGCTGACCTACCGCGGCAAGCATGTCCCCAACCAATTGTCGCATACGGATGCATTCGGGGTGGTCCGTCTGGAGCCGTACACTTACCTTGCCGTCACCTGGAACGGATATACGCTGATAACCCTGGACAAGGACCGCCCGGAGCGGGTGACGACGAGAATCTTCAACAACACCACTTCTTCTGTCTTCCGCGACATAGAAACCCGCATGGTGGCCGTCTATTATGACCCCAACGGCATCCTTTGGATAGGGACGGACGGCGGGGGAAGCATCTGGTCCGACCTGCGCAACCGGCTCTACCGCCACTTCTACCAGGACCGCCACAACGAGATTTGCTCCATCCTGGACGATGACCAAGGCTATGTGTGGCTGGCCACCTTCCACGAGGGTATCATGCGCAGCCGTGCCCCCTTCAAGCCTGATGAGGATTTGGATTTCCTGCCCGTCGGCCATCCTGCGGGAAAGAAGGAACGGACCGTGTTGTGCAGCATGAAGGACCGGCAGGGCAACCTCTGGTTCGGGAACGCCGACGGCACCCTGACCCGCTACAACCCGCGCCACCGCCGTTTCGAGGAACTGGAACTGGGCGACGGGGAAGGCTTTCGGAACCGGGCTGCCGTCTGGAGCCTGCTGGCCGACAGCAAGGGGCGCATCTGGATAGGCACCTCGGAAGGGTTGCTGGCTTTTGATGACACCACCCGCACATGCAGACCGGTTCCCTTGACCGGGGAGGACGGCAAGCCGCTTCCCCCGTTCCACATCCGGGCGTTGGCCGAAACCGGCGACCACGGGATATGGCTGGGCACCACCACCCTGGGGGTATGCAGGTATGCCGGCGAAGGCAACCGGCTGGAGAGCGGCTATGAGCAGCGGGCAGGCATGGCGGAACAGTCGGTGCGCTCCCTCTTCGCTTCCCGGGACGGACGCCTGTATATCGGCTATATGACGGCGTTTGCCGTGCTTTCTCCCAGTGAAGACCGCATCCAGCGGGTCTATACCACGCAAGACGGCTTGTGCAACAACTTCATCGGTTGCATCACCGAAGACGGGGACGGGGACCTTTGGCTGGGCTCCAATTCAGGCGTTTCCCGCTTCGACAAGCAGCAGCAACTGTTCTATAATTATTATGTGTCGGGCAGCAACCGTTCCGCTTTCTTCTGGCGCGGCTTCCTGTTCTGGGGCAACAACAAGAACCTCACTTACTTCGACGCGCGGAAATCCAAGCAATTCCCGAGCCAGCGGAAGACGCTGATCACCGACCTGGAGGTCAACAACCGCCCGGTGGCCATCCGCCAGGAAATCAACGGGCAGGTCATCTTGCCCAACAGTGTCTCTTATACGTCCGCCATCCGCCTGAGCCACGCCAACCGGAATTTCTCGCTCACCTTCAGCAACCTTTCTTATTCGGACGAGCAGCAGATGTACGCTTACCGCCTGTATCCCTACCAGCGCGAATGGATATATACCCGTGGCGAGGAGAAGATATCATACGCCAACCTGGAGAAGGGGGAATATGCCTTCGAAGTAAAGAATCTGTCCTCTGACAACGCGGCGGACAGCACGGCGGAGGTGACGACCTTGCACGTGACTGTCGAGCCGCACTGGACGGACACCCTGCTGTTCCGCATCCTGGTCATTGTGGCCGCCACCCTCTTGCTCTACGCCGTGCTCAGGCGCCTCCAGCTGAGGCACAAGCGGCTGGAGCATGAGATGCAGTTGGAGCATGAGGTCTTCGCGGCCCAGGTGGAAAGAGACAACGAGAAGAAACTGCGGATGGAAAGGGAACGCTTCTTCACGGACATGACGCACGAGTTGCGCACCCCGCTCACGCTCATCATGGCCCCGCTGCACGAATTGCTGCATACGGCGGGATTGCCTTCGCCGGTGGGCCATAAAGTCCGCATGGCCTATGAGAACAGCCGCTTGCTGCACGCCTTGATGGACCAGTTGCTATATCTGCGGAAGATGGAGGTCAACATGCTGAAGCTTCATGTGGAGGAGACGGAAGTCTCCCGCCTGGTGGAGGAGGCGAGCCGTCCCTTCCAGGCGGTGGTGGAGGCGGGCAATTACCAGTTTCAGGTGGAAGGCTTGCCGGAGCCCTGCACGCTTTGGGTGGATGCGGAGAAACTGGTGAGCGCCCTTCGCAATCTGCTGTCCAACGCCTTCAAGTACACCCGCCCGCAGGGCACGGTGCGCCTCGCCGTCCACAAGGCGGTGATGGACGGTTATCCGGTCTGCTGCTTCGTGGTGAGCGACAACGGCCGCGGCATCCCGAAGGAGGTGAAGGACTTCCTGTTCGAACCCTACCGGACCGGGTCGCAGGCGCCGGCCTATTCCACGCAGGTGGGCATCGGGATGCGCATCGTGAAGAACATTGTGGACTTGCACCATGGCTACATCAAGGTGGACGACGCGCCCGGGGGAGGCACCGTCTTCAGCCTGTATGTCCCCGAGGGGAATGCCCACTTTGACGACGAGGCGGAGGAGGCTTCGCCCGTTTCCGCTCCGACATCCGGACAAGTGCCGGAGATTCCCGCCGGGACGGAGGAAGAAAAAAGACGCCTGCTGGTCATTGACGACAACGCGGACATCCGGCGTTACGTCTGCCAGTTGTTTTCCGCCCAGTACCTGACGGACGAGGCGGAAAACGGGGAGGAGGGCCTGCGCCGCGCCAACGAGCAACTGCCGGACATCATCATCTGTGACATCATGATGCCGGTGATGGACGGTCTGGAGTGCTGCCGCGCCTTGAAGGAAGACCCGCGGACGGCCTCGGTGCCCATCCTGATGCTCACGGCCAAATCGGAAGACGCGGACGCCATCCGGGCTTTGCGCACCGGTGCGGACGACTACATGATGAAGCCGTTCAACCCGGAAATGCTGAAGACAAGGGTGGCAGGCCTGCTCCGCCAACGGGAGAGGTTGAAGAGGCTGTATGCCGGCACCCTGAGGCTGAAGCACGAGGAGGGAAAAGACGGGGAAACGGAAGACTATTTCATCCAACAGGTGATGCAGGTCATAGAGGCCAACCTAGCGGACGAGCATTTCAATGTGAAATCCCTGGCCGATGCCCTGCATATAAGCCAGCCCACGCTGTACCGGAAAATCAAGCAGCGCAGCCAGCTGAACGCCATCGACATGATTCGTAGCGTGCGCATGAGCAAGGCGGCCACGCTCATCCTGGAAAACCGCTACAGCTTGCAGGAAATAGCCGAGATGGTGGGCTACAGCGATGTGCGCACGTTGCGGAAGCATTTCATAGCCCAGTTCGGGGTGCCTCCCTCCAAGTATGACGGCCGGGCATAGGCCGTGCCTCATTCCCCGTCCATCGGCAGGGTGCTCTCGATGCCTGCGATGTCTTCCACGTCCGTCAGTTGCGGCAAGGGATTCCGCTCGCTTGCCTTTGCGCCCAGCTTCTTCAACTTGGCGCAGGTCTGCAGGATGCTTTGCCCCGTGGGGAGGAGCTTCTTTTCCCCGTCCTCGTAGGCCTTGGCCGCGTTGTCCAGGGCCTTGCCGATGGCCTGGTATTTCTTCATGAACTGGCCCACGCGGTCCAGCATCTCGTTGGCCAGGGCATACACCTTCTCGTGGTTCTGTGCTTGGGCAATCTGCGTCCACGTCAGGTTGATGATGCGCAGGGCGGCGAAGAGGGTCTGCTCGTCGGCGATGAAGACGTTTTTGTCCATTGCCTTGCGCCACAAGTCAGGTTGTGCGTTGAGGGCCGTCCAGAGGGCTCCTGTGTGGGGCACGAACATGATGACGTAATCCATCCGCACCTTGGGCGGCTGGATGTAGGAGGAATAATCCTTGACGGACAATTCCTTCACATGGCTTTGCAGGCTGGCGATGTGCGCCTTGAGGTATTGCTGGCGTTCTTCCTCATTTTCCGCATTGACATAATCCATGAAGGCCGTGAGCGATACCTTGGAGTCGATAATGACCTCGCGCCGCTGATCCAGGTGCAGGATGATGTCCGGGCGCAGCGTGCTTCCTTCCTCCGATTTGATTGCCCGCCCTGAAACATCGCGGATGACGGCCTGCGTGTCATAGTGTATGCCGCGCGTCAGTCCCTGCGCCTCCAGCAGTTCGTCCAGCACCGTTTCGCCCCAGTCGCCTTGCACCTTGCTGCCGTGCTTGAAGACGCGTGTCAGTTCCTCCGCGCTCTTTTGGGCGGCCTGGCTTTGGCGCATCATGTGCTCAATGTTCGTCCGCATCTCGCTGCTCATGGAGGTCTGCTTCAGCGTGTTGTCCTCCATCGCCTTCTTCATTTTGTCGATGGTTTCCCGCAGGGGGGTGACTATCTGTCCCAGGTTGCTGCTGCTCTGCTCGGCAAATTCCTTTTGCCGTTGCTTCAGCAGTTCGTCTGTGGCGGCCTGCACCTGCGCCTTCATGGCCTTCATGGCGTCGTCGAAGCGCCTTTCCTGGGCGTCCAGCAGGGCCTGGGCTTGCTCTCGCGAAGCGGCCTTCACTTCCTCGACTTGGCGTTGCCATGCCGCGGACAAGCTTTGCGCCTGTGCTTTTTCATTTTCCACTTGTGCCTGCAGCACTTTCACCTGGGTTTGCAGGGCGTGCTTCTTGCCTTGTGCGGCCAGGAAGCCGATGACGAGGCCTGCCAAGAGGCCGATGAGGGTGGTGAGGATGATTTCCATAGGGTTATGTGTGTTGACGGGTTATTCTTTTATCAGCCATTTCTCGATGTTCCTTATTTCGTTGTTGAAGTTCACGCCCACTTTGTACACCTTGCGCGGGTCCGTGGCGAAGGGCAGGGCATATTGCTTGTCCTCAATCTGCTGCAAGGCCTCTTCTGCCGTGCCGTCCAGTTTGAACTCCATCACGTAGATATAATCTTGGGTTTTCAATACGAGGTCGATGCGTCCCTGCGAGGTGTGGTATTCCGCCTGCACGTAGAAGCCCAGCAGCTTGAAGACGATGAACAGCACGTTTTGGTAGTGCAGTTCCAAGTCGCGCGCCAGCTCGTATGGCGTGTCGGCAAAGAAGCTTTGCAGGCGGCGCAGGAAGGCGTCGGTGTCGCCTTGCCGGACTTCCCGCACGAAGTTGTTGATTTGGAAGGCGGTGTCTCCGGTGCGCATGGTGGCATATCGGGGCAGCAGGAAGCGTGTGAAGCCCTCTTCCACTTCCCGGTTGGGGAATCCCAGCGTATAGGTGTTGAACATCTCGTCGTAGCCTTTGAGGGTGAGATATCCGCTTTGATAAAGCACGGGGATTGGATTGTCTTCCATGCCGTCGATGCCTCCCAGCATGTCTTCCGTCACTTCCTCATGGGCCATGCGGTACAGGTCGTAGTGGTTGCGTTTCAGCAGTTCCACCAGGAAGGTGGGGGTGCCGGTGTCAAACCAGTAGCTGCCCATCCGGAGGTTGGAGAATACGTTCAGCAGGCTGAAGGGGTTGTAGATGTCCGGACTGTCGGGGGTGAAGTGGTAACCGTCATACCATTCTTTCAGGATTATCTTTGTGTCCTCAATGCTTTGCCCCTTTTGTGCTCCCAAAGCCCGGATTTCCGGTGCGAAATTGGCATGGAGTTCTTCTTCCGTGATGCCGCAGAGGGTGGCAAAGCGGGGGGACATGGAGATGTCCTGGAGATTGTTCAAGTCGCTGAACACGCTCACTTTGCTGAATTTGGTCACGCCGGTCAGCAGGGCGAAGCGGATGTAGGCGTCCTTGCTTTTCAGCACGCCGTAGAAGGCTTTCAGTTGTTGGCGGTAGGAGGTCAACAGTTCTTCGTTTCCCAAAGCCTGCAGCAGGGGTTTATCGTATTCATCTATGAGGATGATGACGTTTTTTCCACATTGCTCGGCGGCTCTTTGGATGATGCCTTGGAAACGGAGGGACGGACTCTTTTCTGCCGGATGGGCGCCATAGATGGCTTCCCATTGGCTTAAGGCATAGTCCAGCATGTCTTCCAAAGCTTGGGGCGAATCATACTTTTGGGCATTCAGGTCCAGGTGCAGCACAGGGTATTCCGTCCACTCCTGCTCCAATTCCTCCAAGGCCAGTCCTGTAAACAGTTCTTTCTTCCCTTGAAAATAGGCTTCCAAGGTGGAAATCAGCAGGCTCTTCCCAAAGCGCCGGGGGCGGCTGAGAAAATAGAATTGTCCTGATCGCGTCAGTTGGTAAATTTGTGCAGTCTTGTCCACGTAGCAGTAGTTGCCTTTGCGGATTTTTTCGAATGTCTGTATGCCAATCGGGTAAAGTCTGTCCATGCCGGGTCGTTTTTAATGGGTTTTGATTGCACAAAGTTAGGAATTTTGTGGGATAATGCCATGAAGAGGGCTATGTCCTTGTCTTTCCTACTCATTGCAATTCAATCTTCTATTGCACAAAAGTAACAAGAAAATGCATTCCCTCCAAGTTGTTTTATCTAAAACTATTTCCTACTTTTGCAAGCAAAACCATTGCCTTAAAAAACAAACGATATGTACAAGAAGATTTTGGGAGCCTGCTGCTTCCTCGCGGCATCGCTGGGCGTGCAGGCACAATCGCCCATGGAGAAAGGATTGCAAAGCATCAGCCGGGAAAAGGCGGAAGCCATCGTGGAATTTCTGGCCAACGACAACCTGCTGGGACGCGAAGCCGGACAACGGGAGTCGCGCATCGTGGCACGTTACCTGGCTTCGGAGCTGAAAGAAGCGGGCATACAACCCTTGGCAGGCAACACGTATTACCAGCCGTTCGAGGCGTGCGCCGTGGAGCGGCAACAGAAAGGGCGCTATCAGGTGCACCCGGATTCCCTAGCACGGCTGAAACAGGGCACGCACCGCAGCCTGCAGATGGCCAATATCCTGGGCTGGATTCCCGGCGAACGGACGAATGAGTATGTCATCATCGGGGCGCACTTCGACCATATCGGCTATGACCCCGCCTTGGCGGGCGACCAAATCTATAACGGGGCGGACGACAATGCTTCGGGCGTGTCGGCGGCCTTGCAGATTGCGCGGGCGTTTGCCATATCGGGACAGAAGCCGTTGCGCAACGTCATCTTCGCCTTTTGGGACGGGGAGGAAAAAGGACTATTGGGCTCGAAATTCTTCCTCCAAACGTGCCCTTTCGCGAAACAAATCAAAGGCTACCTGAACTTCGACATGATAGGCCGCAACAACAAGCCGGAGAAGCCCCGGCACGTGGTCTACTTCTACACGGAGGCGCATCCCGCCTTCGGCCAGTGGCTGAAAGATGACATCGCCGAATACGGCCTGAAGCTGGAGCCGGACTACCGTCCTTGGGACCGTCCCGCCAGCGGCAGCGACAATGCCCCGTTCGCCCTGCAGGACATCCCCGTCATCTGGTATCACACGGACGGGCATCCGGATTACCACCAACCGTCTGACCATGCGGACCGCATCAACTGGGAGAAGCTGACGGACATCACCCGCGCGGCCTTCCTGAATCTATGGAACCTGGCGAATGAAGAAAACTACTAAGCCATGGTATTGAACTATATCTGGGTGGCGTTTTTCGTCATCGCCTTCGTGGTGGCGTTGGGCAAATTGCTCTTCCTGGGCGACACGGGCATCTTCACCGAACTGGTGAACTCCACGTTCTCCTCGTCGAAGAACGCCTTCGAAATCTCCTTGGGACTGACAGGACTGCTGTCCCTCTGGATGGGCATTATGAAAATCGGGGAAAACAGCGGGATGATCAATGCTTTGTCCCGCTGGCTCAGCCCGGTGTTCTGCCGCCTCTTCCCGGACATCCCCAAGGGGCATCCCGCCATGGGCTCCATCTTCATGAACCTGTCCGCCAACATGCTGGGACTGGACAATGCTGCCACCCCGCTGGGACTGAAGGCGATGAAGGAACTACAGGAACTGAATCCGAAGAAGGACACGGCCACCAACCCGATGATCATGTTCCTGGTCATCAACACATCGGGGCTGATTCTGATTCCCGTCAGCATCATGATGTACCGGGCGCAGATGGGAGCGGCACAACCCACGGACATCTTCATCCCGACGCTGCTGAGCACGGCTGTCTCTACCGCGGTGGGCATCCTCACCGTCAGCATCAGCCAGCGCATCAACCTGCTATGCAAGCCTATCCTGATATTGGCGGGGTGCATCAGCCTGTTCTTCGCCACGCTCATCTGGGTGTTCGCCCGCGTGGGACGCGACGAGATGGGTCCCTACTCCACCCTGGCGGCCAACATCATCCTGTTCAGCATCATCCTGCTGTTCATCGTGTGGGGACTATGGAAGCGGACGAATGTCTACGACGCTTTCATCGAAGGCGCGAAAGAAGGCTTCGGCACCGCCGTGCGCATCATCCCCTACCTGGTGGCTTTCCTGGTGGGCATCGCCGTGTTCCGTGCTTCGGGAGCGATGGACCTGCTGGTAGGCGGCATCGAATGGGTGGTGGCCCTGTGCGGCATTGACACCAGTTTCGTGGGTGCCTTGCCCACGGCCTTGATGAAATCGTTGAGCGGCAGCGCGGCCAACGGGTTGATGATTGACACGATGGAGCAATACGGGGCCGACTCGTTCGTGGGACGGCTGAGCTGCGTGGCGCGCGGAGCGTCGGACACGACGTTCTACATCCTGGCCGTGTACTTCGGCAGCGTGGGCATCACGCGGACGCGCAATGCCGTGACGTGCGGGCTGATTGCCGACTTGTCAGGCATCCTGGCGGCCATTTTCATCAGTTACTTATTTTTCTACTAAAAACGATATGATTACTTACCAGACAGAAGGCGTGGAAATGCCCGCCATAAACCAGCGGACAACCACCGAATGGATAAAAGCCGTGGCACAAAGCCACGGCAAGCGCGTGGGCGACATCGCCTACATCTTTTGCTCGGACGAGAAAATCCTCGAAGTGAACCGGCAGTACCTGCAACACGATTACTACACGGACATCATCACCTTTGACTACTGCGAAGGCAACCGCCTCTCCGGCGACCTCTTCATCAGCCTGGACACTGTGCGCACCAATGCCGACCAGTTTGCCGGGGGCGACTATGACCGCGAACTGCACCGCGTCATCATCCACGGCGTCCTGCACCTTTGCGGCATCAACGACAAGGGGCCGGGCGAACGGGAAATCATGGAGGAGGCGGAGGAGAAGGCATTGGCGATGCGGAAGTAGGAGATCAGATATGAGACCGATAGTTGCAATAACCGTGTTTTTTTCTTTGATGATTCCTTCGCTGCTCCTTGGATATATGAATTACAGGGCGGCAAAAGAGAACATCATAGAAGATATAAATCAGGCTTTGGTGAAAACAGTCCTGTCAAGCCATCCAGAAAGAATTACTGCCGACACCTTGCGAGTGTTCAAATCCAATTTGCAAATCGGGCAGCTAAAAGAAACATCGTATTTGTCTTTATGCACCGATGAGCCCAGCAAGGTCTCTTTTTGCAGTGATACCGTTAGTTTCAGGACAGCGCATGAACGGTTGTATATCAGGGCTTACCCAAATTGTTCAAGGGCCACTATATTCAGCCTGTCCGAACAGACTATTCCAAGCGCATTGCTGGCTGCCAGTTTGCTATGGGGAATGTTGTCTCTGCTCTATCTGCATCGGAAAAGGAATGCAATAGAGATTGCAGCCCCTGCCAAACATACAGTTTTATTCGGGAACTTATCATTTTCCGCTTCTTCCAGTCAGTTCTACAATGAACAGAAAGAAGAAATCTATTTCACTTCCATGCAACGGTCGTTGATGAAGATGTTAATGGAAAGTGAAGATAAAAAGGTATCGATGGATGACATCTGCCGCAACCTATGGCCGGGAAAGGATAATGCAAAAGAATCTTTGTACACACTGGTCCGCCGATTAAAACCAATTGTGGAAAGCAACACGAACCTGAAGATTGTGGCAGACAAAGGAGGCTATTATCGACTTTCCCTTAAAAACACATGATAGTCAGCTATTTGTCAGCATGATGTCAGGCAAATGTCAGTCGTTTCATCCCTAAAATTCTACAGCCTTGTTCTACCTTTGCGGCAAAAACAAAGCTGTAGAATATGAAAAGAACAAATGCCATTTTTCTGATGCTATGTATGTTTTTGTATGCGGCATCTGGATGGGGACAATCTGTAGAAGAACCGACTGATTCCATCATCCATGAATTGCAGGAAGTAATCGTCACAGCCAAGCAACCTGCCACAAAACTGGTCGGTTCGACGCTCGTAACCACTATTCCCGGCTCTAACCTTGCCGATATAGGTAACGCTTTGGACGTACTTGCCCAACTGCCTATGATACAAGTGGAGGATAATACGGTAAGCGTTATCGGCAAAAGCAACATCGAAATCTATATTGATGGACGGCCTATGCGTGACAATCAGGAATTGCAGCAAATTCTGTCGTCGAACCTCAAGAAAGTGGAGTTGTTGATGGCTCCGGGAGCAGCTTATGAAAGCACAACGGGGGCTGTCTTGAAAATCACCACGAAACGCAATTTCATACAAGGTTTGTCGCTGACCGACCAGTTTCAGCTCACGCGCCGCAGGAAATGGTCGTTAACAGAACTTCTCGGACTCAACTACCGGGCTGGTAACTGGGAATTGTTCCTTAACGGCGCCGTGAATCGCAGCAACTCATTCATCAAAGGCGCCACCACCAACACCCTTGTTTATGACGGACAGGAAACCGTAGTAGGAAGCCGGCAGAATAATGTCTATCCTACGACGGCAGGCTCCGTCAAAGCCGGATTCAATCATGCAAAAGGCTCGCAATCTTGGGGTGCCTACTATCGCTATAATCCCGAACAAGGTGACTTCAGCAATGACGGCGCAGAATGGCTTGACGACAACACACCTCTGCTTCGCCGTATCGACAGAAAAATCCGTGCACATAGCCATTCGGTATCGTTGTATTATGAAAACACGTTTGCCGACAAGTATCTGTTGCATTTTGACGGTGATTTCCGGAAATCGCGCAATAATAACAGCGTAGCAACGATGTATCCGGAATCCGCAAATCCTAATGTCAACTCCCACGACTTACGTCAGTCAACCTTTTGGGCAGGCAAATTATACCTTAAATTTCCGCTTGGAAAAGGGGACTTCACTGTCGGCACGCAAGACAGCTACACCCATACTTCACTTGATTACCGCATGCTGAACGAGCAGGTCAGCCAATACATCCCTTCCTCGCTGACGGATGCCAGGCAGACATCCGCCTCCCTGTTCGCGTCATGGGCACGGTTGTTCGGCAAACTCTCTCTTTCTGTCGGTGCGAGATATGAATATGTCGATTATGATTTCCACGTGAACGGCAAACGTGATGATGAAGTAAGCCGTAGCGACCATTTGCTCACGCCTGATGTATCGTTGACTTATTCATTCAATGATGACGCACAAATTAGTCTGAGCTATAAATTGGCCACCGTAAAGCCGCCCTACTCGCAACTTACAGGTTCCCTTAGTTATACGGGACTGCACGAAATCGAAGGGGGCAATCCTGCCCTGCGCGACGAGAAGATGCACGACGTGCAGTTATTTGGCCTATGGAACGGATTTATGCTTCAAGCAGATTTTACACGGAGCCTCGACACCTATGCCTTTGTCAAGCAACTTTATCCGGCGGACAATCTCCAACTTCTTATGCACCCGGTGAATATCGATGTTTCAGCACTCAACCTCTATCTCGTGTGGAGCAAACCTGTCCGTTGTTGGACTCCCAATGCCACATTCGGAATGTATAAGCAATGGCTGACACTTAGCAATACCCCCTATAAGAAGCCTATATTCTCTTACTATTTTGACAATACATTTTCATTGCCGCGTGGCTGGATGGTTACAGCAAACTTCAGCGGTCAGACACGAGGAGATATGCACACCAACCGTTTCGGCACGACTTGGTTTGCGATGGATGCGTCAGTGGGCAAGACTTTCTTTCATAAATCGTTGACGGTCAAACTGACGGCCACCGATATATTCAATACTGTCAACAACAACTGGACGATGAACACATACGGTGTCCTTGTGGATAAACACCAGAGTTACGACGGTCGCGGGATTTCACTCCATATCATTTATAATTTCCAACCTCGTAAGAGCAAATACAAGGGCTCGTCAGCGGCAGAAGAAGAATTAAAACGCTTATAAAGAGAATCCGGATGCGGAATGTGCAGGGACTATTTTCATCCCATTGCGGCTTCTTTCATCTCCCTTGCAAAACCACTGTTTGTCTCTTTCTGAATAGGAGTAATATAGGAGTATAATAGGAGTAATATAGGAGTATAATAGGAGTAATATAGGAGTAATAGCGAAGGGATAGCGGCGAAACAGCGGAAGAAAAGCTTTCCCCTTGTAAGGGCGACCCTTGCGGTCGCCCTTATTCAGGGCGGGGGCAAGCCCCGCCCCTACAACGTCGGCATACTGTCCTATAGGGTATAAATAAATTTACGGGTTTACCTGCTGCTCTACCGAAAACTTGAAGACGCAATGGCTCTCATATTTTTCGCCCGGGCGCAGAAGGGTGGAAGGCCACTCAGGCTTGTTGGGCGTATCGGGGTACTTCTGCGTCTCCAAGCAGACAGACGCCCGATGGCCGTAAACGATGCCTTTCTTGCCTTTCAGCGTACCGTCCAGGAAGTTGCCTGCATAGACTTGGATGCCCGGCTCATTGGTGTGGACCTGCAGCTTGATGCCCGTGCGGGGCGACAGCAACGTGGCGCAAGGACGCGACTCGTCGCCTTTGGTATTGAGCACCCAGTTGTGGTCATACCCCAAGCCGTTCTTCAGTTGCGGGAAGTCCGCGTTGATGCGGGCTCCTATGGGTGTCGGCTTGCGGAAGTCCATCGGCGTGCCTTCTACGGGCAGGATTTCACCGGTAGTCATGAAGGTGCTATCCACGGGCGTGTAATTGTCGGCATCGATGGTCAGCAAATAATCCGAGTTGTCCCGCGAAGGGTCGCCATCCAGGTTGAAATAGGAATGGTTGGTCATATTGACTACCGTGGGTTTGTCCGTCTCGGCGGAATAACAGATGTCCAGGGCATTGTCTTCAGTCAGCGTGAAGGTGACCATACAGGTCAGGTTGCCCGGGAAACCCTCTTCACCGTCTTTGGACAAGTAGCTCAGGCGCAGCGTATGGCTGTCCAACTGCTGGGCATCGAACACACAATACTGGAAGCCCTTGGGGCCACCGTGCAGGGTATGGCCGTAGTTATTCGTAGGCAGTTGGTAGTCCACCCCGTCAATGGTCAGATGCCCGTGGCCGATGCGGTTGGCATAACGGCCGATGGTGGCGCCGAAGTCGGTGGGATGTTTCAGGTAGCCGCCGATGGAGTCGAAGCCCAATACCACGTCGCGCATCGTGCCTTCACGGTCGGGCACCATCAGCGAGACGATGCGCCCGCCATAGTTCGTGATGCACACCTCCATGCCTTGGCTGTTCGTCAGGGTATAGAGATTGGTCTGCTTGCCATCCACTTCTGTGCGGAAGTCGGCAGGATTGAGTCCGGAAGCCGTCATTTCGTCCGATGATCCGGCACAAGCCGCCAAGAGCAATAGTGCGGCGGCTGTCAAACTAGTTAAGATTTTATTCATACATATCGGCATTAAATGATAATTTATCAGGTTGATTTTAGGCGCGGATTACGCGGATTTCACGGATAAATTTTATTATAAAACGCTGGATTCCATTGATTATACAAATAATAAATCCGCGTCCATCCGCGTAATCCGCGCCAAAACTAAATACCTATTTCTCCTACTTCAAGAAACGCTCTGCCCGTCCCGGTGAGAAAAGTTCCCATAGCGAGGCCACCGTCCAGCCCGGGGCAAAGATGTCGTTGTAATAGCCCTTGCCGTTGCGGCCGTAGTCCCAGTGCGTGTGCTGCAAGACCTCGGGATAATAGCCCGCCCTGCCTACCCCACAAAGGAAGCCTTCACGGGGGAGCAGCTGGCGCATGGAAGTAGAGATGACCTCGGCAAAGTCGGCGAAACGCTGTTCGCCACACTCGCGGGCCAGCCAATGGAGCACATCGGCAAAGTCGAAGATGAAGACGTCGATGTGGTTGTTCTCCACCGACACGTTGCCCCAGCCGCGCGTCTTCAGGCCCAGGTCGCCCAACATCTGTCCCTCAGCAAAAGGCACATCCCAGGTGTAGTACCACGACAGGGCGAAGTAAGCGGCGCGGCGTGCCAAGTCGATGCAACGGCTACGTTCCTCACCCTTGGACACCAATCCCAGGTAGTAGACAGCCGTGGCGGCATAGAGTGACGCTTCCTTGTCCTCGCAGTTGGCATCGAGCGTGGACGAGAAATAGTCTGCCTTCGAGATGATTTCCTCCTCCAGGTAGTCCACCGTGCGGCGGGCGCTCTCCAGGTAGCGCTTGTCCTTGAAATACTTGTAGCCCATCACCAAGGGAAGGGTGGCCGAAGGCGTGCTGCCGCCGGTGGCATCCACGAGGCTGAAGTCGTCCTTGAATTTACGCGGGAAGCTGCCGTCGGCCTGCTGCAGCTGCAGGAACATGTCCAGCATGGCCTTGATGCGCTTTTCCCATCCGGGGTGCTTGCGGCCTTGGCGCTTCTCGTAATCCAGGTAGTAGAGCACGGCATATACGCCCTCGGACTGGCGACGAATGCTATGCACAGGTTCAGCCTTCCCGTCCCGCGTGTCCACCACCTCGTTGAGGAAGCCGGCTTCAGAGAAGCCGTTGGCCAGGTAGGAATCGAACACCTTGTGGGCTTGGTCGGCCAAATCGGCGCGCTGTTGCTGCTCGCCATATTCCAAGGCATTGAAGGCGTTGAGGAGCGTGCGGCCCACAAAGCCCACCTCGGCTCTGGCGGGACTGGCACAATCGTCCACACGCATCTCCGGGCTGGCATAGTAGCTCAGCACAGGGGTCTCCACATAGGAATGAAGGAAATAGTTGCTCATCACCTCCTTCATATACTCCGGCGTATAGGAAGTCTCGACGGGCTGTGGGCGATAGGTGTCGTAACTATACTCCCAAAGGCGTTGCACGCACTCCGAGAAGTCTGCCACCTTCTTCTGCGACAATTCCCAGCACAGCGTGATGCTCTCGCCCTTGCGCAAGTGCTGGAAAGCCTTCACGGCGGGAGCCAAGGTCAGTTTGCGGATGTAGGTCTTGGGCTCTTCGCGGTAAGGGAAGCCGTAAGCCAAGAGCGTCTCGCCGTCCTTGTTCTGGAAGCCTGTGTAGCCGATGGAAGTCCGGCCGGACACGATGACTTCGTCTGCCTCGTGCGTCGTGAGTGCGTCATGCCCGAAATCGTCCACGCGCATCACCGACATCACCTGCCCGCTGCGCTCGTCAAAGGCGGCAGTCAGGGGCGTGCTCAGACGGTCGTCGCGCACCAGCCAGCTGTCCGAGGTGTGGAACGAAGGTGCCTCTTGGGGCGAGCGCAGGTTGCGGCGATACCAGAAGCCGGGCATATAGAACTGGCAATCCTCATGCCGGAAGCCGGTCTTCAGCTGTTCGCCATAGTTGAAGTAGATATCCTCTTCGGCGGTCAGCATGACCGTGACCCGCTGGCCTTGCGCGGTGTCAATCACCTTGCGGCTGACGATGACGGGCAAGTCGGTATTTGCCACGCCAATGCCCTGTCCTGCCTGCCATTGGCGGAACGTCAACGGATAATCCCGGGCCTCATTGCCCGGCACTTTCAGGGATATTGTGGCGGAAACCTCCTCCATTCCTTCCCCTGCAGCCGCCTTGGCCATGCCTACACAGCCACAGAGCAGCCAAACACTTAGAATCAATCTGTTTACTTTCATTGTTATCATTAGGTTTTGAGTTTGTGTGAGTAATTAAGTTCTTCCATAAACCGGTATCTTCAGTCCGGAGCAGGCACCACCAGGCATCTTTCCGCCCACTGTCCGTATGCCTTCGCCATTTGTTCCAACTTCTCGGGATAGCGTGTGGCCACATCGTGCAGCTCCGTAGGGTCTTCGTTCAGGTTATAAAGCTCCCACTTGGCGTTTTTGCCCGGCTGCACGATTTTCCAGCCGTCCTTGCTGATGAGTGCCTTCTCGTTGAAATGCTCAAAGCCCAAGTATTCATGTGCATCGCGCATTTTCCCTTGAAATACCGGAACCAAGCTTCGTCCTTCCATGGGACGTATCTGCTTCCCGTCATAGGTGGCTGGATAAGCAGCCTGTCCCAGTTCGACACAAGTAGCCATGATGTCTATCACATGTGCCCGCTGGGAGGTGACCGAACCTTTTGGTGCCTTCATCCCCGCAGGCCAGAAAGCGATGCAAGGGGTATTGATGCCTCCTTCGTAAGACTTGGCTTTCCAGAAGCGGAAAGGCGTATTGGCCACATTGGCCCAGATGGGACCAATAGAAGCATAGGTCTGTTCGCTGCCCGGCAACACTTCCTTCTGTCGCGGATAAACGATTTTCTCGCCCAGCCGGGTCATGTCCGGACGGTCGTTCTCTCCTTCGCTGTAATTCTGACAAATCTCATTGCTGCATCCGTTGTCAGAAAGGAACAGAATCAGCGTGTTGTCCAGTTCGCCATTCTCCTGCAAGGCATCCAACAGTTGCCCGATGCCTTGGTCCATGCGGTCCACCATGGCGGCATGCACAGCCATGGCGCGGGCATCCCATTCCTTCGTGGGATTATCGGCCCAACGGTCGGGATGCTGGCGCGGGCTCAAATAGTGGTCAGCCCCCGGGAACAAGCCCAATTGCTTCATCCGCTCATAGCGTCGTTCGCGTATAGCGTCCCATCCGTCTTTGTAGGTATCCTTATACTTTTCGATGTCCCAGGGCAGGGCATGCAGAGGCCAGTGGGGAGCCGTATAAGCCAAGTACAAGAAGAAAGGTTTGTCCTGACGGGCATAACGGTTGACATAAGACACGGCACTGTCCGACAGGGCACAAGTGATATAATAATCCTTGGGCACATTCCTGACCGGTGTCTCTCCATCCACCAAGCTGAAGGGATCGAAGTAATCGGCCACTCCATAGATGATGCCGTAGAAGTCATCGAATCCCCGGTTCACCGGATAGCACGCCTTGTCGGCAAACTCCTCGTGATACACCTGATGAGCCAACCATTGACGCTGGTCATGGCGCAGAGGAGTTTCGGCCACATGCCATTTGCCCACCATGCCGGTCTGGTAGCCGGCTTCTTTCATCACCTCGGCAAGGGTCACGCCATTATCGGTCAGCTGTCCCCGGTAGCCCGGCAAGCTGTCGTTGAACGTCATGCGTCCGATTCCTGCCTGGTGCGGGTACAAGCCGGTCAACAAAGACGCCCGCGTGGGACAACTGCGCCCGGCATTGTAGAAACTGTTGAACCGCAGTCCATCGTGAGCCAGCCGGTCCAGATTGGGGGTCTGTATCTCGCCCCCATAGCATCCCAGGTCGGAGTAGCCCAAATCATCGGCCAGGATGACAATGATGTTGGGGCGTGCGTCCTGCTGTGCCCATGCTTGCGTGGCCAGACCAGCCAACGTCCCCAAGGCGGCCAAGTTACCTAACAGTGGTATTCTCATAGCTTATCAACCTTAATAGACCATATACGGCGTGATAACATGCTCGGCATCCACCGAAATCTTGTAAATGCCATCCTCTCCCATCTCGCGAACCAACGGGACGATGCGTGCCTGGCGTGCGTCCGGGTTATCCCCGCTCCACACGTGGTAGATGTAATAGAACTGCCCATCCTTGCCTTGGAAGACATCGCCATGGCCGGAGCCTTTCTCGCCCACGATGTCTCGGCGGATAATGGGATTGCCGGCGTATTTGGTCCACGGCCCCATGGGCGAAGATGCTGTGGCATAGCCCACGGCATAGTCCGGGTCCTTGTAGTGGTTGGCGGAATAGAACAGGTAGTATACACCCTCCCACTTCACCACCGTGGGGCCTTCCATAATCCAGCTGGTATCATAGTTGTACATGCGTTCCCAAGGTTCGGTCAGTTGCAGGCACTGCTTCAGCGTGGCCGGATCGATAGTTCCCGTTTCCAGGTCGAACTCAGCCACCCAGATGAAGTTGCCTCCCCCGAAACGGACGTGGTAGAGGTAGTATTTCCCGTCCTCGTCTTTGAAGAGATAGGGGTCAATGTTGCCCGCCGACGCATCGATGGGCTTGGCCTCATCCTGCGTGAATAGTCCCGTCACGGCGTTGCCTTGTGCCATGGCCACCTTCTCATTGGCCGTGTAGAGGAAGTAGTACGTGCCGTTCTCCTTGAACCATTGGGGTGCCCAGAAACCAGCCGTGCCCCATGTGGTTCCCTCGGCAGGATTCAGGATATAACGATAGGTCTCTGCCGTGCCCGATGTCCACTCCTGGAGATCGTCGGACATCAAGACGGTAAAGCCTTGCGAAGACTGGCTGCCCACTTGCGAGGTGCCAGACATGTAGTACGTCCCATTGTCCAAGAAGATGGTGGGATCGGCATAATAGATGTTTTGCTTTTTGGTCTCGGGGGTATCTCCGCCACCTCCCGGCAAGGGTTCATTTCCATCGGAAGCCCCGCATGAAGTAAAAGAAAACAAGAGGGCTGCCATACATACATATCTTAAATTCATAAGTTACTAATTTATCATTACTTATTGGAAAACAAAGAAGAGATGCCATATCCATACTTGTGCTTGCAGTCATGACATCTCTTCATGCTATCCTGAAACTTTACATCACTGTGTCTCCCTATCACTGACGAATGGCCGGCACATCAGCCTTGAGCGAAGGTTGCCCGCCCGCCACGTAGGGCCACCCGTCTTCGTCCCACAGCACCTTGTCCAGCAAGACCTGACGCCCATCGTCTTCCTTGTTCACTTGGTAGCCATGATACAGCATCCACGTGTCCTGAGCATCGTCTTCGAGGAGAATGGAGTTATGCCCCGTCCCCACAAAAGCCGGACTGCGGGAGATGACGGTGGTGTAGCCATTGTCCAGCATCTGCTTGCCCGTCTTGTCCACGTAGGGGCCGGCCAGATTCTCCGAACGTCCCACCACGGTGGTATAGGTGCTGTTGGCTCCTTCGCAACACGAGCCGATGGAAGCGAACAGGTAGTAATAGCCGTCGCGTTTCCAGAGGTTCACGGCTTCGAAGGCTGTGCCTGCCACTTGCTGCAGGGTCTCCTTCTTGGGCGTGATGACCCAATCGTCCGTCACGTCCAGCTCCATCAGGTAGATGCCCCGGAAGCTGCCCCACAGCATGTAGTACTTGCCATCCTCTTCGTAGAAGAACTCGTCGATGGAATTCTGCACATTGACATCGCGACTGCTGAAGACAATGCCTTTCTCGGTGAAGGGGCCTTCGGGCTTGTCGGCCACGGCATAGCCAATGGTGCTCACCCACTCTTGTCCCCAGATGGCCAGCGAGTAGAACAACACGTACTTGCCCTTGATGTAGCGGATTTCGGGTGCCCAGAGACTGGTGCCCTCCACTTTCTTCGGGCGGGTTTCATCGGTGAAGGCCGTGCCCACCTGAGTCCAATGCACCAGGTCGTCCGAGCGGAAGATGGGCAGGTTGCGGATATCCTCCGTGCCGTACAGGTAGTAGGCACCGTCGGCCGTGCGGATGGCCGTGGGGTCGGGAACGGAAACCCGGAGGACCGGGTTGGCATACTGCGCGGCTACGGCTTCCGTGCCACCTTGGCCGGATACGTCTTTGGACCCCTTGGCTGACGTGCAAGCTGCGCACAAGAGGCATAGGGCAGGAAAAGCGTAATGGAATAAAATCTGTCTCATACAATAAAGCTTGGTCTTTGAAACGGGTTAAACCTTCGGGGATTGCCTCCTCCGCATCCAGCTCCTCCGGCAGGCAGGGAATCATCATCGTACATGATTCCTACAATCATCGTACATGATTCCCTGCTTACGCCAGGAGCCGGATGCGTCGCGTGCGGCATTTAGTTATACCCTTCGTTCTGCTTCAGGTGGTCAATCTGCACGGCATTGATGGGGATGGGCAGCAGCCAGTAGTTGTCGCCGCCCCACTTGTAGGAGTAAGTCACCTTGCCCCACCACTGGCTCATGCCGTTCACCGCGCCGTTGTCGTCCGTCGTGGCAAACTTCAGGTCCTTCCACGTCTTCCAGCGGAGTTCATCGAAGAAGACCACGTCCTCGGCCACCAACTCCCAATGGCATTCGTTCATGATGCGCTGGCGCATGTCGTCTTTTCCAGTGACGGTGGTCGGCTCGTTGCTGTTCAGCGGCTGGGCACCGGCACGGTTGCGGACTTCGTTCACCTTCTCGATGGCGCCTTGCAGGTCGCCCGACTCGTTCAGCGCCTCGGCCCACCACAACAATACCTGTCCGTAACGGATGAGCGGCAAGTCCACCGGAGAGTAGTTCACGATGATTTCCATGCCTTCCCCCACGAACTTGCGGTTCGTATAATAGGCCATGGCGGTGATGTCCGTGGCATAGTCATACGTCGGCGCATTCAGCGTGCGATACGGATAGCGGTACGTATAGTCGATGGGCGAACCGCTGATACCGCCGGAATACGTGCTGTAGGGCGTCACGACGGACATGGCCAGACGCGGGTCGCGGTTGGCGTACGCCTGCAGGATGCGGGCCTCGTTACCGTTCTCCAGATACTTGCTCATGTCGGCGCCGTTGTTTACCGCATTGGTATATTCAGACTCCGTCAGGTTGTCGCGATAGAAGTAGACGGCACGCTCGGCCGGCGTCATGCTGCTGTAACCGGGGATAATGTCGTCCCAGTCGAACTTGCTGCCGTCGGCATTCTCATAGCTGTCCACGAAGCGCGGGTTGACGATGTAGTTGGACCATCCCAGGCCGACACCCGAGCCATCGTCCGGCAGGCAACGGCTGCCGTAGAAGTGGTTCTTCTGGTGCGAGCTGGAACCGTTGTCGGCATCCGTGCACTGGATGGAGAAAATCATCTCGCCGCATTGCTCGTTGGCCAGCTTGAACAGCTGCTTGTAGGAGTCGGCACCGCTGCCCGTATAAAGGCTGTAGCCGCAGTCCTTCACGGCCTGGAAGTCGCTGATGGCAGCCGTCCAGTCCTCCTTCCACATATAAATCAATCCGCGCAGGGCATAGGCCGCGCCCTTGGTGATGTGGCCGTAATTGGCATCGCCAGCGGCATACTTGTCCGGCAGGTTGGGGTCTTCGATGCAGAGGGTGAGGTCGGCAATGATGTTGTCCCACATCTCGTCCTGCGTGCATTGGGTGGCATCCTTGGTGTCATCCGTGCTGCTCAGTGCCTGGGTGTAATAAGGGATGTTGCCGTAGAGGGCGTTCAGGCGGTAATACCACCACGAGCGCAAAAAGCGGGCTTCCGACACCAGGCGCGACTTCAACCCCTCGTCCATGCCCGGCACGCCCGGCATGTTCTGTATCACGTCGTTGGCCCGGAAAATGCCGCCGTAGTACACCTGCCACCAACGCGTGCTGCAACGGTCGTTGCTGGAGGTGTTGTTGCCCAGCAAGGCGCCGAAGCCGCCAATCCAGTTGGCGTCCAGGTCCATCATGTACGACCACGTGTCCCACCAGCCCAGCCAGGCATCGTTATAGCCATAATACAACACGTTGTAGACGCCGGTCACGGTCTGCTCCGCCATGGTGGCGTCCGACCACACGGCACCGGACGACCCTTGGTCCAACGGAGACAAGTCCATGTCCACGCATCCCGTGCCACACACTCCCAAGCCGGCCAAGAGAGCCAGCCGTCCGGATAATTTTTTGACTGTATTTTTCATTGCATAATCTCCTATATATTAATTTAGAATGTAACATTGATACCGAAAGCAAACTGGCGCATGGGCAGGTAGCCGTTTCCGGCTGCCATCTCCGGGTCCAAGCCTTTGAACTTGGTGATGGTCAGCAGGTTCTCGCCTGTGGCATAGATGCGCAGGTTCTGCACATAGAGCTTGTCCATCCACTTCTTGGGGAAGGTGTAGCCGATGGTCAGGTTCTTCAGCTTCAGGTAATTGCCGTTGTGCAGCCACAGTTGGCTGGCCGTCTCGGTCTGTGCGGTGCCGCCGATGGTCAGGCGGGTATTCTCCGCCCAGATGTTCGTGCGAGGGTCGTTGGGATTCTCCGGGTCGTAGAAGTAGTGGTCATTGGCCACGTCCTCGCCGATGCCGTAGCAACGCGTCAGGCGTGTACTGTTCAGGCTCTGTTCCCACCAGGAGATCTTGAATCCTGCCGCGCCGGCCCAGCTCATGGAGAGGTCGAAGCCCTTCCACGAAGCGCTGGCCTGCAAACCGTAGTAATACTTCGGCGTGGACGAGAAGCCCTGGAAGTCGCGGTCGTTGTCATCGCCATAGATGCCGTCTCCGTTCAGGTCGGCATAGATCACGTCGCCATACCAGATTTCACTCTTGCCGATGCCTTTGGCCGGATAGAATTCATAGCCGGCATCCACCATGGCACGCAGCCACGCCATGTCGTTCTCCGTACGAATCATGCCGTCCTTGGGGCCACCGCCGGGATTGACCGTACCGTCGGCATTGAAATATTTGCCGTTGCCGCTATACAGGTTGAGCATGTAGAACTCGTTGATGGTATGTCCTTCCAACACGCGGGTGTCGCCGCCGGTGGACACGTCGCCGATGTTAGTGGTGTACACGCCGTCCACCCAGCCGCGCTGCAAGGCACCCTTATACTTGGTCACCTCGTTGTTGTTCAGCGAAAAGTTGGCGTTCACGCTGTAATGGAAATCCTGCACACGGTCCCGCCAGCCCAAAGAGAGCTCGAAACCGCGGTTCCGCACCTCGGCAATGTTCTGGTAGGGCGAGCCGAAATAAGACAGCGTGTTGGACAAGGAGGGCTGATACAGGATGCCGTCCGTCAATTTGTTATACCATTCCACAGTGGCCGTCAGGCGGTTGTTCAGGGCGGCCACGTCCAGACCGATGTTGGTCACGGCGGTCGTCTCCCACTTCAGGTTGGGATTGGAGAAGGAAGACATGCCGAAGCCGGAGCTTACATTGCCGCCGAACACGTAGCTGTTGACCGCATAGAGCGACTGGTAGGCGTAATAGTCATTGATGGCGCTGTTTCCCAGCTTGCCCCAGGATGCGCGCAACTTCAGGTTGTCGAAGAGGTTCAGGTCTTTCAGGAACCCTTCTTCGGAGATGCGCCATCCGGCCGAGAAGGAGGGGAACACGCCCCAACGGTTCTCCTTGGCGAAACGCGACGAGCCGTCATAGCGGACGTTGGCCTCGAAGAGGTAGCGCGAGTCGAACACGTAGTTCACGCGGCCGAACCAGGAACGGGTGGCCAGTTCGCGCGAATAGCCGGAGAGGTAGCTCGGCTCGGTCATGGCGTTGAAGTCGGTCAGCGAGGTGTTCACCATGCCTTTCTTGCAGATGTCAATCTCGCGCTTCCACCAGCGGTATTCCTCATAGCCGGCCATGGCGCTCACCTCGTGCTTACCGCCGAAGGTCTGGCCGTAGTTCAGCACGCCGCTGCTCTTCCAGCTCTGCTCATAGTTGCGCCAGTCATACACCTGGGCTTCAGCCAGTTCGCTCGACGTGGGGGCATGGTTGGTCACCACGCCCGTCAGGAAGTTCATGCGCGGCTTGTAGTCGGAATCATACAGCGTGTGTTCGTTGCGGAAGTTGTCGTAATAGAAATTGTAGGTGAAGCTGAAGTGCTTCAAGAAGTCCACCTTCACATATGGGTTCACGTAGAAGCGGGTCTGCTTCTTGGCACCCTCCTGCGTGTCAATGAAGTAGAGCGGATTGGTGGCGGAGGCGTCTTCCTCGGTCGATGCCACCGCGCCGTAATAGCCGTCGTAATACGGGTAGGTGCCGGGGTTTGCCTTCTTCATCTCGGTGCCAGTCAGGTTGTCAATGTTGTTGCGCTCTTGGTCGGTATGATAGCCCCAAACGCGAAACCCGGCGGTCAGGAAGGAAGTTATCTTAGACTCGATGTTGGAGCGGAAGTAATACTTCTTCATGCCGGAGTTGGGGGCGATGCCCGGGTTGTCCAGGAAGGTGCCGCTGAAGCTGTAGTTGGTGCGCTTCTCGGCGCCTACCACGGACACGGTGTGCTCCTGCATCCATTTGGGGTTGAACAGCACGTCATACCAGTCCGTGTTCGGGTAGGCCACGTAGTTGGGATAGCCCGACTCAGAGATGCCGTTGGGGTCCTGTTCGGCTGCACGCCAGGCGTCAATGTTGCTCTGGCTGTAGAGCGTGGCCGTGCCGCTGCCCTCGCAAGCCTCGTTGAACAGCTCCATGTAGTCGGCATAGTTGGACACCTGGCGGATCAGCTTGGCCGGGGTGTTGTAGGAGAACTTGCCGGAATACGTCACGTTCACCTTGCCTTCCGTGGAGCCTTTCTTGGTGGTCACCAGGATAACGCCGTTGGCCGCCCGGTTACCATAGATGGCGCAGGATGCGGCATCCTTCAGGACCGAGATGCTGGCAATGTCGTTGGGGTTGATCTGGTTCAAGTCCATCTCCATGCCGTCCACCAATACCAACGGACTGGAATTGTTCAGCGTGCCCGTGCCACGGATGGAGATGCGGGCGCTTTCTTCGTTCGGCTTGGAGCCGGTGCTCATCACGCCCAAGCCGGCTGCCATGCCGCTGAGGGCATTTGCCACGGTGGTGACAGGACGTGACTCCATTTCTTCGTCAAAGTTGATGGAAGATACCGACCCGGTCAGGTTGACCTTCTTCTGCGAGCCGTAACCCACCACTACTACTTCGTCCAATGCCTGCATGTCCTCCTGCATCACCACATCCAGCGGAGTACCTTGCCAAGCGATTTCGCTCGTTTGCATACCAATGTAAGAGAATACCAGCACATCGCCCGGTTTGGCATTGACTGAGAAGCGTCCGTCCAAGTCAGTGATGCCGCCGGTCTGCGTGCCCTTGACCATTACACTCACGCCTATCAAAGGCTCATCGTTCGCGTCTTTCACCGTACCGGTGGCCGTTGTCCCATTCTGGGCAAAGGCGGCAAACGCAAACATTGTCATAAAAATCAAAAACAAAAATTTCTTTGCCATTTTAATAGAATTAGGTGTTAAAAGATGCGGCACAAAACGCCGCGTTACTGTTTGCCGCCGGAGTACTCCCGCTCCGCCGCGGCCGGTAATTGAAATTCTGTTACGTCATACGATCACTCATGATATTACATTTTTAGGGGTTCATAATCAGGTAATTCTCGTATGCAAAAATACAATAACAGATTCTTGACTGCATAGAACAAAATCGCCAACACATGGAATAAAACGCGCAAAAAACTACCACAGGAAAGCGTTGAACGTTTTATGGCATTTGCCGACAAATTCATTGCACAAAGTCCTTGGGCAACACGCCGAACTGACGCTGAAATACTTTAGTAAAATAGGAAGGCGTGTTGAAGCCGGTCATGTAACAGACTTCATTGATCTTATAACTTCCTTCTTTCAGCAACTGGGCGGCACGCTTCAAACGCTCCAGACGGATATAATCACCGGGGGTCATGTCCAGCAAGCCCTTGATTTTGCGACTCAGGCTGGAACGGCTCATGTTGAGCAGCGAAGCCATATCGTCCAGGGAGAAATCCGGATTAGACATATTCTCAGTCACCAATCCGTTCAGCTTTTGCAGAAAGACTTCATCGGCCTTGGTCATGGCCATGCTGTTGGCCTCCACAAAGGGCGAGTGGGCAAAAGCTTTGCGCAACTTCTCGCGATTGTCCAACAGATTGGAAACGCAAACCTTGAGGTATTCCACCGAGAAAGGTTTCTCCACATAGGCATCTGCTCCGAACTTCATGCCTTCTATCTTGGCCTGCAGCGTGGTCTTGGCCGTCAGCAGGATAACCGGGATATGGCTGTAGTCCAGCTTGGACTTCAGGTGCTCGCATAGTTCCAGCCCGTCCATCTCGGGCATCACGATGTCGGAGATAACCAGGTTCACGGCCTCCGTTTCCAATATCTTCAGGGCTACTGCGCCGTTGGGAGCGGCAAGCATACGATACTCACTTGCGAAAATCTTGGTAATAAACGCGCGCATCTCGGCATTGTCCTCCACCACCAGCAAAGCGTAGCGCTGACCGTCAACAACAGCTGTACCGCCAGCCTCGGACTGGGATGCGCCTTCCTCTCCAGGCAGCCCTTCTTTAAGGCCCTCGACATTGAACGTATGCTCATGCTCCAACGGAAGTGACAGACAAAAGACATTGGCATTCGCCTCATCCACCATACGGAGTGTGCCTCCGTGCAGCTCGGCCAATGAACGGGCCAAGGCTAAACCGATACCGGTGCCTGCCACCGAACCGGACTGCTCGTTGTTGTAGCGGATGAAAGGCTTGAAGATTTCCTCACGCATATCCGACGGCACCAGGACACCGTCGTTGGACACCGTGAAGAACAACCGGCCGTCTTCATGCTTCAGTTGAATACGGATGAATGTCTCGGCATACTTGACGGCATTGGTCAGCAGGTTGCTGATGATTTTCGTCAGTCCCTCCTTGTCCACAGAAGCATAGAGTTTTTCCGGCAAATCCAACTCCATCTCAATGCCACGCTGACGAGCCAAAGGACGGAAGCGTTTGCAAGTGCGCTGCACGATATCCACAACGTCGAATTCTACAAAATTCAGCTGGAAGCCCCGGGTTTCTGTCTTGCGGAAGTCCAGCAACTGGTTCACCAAGTCCAGCAAACGGTTGGTGTTGAGATCCATAATTTCCAAGTCATCACGAATATCTCCGGGCACGGCCTTCGCAGCCAGCACGTTTTCCAACGGGCTTTTAATGAGCGTCAGGGGCGTGCGTATTTCATGGGCCACATTGGTGAAGAAATCTATCTTTGCCGTATAGATTTCCCGTTCCTTCTCACGCTCCAATTTCTCCATGGCCAAACGGTTGCGCCGTTGTGCCCTTCTGCGGAAATAGAGTCCTGTCCACAGCAAGGTGCAGATGAACAAAACGGCATAAACCACGTATGCCCAAGCGGACAAATAGAACGGCGGACGGATACGGATACCCAGTACGCATTCCGTGGGATTCCACTTGCCATCACTGTTAGAACCGCGCACATGAAGATGGTAATTGCCGTAAGGCAGGCGCGAATAAGTGATGCGCGAATTGCGCCCTACGGGATACCACTCCGTGTCGAAACCATCCAAGCGGTATTCCAAACGGTTCATCTCCGGAGCCTGATAGCTCAAGGCAGCCACCGAGAAGGAAAAGGAATTCTGCTCGGCATCCAACTCAATGCCGTCCGAATAGACAATATTATTCGACAAAGGCGAACCGGAAGTAGCGGCAGACACCCGCTTGTTGAAGACGTAGAGGTCCGTCAACACCACCGGAGGCAAATAGTCATTTTCAACAAAAGTGGCAGGATCAAAGACAATGAAACCATTGATGCTGCCCAGATAGATATGGCCGTCCGCATCACAATAACCGGACTGGAAATTGAACTGGTTGCTCAACAGGCCATTGGCTGTCGTATAATTGCGCCGGAAGCCGGTGTCGGGGTTGAAACACAACAAGCCCTCGTTAGAAGTTATCCACAAATTGCCCTTCTGGTCTTCCACCATCTTATATATGGTATTGGGAAATCCCTTGGAAATGTCATACCGGGTAAAATTGTCCTTCTCCGGATGATAGAGGCAGCATCCGCCTCCCAGCGTCATAAACCATAGACGCTTGCGGCTGTCCTCAAAGATGCTAATGACTTTGTCGTAGGCCAGCGACGTGGAATCCCGTTCATCCGACAGGTAGTTGTGCCAACGCTTCCGGTGCACATCATAACAGAAGAGGCCGTTGGCATAGGTGGCAAACCAAAGGTTGCCATCATAATCTTCCCATATATCATAGATGAACAGATTGCCCAACTGGGAAACGCGCGTGAAATCGTCCGTTTCGCGATTGTACTTCACCAGTCCCGAAGTGGTGCCTATCAGGATTTCGTCTCCGGCCGTCCGACAAATCGTAAAGATGTCATTGGCCGGCAACTGGTTGTCGGCTTCGCCGCGGGCATAATGACGGACGTTGCGGGTACGCAGGTTCACGCGGTTCAAACCGCCGGAAAAAGTACCTACCCACAATTCATCGTCGTCCAGGCAAAGGCCATGCACGTTGCGATAGATGGACGGATGCCTGAATGGCGTAATGTTGCCGCTCTGCGGGTCGTAATGGAAAAGCCCCTTGTCTTCCGTACCTATCCACAACGTGCCGTCTTTTCCTTCACAAAATTCGCGCACACGCCGCCCGAAATATTCCAAGCCGCTACGTGGATAGACCTTCTCAAAATAAGTCCACTGGTAGGGAGCATAATTGACGCCGCCAAAGTAAGAACCTATCCACATGCCTTGTTCCTTGTCAAGGCAAAGGGAGTAGATGGCGTTGTCCGACAAGGCATAACTATCATCTTGGTCGGGAACCGTCACGTGTATCTGGTTCCCGTCTGACAGATGGCAGATATAGAGGCCGGTCTCGGTACCTGCCCACAGCTCGTCGTCGGTCTTGAACTGCAAGGTGCGCACATAGGCGCTCAGCAGACGGCGTGACTGACCGGTTGTGTGGTTGATTTCGTCCAAACCAGTATTGGAGGCGACATACACCCGGTTGTGCGGTCCCCTGACTGCCCAGTTGATAATGGCTCCCTTGAAGATTTCCTGCCCATCGGCATTCTTGTACGGACGGAGGGGAACACTGAAGTCCTTGGGCACATAGTACACATTGTCTGCATACAAAGCCAGCCAGCACATGTCGTCGCGAATCCAGAAACGGGTGATATTGGGCATATCGGATTCACCGAAGATATGTACCAGACGTTTCTCACGGAGGTTATAGCGAAACAATCCCTGCCCTTCTACCGACATCCAGACGTCATCGCCGTCAGCCGAAATCTGCGTCACATAGCCGATGACACGGCTGCCACGGTCGCTCACCAAGTCAAAAGCCGTAAACGTATCCAACAAAGGCTGATAAATGAAAACCCCGCCATCAGTGCCCACCCAGATATTGCCGTCCACATCTTCGTGCAATGCCGTGATGAAGTTCTTGCCCAAGCCGGAGTTTTCCTTCTTGTAGACACGAAAAGTAAGGCCGTCATAACGGTTTAATCCTTCTTTGGTGCCAAACCACATGAAGCCCTGCCGATCCTGCAAAATCTGATAGACAGTATTCTGCGAAAGGCCGTTGCGGACATCCAGCGTGCGGAAATAATAATGGATGGGAGTTTCGGCATATACCATAGTCGAGAGGGATATACACCACACTCCCACCCAAACGACAATCCACAATATTTTATTCATCATCAAGTATTTATTCGTCCAGCGACCGACAGATGCGTTGATTAATCTCACGCACACGGTCAGCATCCATCTTCACCACCTTGCGGTCGTAGGTCATCAGGCCGTTCACCTCCACCTCCACATCGGTGGTCTGTGTATAGACGGCAGCCGAGAAGCCGCGCTTGATGAGTTTCAAAAGCATATTGGCATACTTCACGTATTCGTCCGTCACTTCCTTGGGCGAATTGAACTGCACATAGCCCCAGTTGCGGTCAGGTTCCCACAGGTGGTCCTTCAGCACCAGGCCGATGCCGCCGAACTCGCCCAATACCGTGGCACGCTGTGCGTCATACAGGAACATTTCGGGGGCGGGATAGTTGTGCAAGTCCAAGATGTCGCCGCATGTGTAGTGGTTGCCGCCGCTGGCGGGGTTGACCAGACGCGAAGGATCGTACTGCTTGGTCCAAGCGGCAATCTCCGGTGTCTTGAACTGTCCCCAGGCTTCGTTGAAAGGCACCCATACGCCAATGCAGGGATAGGAATAGAGGCAGTCGATGATTTCCTTCCACTCCTTGCGGTAGATAGCTTCGGATTCCGGAGTGCGCGTCCGGTCAACGCCGGTAAAATACTGGCGCATCTGCCATTCGGGGTTGCGGTCGCCACTGGGCATGTCTTGCCAGACGATGATACCCAAGCGGTCGCAATAGGTGTACCAGCGGGCGGGCTCTACCTTGATGTGCTTGCGTATCATGTTGAAGCCGAACTTCTTCGTCATCTCAATGTCATAGCGCAGGGCCTCGTCCGTGGGTGCCGTATAGAGACCGTCGGGCCACCAGCCTTGGTCCAGCGGACCGTATTGAAAGACAGGTTTATTGTTGAGTGCCAAGCGCATGATGCCGTCCTTGTCCCGCAAGGTGGAGAACTTGCGCATAGCGGCATAGCTGTCCACCTCGTCCAACGTCTTCTTCCCGTCCTTCAGGCGTACCTTCAGGTCGTAGAGGAAAGGAGAATCGGGGCTCCAAAGCTTCATGTCGGCCGGCATACGCACTTCTACCGGTTGCCCGTTGATGCTGCGCCCGGTGGCCACCAGGCGGTCGCCGTCATAGACCTCGACCTCGGCCAGGCAGGAAGTGGCGGCAGTGACGGGCTGGACAGTGAGTACGTGTCGGTCAATATCGGGCGTGATGCGGAGACTCTCTATATAAGAAGCAGGCACCGGCTCCAACCAGACGGTCTGCCAGATGCCGCTCACCGGCGTATACCAGATGCCTTCGGGACGGTTCACCTGCTTGCCGCGCGGCTGCGGGCCATTGTCGGTGGGATCCCACACGCGCACGGTCAACGTGTTGACAGCACCCTTGCCAGCCAAAGCCGCAGTGACATCGAACGAGAAAGGAGTGAAGCCGCCTTCGTGGCTACCCACTCTCACATCGTTCACCCACACGTCGGCCTTCCAATCCACGGCACCGAAGTGCAACAGGACACGTTGTCCCTGCCAGGCGGAAGGCACGGTGAACGTCCGGGAATAAACCAGCTCGGACTTCTCGTCCAACCGGCGACCCACACCCGACAAGGAAGATTCGATGGCAAAAGGTACGAGAATTTCGCCCTCAAATTCACCGGGCATGGTGGCATCTTTGGGCACGACGGCATACTGCCACAACCCGTTCAGGTTCTGCCACCGGTCACGCTCCATTTGCGGGCGCGGATATTCGGGCAATACATGGGCAGGGTCGATTTGCGCGGCCCACTCGGTTTTGATCCGGTCGCCCGCAGGTTCCCATTGGGCGAAGCTGTTGCCGCCCATCAACAGCAACGGCAAAGCTAAAGACAAAATACGTTTCATAAATAAACAATAATAATTTATAAGTAGATGTTGAAAATTAGTTTATATCATTATGAGTTTGTACCTTTGCCCATTATTATAGAGTTGTACTATTATGGCAAAGATCAAAACCATATCATTGACAGACGAATCCCGTCTGCAATTAGAGGATGGCTTTC
>CASEYC010000007.1 GCA_949292025.1 uncultured Bacteroides sp. | reverse complement strand
TAAAGCCTATAAAGACATTGAAACACGGACGAAAGGCAAAATCCTTAGTAAAGTACGGACTGGAGGAGATTTCCAACGTGCTTTTTCGACCGACTTATGTTCCGAAATTCGATGTATTCAAATTTTTGTCATGTACTTAGGTCCGTCTCTTTCCCCAACCTCACGCCTGCTTTCTATCCGCCAGGAACCGCTTCAACAAGAAAGTCAGGAAATAGGGAAAAGTGTAGAACTTGCCATTGAATCCGATGTTCCGGTATCCCAACTTGATGCCATACTTCACATCGGGGTATTTATCGCTTTTCAGCAGATTATTCAGAAAGGCGGTAGCCCCGTCGTTCGCTTTCACTTCTACCGGGACAAGCGAATCCGCATCCCAGACAAAGAAATCCATTTCAAGAGCCGGCTTGTCGCTATGATAATAGAAAAGCCGGTAACTTCCCTTTAAAGGAAGCTCCGGCTGATTCATACAATAGCCAATATAGCCATTTTCACATTATCCGACCTTCGATTAGGGAGAAATTTCACATTATCCGGACTTTTATTGGGTCTTTTTTCACATTATCCGAAAGGTTTTCGGCTCATTCCAAGCACCCATCCAACGCCTTTGTCAGCGCGGCTTTGTCCAGGTGCTGACCGATGAAGACCAACTTGATCATGCGGTCGCCGTATTGCTCGTCCCAATCCCGCAGGAGGCCGGGCTCCTGGCGCATCAGTTCAATGAGGTCTTCCTCGGGAGCGGTGGCATACCAAAGGCCGGCTTCCTTGATTTGTTTCTGACGGCCTGCCTGCTTGAAGAGGAAGGACATGTCACGGTTGTGGCTGAAGTAGCATACGCCTTTCGTGCGGATGACGTTCTTTGGCCATTGGGTGGCGACGAAGTAGTCGAACTTGTGGATGTCAAAGGCGGGGCGGCGGTAGTACACGAAGGTTTCGATGCCGTATTCTTCCACTTCGCCTCCTTCGGCATGATGGTGATGGTGGTGCCCATGTCCCTCTTCAGTGTGTCCATGTTCCTCTTCAGCGTGGTGATGTGCCTCTTCAGCGTGGTGTTGATGGTGATGGAGGGGAGCCTTTGCTTCGCGCTCTTCTTCGGCAGTGGCCTGGCGTTCTATCTCACGCACCCAGCCGGCCGAGGTGGCCACGCGCTCGAAGTCGAACAGGTGGGTGTTGAGAAGTTTGTCCAAGTCCACTTTGGCGTAGTCGCATTCGATAATCTCTGCTTGGGGTTGCAGGGTGCGGATGATTTGCTTGATGCGCTCCCGCTCTTCGGGCTGCACTTCCGAAGCCTTATTCAGCAGGATGATGTTGCAGAACTCAATCTGCTGAATGATGAGGTTCTCGATGTCTTCCTCGTCGATGTGGGGGCGGGTGAGGGTATCGCCGCAAGAAAATTCATCCTGCAAGCGCAAGGCGTCCACCACGGTGACGATGCTATCCAAGCGGCATTTGCCATACTTGACGTAAGCACCGCCCAAGGTGGGAATGGAGCAGATAGTTTGCGCGATGGGTTCGGGCTCGCAGATGCCGCTGGCTTCAATGACGATGTAGTCGAAGCGTTGCATCTTCATCAATTCAAAAATCTGTTCGATGAGGTCGGCCTTCAGGGTGCAGCAGATGCAACCGTTCTGCAAGGCCACGAGGCTATCGTCTTTCTTTCCCACGACACCCCCTTGCTGGATGAGGTCGGCGTCTATGTTCACTTCGCCGATGTCGTTGACGATGACGGCAAACTTGATGCCACGTTCGTTGGAAAGGATATGGTTTACCAAAGTCGTTTTCCCACTGCCCAGATAACCGGTCAGGAGCAGTACCGGGATTTCTTTTACACTATTCATAGCTATGTCATTTTAGGCCGCTTGCCACGGCTTCATACGTTTCGGTCATCAATGCCTTCACGTTCTCCGGGCCTTTGCCTTGGGGAGGGATGGGCTGGTGGATGGTCAGCACCAGGCGGTGGCGGCGTACCCACTTGGCGGTGCGGGGCAATACGTCGAACGAACCGGTGATGGTGACGGGTACCACAGGAAGTTGCAGGTCATCGGCCAACTGGAAGGCTCCGCGCTTGAAGGGGCCTAAAGTGCCGTCCTGTGTGCGCGAACCTTCCGGGAAAACCACCAAGGACACGCCGTTCTTCAGCGATCTTTCCGCCTGGCGGATGGTAGTGAGCATTCCCTTGGCATTGGCACGGTCCACGAAGATATGCCCGGCGCTCTCGCACGCCTTGCCCACGAACGGAATCTTGCGCAGGCTCTTCTTCATCATCCACTTGAAGTTGCGTCCCAGGAAACCGTAAATCAGGAAAATGTCGAAGATGCCCTGATGGTTGGGCGCGAAGACGTATGAGGTATGCTTGTCCAGCTTCTCGCGTCCATGCACCTCCACGGGAAGGAGCAGGACGTAGCAAGTCAGTTGCGACCAGATTTTACCGGGATAATATCCCCACACGTGTGCCCCTCCTATCAGCGAGCCGATGATGGTGGTTAAAGCCGTCAACAAGGTAAGCACCAGGAAAATGGGCAATGCAATGCAAAGTTGGTAGATTCTGTAGAGTATCTTCATTATGGTTCGTTTTTTATCCAGCGCAAAGGTAGCTATAATTTATGGTTTTTCCATCTTTTCGCCCGCACCTTTCTTCAGGGTGATGACCGTAATTTCCGGCCAAGCCCCGAAGCGGAAGGGAAGACCTACGTATCCGATGCCGATGTTCACGTAGAGCGAGCGTCCGCCTTCGGTGTACATGCCCCGCCATTCGGGATACATCAGTTCGGCCAGGGAGTGTCCGAAGAAGATGGCTTGCATGGCATGCGTATGTCCGGCCAGCATCAGGTCAATGTCCGACTGGGGAAGCACCTCGCGGCGCCAATGGGTGGGGTTGTGGCTGAGGAGAATCTTGAACATCCCGTCCGTGCCCCGCAGTGCCTTGGGCAAGTCCGCGAACTGGGAGAAAGGAGGCTCCCCGTCATTCTCCACACCGACGAGGGCGATGCTGTCTCCCTTATGCCAAACAATGGCGTGGTCATTGTTCAGCATTGTCCATCCCATTGCGGCTTGTTGATGGAGGAGATAATCCAGGTTGGCGGATTCTTCTTCAGGGCTTTTCCAATGGTAGTAAGTGCCATAATCGTGGTTGCCCAGGATGGAGTAGACGCCGTCCGGTGCGTGCAGCCGGGAGAGGATGGGAGCAAAGCCGTCCAACTCATGGCTCTGCTGGTTCACCAAGTCGCCTGTGAAGACGATGAGGTCTGCCTTCTGTCCATTGGCCATGTCCACCAGCTTTTGGATGGACTTCTGGCGTCCCTGCCAACTGCCGATATGGATGTCAGACAGTTGGACGATGCGGTATCCGTCGAATCCGTCGGGCAGGCGAGGGGAGGAGTACTCCACCTCCTTCACCTCGAAGCGGGTGATGCCGAAGAAAGAACCGTAGGCAATGCACCCGAAACTGTACAGAGCTAATCCTACGCCCACGAGCGTGAACGGGCGGGTGGGGCAACGCTTCAGGAGGGCGTGCACCAATATCCCTATGAGGGAGCAAAGCATGAAGAGCGTCTTGGGCGTGGCAAACAGCATCAAGGCAATGGCCAGACGCCCGATGCCCAGGGCGTGGTGGGACATGGCATTGTCTCCCGTCAGGTACATGAAGTAGACGTAGAGGATGACCAGCAACAAGGTCGGTATCCAATAGGAGAGGCGCAACAGCGTGTTTTTCGTCCTCCGGACAATATATACGAAATAGATATAGAGGTCCGGCAAGAGGAGCGTAAAGAGAAGCAAGAGGGTTATTCGGTGCATATATCTTTCAGTTCTTCAATGTTCTTATGGATGTCATTCAGGTGTTTGTACAAGACTTTCTTGTAGAGGACAAGGATGAAAGCCACGTCCAGCAGCAGCATCAGGGCAATGACCAACGCGCGGATGGGCATGGGTGCCAAATGATAGCCCATCACCCAGAAATTCAAGGCGTTGAACGTCACTACCCAGAGGCAGGTGGCAATCACCTCGTTGCGCATCTGGCGTCGGAAGACGGCCATGCGCCGGCTGACCTCCACCACGCTCATCTCGTCAATGCGCGTAGCCCGCACCCAGCGATTGGTCTTCCAGTCCCATGCCAGGCCAGCCACCAGGCTGAGGGCGATAAAAGCCAGCAGGACAGCGACCCTCTCCGGCGAGAGCCTGTCCTCCAGAAAATCGGGTGTCCAGAGCCATAGCGGCACAAGGAGCAGCAGGAAGATGCCTCCCACTAACAGCGACAGACGCTGCATGAGGCTGAGGTCTGCCAAACTCTTGCGCGTGCGGGTCCTTCCGGTAGCTATCAGCCTTTCGATGTCCTCCTCGCTGGCCAATGGCGTGCGGTTCAGCCGGTTGTCCGGCGCATTCCATGCTTTTTTCAGTTCGTCCAGTTCCATGAGTTCTTATCTGTTTTCTTTGTTCATTTTTCTCAATTTGTCTTTGATACGGCTCAGCTTGGTGGCCACGTTGGTCACCGTAAGCCCGGTGATTTCCGAGATTTCCTCGTAGCTCTTCTCGTCCAGGTAGAGCAGGATGATGGATTTCTCCAGCGGCCCCAGGCGATTTATCAGGTGATAGAGCTGGCGCAACATCGCTTCCGTCTCGTCGGCTTCGTCCTCCCGGTCGGTGGCTTGCGTGAGGGAGACAATTTCGGGCACGTTCTTCTCCTTGCGGATGAAGCTGATGCACGTGTTCAGGGCGATGCGGTATATCCAGGTGGACTCCTTGCATTCGTGCCTGAATTTGCCGAAAGCTTTCCACAAGTTCAGCACCACCTCCTGATACAGGTCATTAAGAGGCGTGTTGGGGGTCGTGTACATGTAACACACTTTGTAAATGACCCGCTCGTATGTCTTTATCGTCGCTATGAATGCTTTTTCAGATTCCATACAAAAGAAAAATCGGCTAACCACTTGATTCTTTGTGATTAACCGATTCATTATTGAGGTACCTGGCGGAATGTATTCACATCAGATACTCAATCGGTTAATCACTACACCGAGTCGATTTCGGGTTACCTTATTCGCTTTTTGCAACCACTCAACGCCTTTTCTAATTCTAAGATTCGTTCGTCTTTATTAGTATTCAACTCTTTGAGGAGTGCTATCTCTTTATTTTTTTCTTCTAAAACGGTTGTCCTATTTTCTTTTGTATACTCAATTTGTCCTGTTGTCAATACTCTTTTGACAATAGGACTTCTATATGGAATGCTATCTCTGAAAAAAGCATTAATCACGTTTTTAATACTAATCGTATTTTGAAATTCATTATCAATAATCAAATCCTCCTCTAACCATTTGCCTATTAAATTTTCTAGCTCACCTAAATCAAGTAAAGTATCATCAGGTTCATAATAATAGGTGGAAGCATTGTAATAACGTATGCCTTTGTTGTAAATATATTGACACAAGTTCCCAAGCCTCGTGGGGGAAATGTTCTTGAATGAAACCTTATAATTGGATTTCACATGTGCAATATCTGATAATTTTATACCCATATTTATAGGATTTAATATAGTGGAATAACATATTCTACTTCACCAAACCGTATGGAACGGCATCGGCATTTTCGGCAGCCATAAGATGCTGGGCGCGATCTTTTTTCAGTTCAATCAGTTGACGATCCTTGTCTCCGAGCTCGTATCTCAGTTCCTGTATCGTTTCCATCATTTCAGTATTTTGTTTTTTTAAGAATTCAGAAAGCTCAGAATCCTTCGGGGCAGGTTCGGATATGAACATTTCACCTTGACCGGTAAGGATCCAGTGGCCGTTGTATTGCGGAAATTTTGCAAGGAAATTGCTAATATCAATGGCACGAAAGTTAGATTTGCCCTTTCGTGCCTCGGTGATTTTGGTGCTAATAAATCCCATGTCTTGCAGGAAGGCACGCTCAGAGCGATAGGCCTTATCTATATTAATAAGGTGCTCAATGCACTGAAGGATTCGGTTGTCAATGTCTGTTCTCATAATTTTCAGAAAATGTTAGCAATTTCCTTGCATTTTATTTTGTTTATTGGAAAATTACCCATACTTTTGCGGTGGTTATTAATACAACTATGGAACAAATGTACAACAATTCATCAGAAAAGGCAATAGCGAAAATCCGCTATAAGTTCCGGAAAGGGTACCAGCAGGTGACCCTCTCGGACAAGAAGGAGGTACACCGGGAACTGATGCAGGCACTGGGCATCACGGATCGAGCGTACTTCTACCAGATGCTGAACAAAGGCATCGTCAACATCAGCCTGCCCCGCTATGAAGCCATCACCCACATCTTCGCCCGCCGCGGCATCACCGACGTATGGACGACCGAGGAAGCATAGCCGTCCTGACCGGGCGCGAATCGCAGATTGCCGAGCGCATCGCCTGGGGGGCGTCGCAGAAGGAGGTGGCGGACGATCTGGGCATCTCCCGCTACACGGTGGACAACATCCTGCGGAAGATATACCAGAAGCTACACATCGGCAAGATAAACGAGTTGTCGGCGTGGTGGTTCTGCACGACGTTCGGCATCAGCTTCGACCTGTCGCCACTGAAACGCAGCATCGGGGCGTTGTGCCTGGCGGGGCTGTTCGTGGCCGGGGAGATGGTGAATGATTGGCAGTTCTGCCGGTATAGGGCGGAACGGGTGAGGATGGAAAGGATTATCAGAATAAAAGAATAAGCCATGAGATACGATTGGGACTATGGCATACCGGATAAGTACACGGTGGTGCTGACACCGGGCGAGGCGGACACGCTTGCCAAACTGCTGAAGAAGGAGCAGCGAGCCTTGCAGAAGAGGGTCGAGAAGTATCGCGATTTGAGGGATTGCGGGGAAGCGACATCAAGACAGCAGACGGCACTGTGCAAGGGCGAGTATGTGCTGGAAATAGTGGAGCAGTTCATCAAGTATGGCCTGATAAAAGAAGACAAGAAGGACGACGATTCATCAACCTATAACAACAGACAACAATGGAAACAACAACCAATCTGAAAGAGCGCGGCTTCGCCACCATCTACACCCCTGACGGGCGGCAACGCATCTGGCTCCACCGCCCCACGCCGGAGGGCAGCATCCATGCCTCGTGCAACTTCGCACTGGCGGGGCATTACGACTTTGTGGACGCGGTGGACACGCTGGGCTATGTGAGCGTGTACAGCGCACTGACGTATGACAACGACTACAGCAGCATGAACATATCCTGCCTCATGAATCCAGCCGAGTGCATGGAACGTTTGATGGAGGACTTGCCTAAAGTGATGGAGGAGTGGCTATGAGATACTTCATCGAATACATCAAGACCTACAAGAGCGTCAACAAGAAAGGGCAAGCCCTACAGGATTTCGTCACCCCGCTGGAACAATACCTGGTGGCGGACGAGCTTTCGCTGGACGCGCTGAAGGCGAACATCGAGAACCACATCGTACAACTGAACTGTGTTTATCCCCGATCACGACCACTGGTGATGGACGAAAGCCGGGGTCGAGGATATAGGGTATGGACAGTATGGGTGCAGGGAGACAGCGACAAGATTGCGGCCCTAATATACATCAAGGAAGTACGCGGCGACATCCATTTTTCCGTACACGACCCGCTTCCCTCCGCCAATGCGCCGGAAAGGCACGCACAAAGTAGCGCAAAGTGACGCACAATGTAGCGCAAAGGCACGCACAAGGTAGCCACTTGTCACGCACAAGTTAACCCCTATTGATAATCAATCATTTACAAAAACCAAGAAAACAATGAAAAAGATAAACAGAAACACCGAGAAAAGACAACGTGTCCGCGTCCTGGAGACGGGCGAACTGGGAACTGTGACCGACCAGCAGCTCATCCTGCGGCAGGGCAGGCTGCACGTGTACCGCCAAGTGCGGCTGGACAAGAAGCCGCACCTGGATAGATGGTTCTGGGACGACCAACTGGGCGGGACGCGGGAGCGGTGCCGGGTGACCATCGAGAACGAGGACGGGCAGACGCTGATATTCAACCTGGAGATGGATTACGAAAAGGAAAATCTGCGCATGGATGTTTCCGGCAAACCGGGCAACCTGAAAGAGCACAACGGGCTGCACGCGCTTATGGCCAACGACTTTGTGGACGGCATCAGCCAACACCATCCAATGTAGTCCGTTCGCATCTCACCCCACTTCGTTATGTTTGCGCTTCAGAAAGGAACTGCGTTATGAGATTCACCAAGGATGATATTCGTCGCATCAAGGAGGCGGCCGAAGGACGGCTGCTGGATGTGATTGGCGACTACCGCGAGTTGCGGCAGCGGGGAAAGGACTACGTGTGCGACTGCCCCCGCTGCGGCGGAAAAGAGAAACTGAGCATATCGCCCGCCAAGGGGCTGTTCAAGTGCTGGTCGTGTCCGGACGTCAAGGGCCGCGACGCCATCAGCTACCTCATGGCCGTGGAAGGCATGGATTACCTGGACGCGCTGGACCACTTGGCCCGGCGGTTCAATGTGCTGTTGGACCCGCCCCCCGCGCCGTCGGCCAAGACCGATGCGGAGCAGATGAAACGGGGCAGCCGCGCGGCCAAGGGACAAGACCCGGAGACCTTCTGCGCCCGGATGCTGGCGGCCAGCGGCCTGACCTACGAGGACGTGACGGCCAAGGTCTACAAGACGGGCGACACGCAGAGCATCTTCGAAGCCCGGACGTTCCGCCCCGGCACGGTGGACGAATACGGCAACATCACGGAGGGCGACGACGTCATCATCGAGTATTACGACCTCGACGGCCTGCCCGTCACCTACCAGCGCAAGTTGCCCTCAAGGCGCAAGGCGGCCAGTGAGCGGAAAGAGTACTACCGCGTCCGCTGGCAGTTTCCGCAGGAACACCTCGACAAGGAGGGGCGGCCGTTCAAATACAAGTCGCCCGCCGGAAGCGGCACGCCCATCTACATCCCGGAGCGCATCCGCCGGATGTACAAGGGAAAGGCGCAATTCACCCGCCTCTATATCCAGGAGGGAGAGAAAAAAGCCGAGAAGGCCTCCAAGCACGGCATCCCCAGCATCGCCATCAGCGGCATACAGAACCTGGGACAAAAAGGCGCCCTGCCCGAGGACTTGGTGAAGATCATCGCCACCTGCGGCGTGACGGAGGTAGCGCTCATCTTCGACTCGGACTGGAACGACCTGTCGCAGAACATCCGCATCAACAAGCCCGTGGAGCAACGGCCAGCCTCGTTCTTCGCCGCCGCCCGCAACTTCAAGGAGTATATGCGGATGCTGAAGAACCGGGGCATCCTGGTGGAAGTGTTCGTCGGCCACGTGCAGAAGACCGAGTCCGGCGACAAGGGCATCGATGACCTGCTAACCAACCTGCTGAAGGGACACGAGGACGAACTTGCCAAGGATATAGAGTTTGCCTGCAACGAGAAGTCCGGTCAGGGCCGCTACGTCGCCATGCACAAGGTGACGACCTGGAACGACTTCAAGCTGAAGGAACTCTGGTGCCTGCACAGCCACGAGAAGTTTGCCGAGCTGCACCGCGACGTGTTGGCCGAACTGCCGGAGTTCATGTTCGGTCGCTATGCCTGGAAGTTCGGTGCGGACGGCAAGGTCGTGTCGGCCCTGCCTTTCGAGGAGGACGAGAAGTTCTGGATAGAAGAAGAGAAGCTCGACAGGGAAGGTAACAAGAAAAAGGTCTTCGAATATGACTATGTAGCCGCCCGCAACTTCTTCCAAAACCGGGGCATTGGGAAATACCGATTAATGGACACGAAATATAGCATCTTCATTCATCTGGATCCTCCCGTAGTGGAGACGTTCGAAGTGGACGATGCAAGGGATTTCATGTTTTCATTTGCCGAGCAGAACTGCAGCCGATTCGTCAACAACGCGTTGCTGAAGGGCGGCTCACAGTTCGTTGGTCCCTTCCAATTGTTGCGACTTCATTTCATCCAGCCCAATTTCATAGTCCCCAGCCGCGAGGAACAGTATTTCTACTTCAAGGAAAGCTGTTGGCGCATAACCCAAACTGAGGTGAAGGAGGTGGGCTATGAAAGCGTGACGCACCACATCTGGGCCGAACAGCGGAAGAATGTCGATGCCCGATACCTGGGCAGCCCGCTGATCACGTTCACCGAGCAAGACGGAAACTACACCTACCGCCTCTCTCCCGACGGCGAACATTGCCATTACCTGCGCTTCCTAATCAATGCGAGTAATTTCACTTGGCGCAAGAAGCCGGAAGAGGTCGAAGAAAGCGAGGTCTACGAGAACAATTTACATTTGCTCTCCAAGCTCTGCGCCATCGGCTACCTGCTGATGGAGGCCAAGGACAACAACGTCACCCGTGCCGTGGTCGGCATGGACGGCAAGCAGAGCGAGGTGGGCGAGAGCAACGGACGCAGCGGCAAGTCGCTCATCGGCGAACTGATGCGCCAGGTGGTGCCCATCGCCTACCTGCCCGGCAAAAAGCCTGACCTGCTGACGGACCAGTTCGTCTGGAACGACGTGGACGAAAAAACACGCCTGGTCTTCATTGATGACGTGCTACAGAATTTCAATTTCGAGTTCCTGTTCCCCAACCTCACCGGCGACTGGACGGTCAATAAGAAGGGCGGCACCCGCATCACCTACCCCTTCTCCAAGTCGCCCAAGATCTACATCGCCACCAACCACGCCATCCGGGGTACCGGCAGTAGCTTCACCGACCGCCAATGGCTCATCGCCTTCTCCGACTTCTACAACGACACGCACAAGCCACTGGACGATTTCGGCGTGCTCTTTTTCTCCGAATGGGACTTCACCCAGTGGAACCTCTGCTGGAACCTGCTGGCCAACTGCATCCAGCTCTATCTGACCTACGGCGTGGTGCAAGCACCGGGCGAACGCCTCGAGCAACGCAAGCTGCGGCAGGAGATCGGCGAACTCTTCATCTCCTGGGCCGACGAATACTTTAGCAGCGATGAACACCTCAATCACCGGCTGGTTAAAAAAGAACTGTATGATGCCTTGGTGAATTACGACCCGAAAAACCGTGACTTCATCAATCCGAATGCCTTCAAGAAGAAACTCATCGCCTATTGCAGGTGGAAGGGCTTCGTGTTCAATCCCCAGAAGTATGACCCCCGGAGCGGGAAGCCCCTGTTCTACGACAAGGACGGCAAGGCCATCATCGATGACAAGTCCGGCGGCGTGGAGTATGTCACCATCGGCACCACTCCCGGCGAATCACCGGCACCGGCCAGCGACCCGATGGGATTGCCGATGACCGACAACAAGTTGGAGTTCTAACATACAAGCCTTATGACTGACACTTACCAAGAAATCATCAACCGCCTGCTGGCCTTGCGCGAGAAAGCCCCGGAACGCTTCATGCACTTCTACTATGCTGTCTGGCAGATGTGCGATGAACTGCCGGGCGGTCAGCAATTCCGTATTGCCGACCGCTGCGCCACGAAGAGCATCCCCCGGGGCAGGCTACCGTCAAGTTAGAAGTGCAACTCCGCCACCGCCTTCCTCCGTCCTTGGAGCGTAGCGGAAAGGGCGGAGGAAGGCGGTGGTAGCCTGGCAACGGGTCATCCGGCAATACAAAATAAAAAAGGGAGACCGCCGTCTCC
>CASEYC010000006.1 GCA_949292025.1 uncultured Bacteroides sp. | reverse complement strand
CTTGATTCATCGTTTTTAGCTTTTAGACAAAGCTAAAAACAACTTTTCAATTCAAATCGTCACGCTCGAAAAAGATACATAACTATGCGATTATCAAAGATTTCAAAGAACAATGTTTAATTTAAAGTGCCCACTAGTGTTGCATCACAATTAAAAACGATACCCCTATGCTACACAGAGGAAACATCACCATCACCGGGCTGGAGGACATCAACCGCCACCCCACAGTCAGCGTCAAGTTGGAGAACGGCAACGTATGGCTCACCAAACATGAGCTTGCCCGCCTGTTCGGAGTGTTCATCCAGACGATAGACGCCAATATGCGCTCCATCTTCAAGTCGCGCATCCTGAACGAGAGCGAGGCGACCATCACGGAAAAGCAGGACAAGCGATACGTTACCTACTACAATCTGGAGGCCGTCATCTTTCTCAGCTTCCGTATCAACACCTATTGCACGAAGCTGTTCCGCGAATGGGTGCTCAACTCCCTGTGCGAATACAAACGGCTGAAGGAGAAGCAGCCTGAAGTCCTTGTTGTGTTCAACGCTTCGGACAACCAGACCTTTATCTCGTATAACTGAAGTTCCCCGAATCCCGCAAAAGCGAGCCTTGTCCGTGAAATAAACCGGGCAAGGCTCGCTTTGTATCCTCCAAACCCTTATCTTTGGGCAGAAAAAAACCTAAAGATGATAGAAGACCTCCACATATCCGTCCCTCTTAGTGAAGTACCCGAAGCCCAAGTGGGCAATTACTTCATCCTCTCCGAGATGCCCGGCGAGTTCCTGATAATCCAAAAGCCCGACAACACGTTCTATTTCCTATGTAGCCGGGAGTGCGACATCGTGCGGATATGCGAGTCCTTCGACTGGTACATCGTGTCGAAGGACGCTTTCAACGACCGCCTGAGCATCGGCATCGGTCTGGCTGACAAGGAAAGCATCGACGGCGAGGTCTATCGCGTGCAGGACGAAGCCACGCTCTCCCTTTGGCGCGACATCCTCCGCTTCACCTTCGACAGCGATTTCGTGCGCCGGTTCTTCCCCTACAACACCCGTTTCAAGGGCAAGATGCGTATCGACGGCGCATTGTGCTTCTATATCCATGACTATTACCCCACGCGCTGCAAGGGCATCGCTGTGGAAGACCGCAAGACCAGCAATTTGGTTTTCCGCTTCAAGGAGGGGCAGCAGGCGGCACTCGTCGCCAAAATCTTCTCCCTCTGCATCGCCCGTATGCCTTTCTACAAGGAAAAGGCGGCCAATGCCGTGCTTATCCCCATACCGGCAGCTACCCGTGAGCGTAACGCCGCCCGTTTCGCCCGGTTTTGCAGCCTCCTTTCACGTCGCTTGAAAATCACCGACGGCTTCCGTGCCACTTGGATAAGGGAAGACCGTGAACAGATGAAAGGCACTCACGGCCTCGACAAGCTCTCCAACCTCATATTTCATCCCGTATATTTTCAGGGACGCGATGTCTTTCTTGTGGATGACATCGTGTCCACCGGCGAGAACTTCACGCAGATGAAACGCAGGCTGATGCTGCTTGGAGCCAATTCCGTTATCGGTCTGTTCTTGGGACGGACGGTGAAAACGGGGAAAGAATAAAAAGAACCTTGCTTCGGCATTTCCGTGAGTTGGGCAACCCAAAGTTCTGAGTTGGGCAACTCAAAGTTGTGAGTTGGGCAACTCAGCTCGGTGAGTCGGGCAACTCAGCAAAACGAGTTGGGCAACTTGGGAAAGCGAGTTGCTCAACTTCCCGTTTTCCTGTATGACTTTCATACTTTTCATATCCGTTCCAATGTTTATAGGTCCGCATTCTGTCTTTATTCATTTCCGGCAACTAATCGCTATTTGGGTGATTAAGTCGTTTGCTTCCGGCATATAGTTTCATAACATACGAGATTGTCATTGCCACCGCAAGATAAAGCATGATGATTGCGCCAACAATCCAACAAAAGTAAAAATTGTTTTCATCAGACGGTATCATATTCTCCGGCAGCACCCCTGTGCGTTCATATTCCGCTTCGTATGTGCCAAGTGTCGGCAGTGAGCTAAACCATAATAGGCTCCAAAGGTTAAAAACGGCTTGCAACAGCAAGGCGGACAACCGACACAACGTATTGCGTATAGCCATGTCATACAATACATAAATGGGGCAAATGCCAATCAGTACCATCATGCTTGCCAAAGGTCTGCGGTCGTCATGGGCAATCCATTCTCCCTCTTGCATTTCTATCGCATAATATTCAAAGTATAGAATAATAGCGAAAAGCAAGAAGTATATCGTGAACTTTATAGCATTGGCTTTTCTCATTTTACTTTCCCATATCACTAGTGGGCACTTTAAATTAAACATTGTTCTTTGAAATCTTTGATAATCGCATAGTTATGTATCTTTTTCGAGCGTGACGATTTGAATTGAAAAGTTGTTTTTAGCTTTGTCT
>CASEYC010000005.1 GCA_949292025.1 uncultured Bacteroides sp. | reverse complement strand
TATGGACAACTGGATTCGTACCTTGGTGCAGACCCTGCGCAAGGGCGAGCCGGACACGATTCGCGACCTTTTCACCTCCTTCCTGGCCAGCATCCCCTACACGGCAAGGCGCAAGGAAGACCAGAAGGAGCGGGAAAGCTACTTCAACTACACCTTCTACCTGATATTCCGGATGGTGAGCGTCTATGCCACCTACATAGAAAAGGAACAGAGCCAGGGGCGTTCCGACTGCATCGTGGAGACTCCGCAGTATGTCTATATCTTCGAGTTCAAACTGGATGGCAGGGCGGACGAAGCCTTGAAGCAAATCGAGGACAAGGGCTATGCCAAGCCCTACGCTGCCGACAAGCGCAAGCTGTTCAAGATCGGCGCCAGTTTCTCTTCCGAAACCGGGACAATAGAAGAATGGAAGACAAAAGAATAAAGTTCCGGACAAGCCTACAGCGTGTCCGGAATCTTGACGAATTTCAATCGCAAACTATTCGAAACCACCGAGACGGAACTGAATGCCATCGCGGCGCTGGCAATCATCGGGTTGAGCGTCCAGCCAAAGAACGGAAACAGCAAGCCGCTGGCAAACACGATACCGATTACATTGTAAATAAACGCCCAGAAAAGATTTTCCTTGATGATGCGGAGCGTGCGGCGCGAAAGGGCAACCGCCTTGGGAATCGCTTCCAAATCATTCTGCTCATTGCCAATCAAGACCACCGAAGCTACATTCATCGCAATATCCGTACCCCGCTTGAGCGCCACGCTCACATCCGCCACAGCCAAAGCCTGGCTATCATTGATACCGTCGCCCACCATCGCCACCTTATGGCCTTGCTGCTGCAATTCCTTGATAAAATCCTCCTTATCCTGAGGCAAAAGCCCTGCCTTATAATGCGTGATGCCAATCTGCGATGCCAAGACAGCCGCCGCTTTTTCGTGGTCGCCCGTCAGCATATAGACATCCACGCCTTCTTTCTCCAAAGCCTCTACCACCTGCGCAGAGCATGGTTTCACCATATCGGTGATACCCAAATAAAGTAAAACCCGTTGCCCCTGGCCGAAAACCACGATACTGTACGCCTTGTCCTGCCATTGTGTCATCCGTTCCCGTTCGACATCGCCCAAAACCGCGCCTTTTTCCTGCACCATGGCCATGCTGCCGACCCAATATTCTTTGCCTTGATAACTGAATTGAAAGCCCTTGCCGGTTAAAGTCTCAAAATTTTCTATCTCCTCGAACACGACGCAAATATTGTCCGGACAAGAAGGAACCGGATTTAGAAAATCGCTTTCCAAAACCGATGATGCCGACAAACAACTATCGACCCAAGCCACGACTGCCGATGCCAAAGGATGATCGCTCTTCTGCTCAGTCACCTTGAGAAGAGGAAGCCAAGATGGCAAAGAAGATACCAGCCAAGGATTAAAAAACCGAGAATCCTCTGCACTAATACTCCCTCCCGAATTTTTCGGCAGGAAAACCGCGCTGACAACCGGCTCACCTTGCGTCAAAGTCCCTGTCTTGTCCATCACCATCGTATCCACATGGCACAATTCTTCCAAAGCCGAGGCATCCTTGATCAAGATATGGTTCCGGGCAGCCCGGCCCATCCCCACCATCAAAGCCGTCGGCGTGGCCAGACCCAAGGCACAAGGGCAAGCAATCACCAAGACCGACAGAGCGCAAACCAAGGCATGATTGAATTCGGCTTTCCCGCCAATCACCAGCCAAAGCACAAAGGTCAGTACCGCCAAAAGAAGAATAATCGGCACGAAAACCGCAGCCACCTTGTCGGCAACCCGTTGCGCCGGAGCTTTGCTGCCCTGGGCTTCGCGCACCATGCGGACAATGCTGGCCAGCACCGTGCTCTGACCCACTCCGGTGATTTCCACCACCAAGCTGCCTCCGTAGTTGATTGTTCCGGCCACCACCTTGCTGTCCTTCTGCTTCAAGACCGCCATCGGTTCGCCCGTAATCATGCTTTCATCCACATAGGAAGAACCGCTTTGCACAATCCCGTCCACCGGCATCTGGGCTCCGGAATGCACGCTCACATGGTCGCCCGGCTGCAATTTAGAAATCGGAACTTCCTTTTCCTGACCGTTTTCTATCAAGAAAGCCGTGGATGGCTGCAAATGCATCAAATCCTGCAAGGCTTTGGAAGTGCCGTTCTTGGCGCGGCTCTCCATCAGCTTGCCCAAGAGGACAAAGGCAATAATCATGCCGGATGCCTCGAAATAGACATCATGCGTCCAGTTTTCAATAGCGAGCGATGCCAGACTGAAGATAAAAGACACCAGCGTGCTGAGCGCTACCAAGGTATCCATATTGGCCGACCATTGCTTGGCTTGATACCAAGCGCTGCGGATGAAGTCGCGACCGCCAATCAGCAGGATAAAGAATGCCAGCCACATCATCACATATTCCTTGGCCGGAAAATGCCAATTATGCGCCATGCCGAGAACCATCAAGGGAATGGCCAGAATCCAAGTAATCCAGACCTTTCGCTTGAGTTTCTTGTACAGTTTGCGATTTTCCTTTTCCTGTTCGGTAAAAGGATCCTCGCTGTCCACAATCAGCTGGTATCCGGCATTTTCTATCGCGGATTTCAGCTTTTGGGCATCGAAAACGCCTGTCTCGTATTCTACCGTCAACAGTCCTGCGGCAAAGTTGGCGGAGGCTTTCTTCACGCCGGGCTGGGCAGCGGCAATCTTCTCGGAACGGTTGGCGCAGCCGGCGCAATGCAAACCCAGCAGCGGGTAAACGGCTTTATTGGTTTTTTGTTGCATGGCAATAAAGTTTTAGAGACCGCAAAAATACGGTTTTCCACAATTCCAACGCATGCAAACCACTTGCAAACATTCACAACCCATTCTACCCGGAACAAACACAGACGATATCACTAAAAGAACAGCGAACCGAGGGAGTGTCTACTTTTCCGAGCTGGTACACTTTCTCTTTTTCGAAGGCTCACTTGCCGGTCGCTGATACAAAGATTCCATCCAACGGATTTGACCCAGCATTTTCTGGCGAACCGGTTCGGGTGAGAGAATTTCCACGCCAGCACCCTGCGAAAGCATCTCTTGATAGAAATCAAAAGTCGGACGCATAAAATATTCAAAAACGGAATAATCCTCCTGTTTTTCGATTTCCTGCTGGGAAGGATGAAAGGGCCGGGCCCGGATATAGTCGGCCTGGTGACCGAATGCCTTCAAGCGGATGATAACCGGCTCTTCTTCCCCCACTATAATCCCGAGGCTGTAATGGAAATACTCTTTAGGGTCAAAATCGGGCGGAAACACGAATTTAGCATCCGTAATACGCAGGTTTTGAATCCTATCCAAGGCATAAACCCTTGGAGAATCGTATCGTTCGCTCTTTCCCACCACATACCAACGCTGCTTGAACACCTTGACGCAATAGGGCGCTATCTCAAAAGTATGTGCCTCCGGCTGCCAATAATTCTTATAAGTTATCTCCAATTCGACCCCATCGCGCATGGCTCCGATAATCGGGCTCAGGAAGCGCTGGCCCGACGGAATCTCCTCGAACAGAATCCGGCTCTTTATCGCATAACTTTCGTTAATCAGGTTGTTGACCGCAAAAGTGTTCAACAGCCAAGTCCGCACATCGCCACGATCCATTTCCTCGGCATTCTCTATATAGTAGTAATAGCCGCCACGCTTGTTGCATTCGATATTGATGTCGAAAAGGGCTTCAATCTCCTTGCGATGATTGTGGAAAGTGCGCAAAGGCAGAGGCGTCCCGTCCCCCAAGGCACTGCGCTCCCAACGATTGCTGATTTCCTCGAAAGTGATTTTACCGGCTTCGTAAATGGTATTGACCAACCATACGTACCTGTTAAACAGATTCTTTGCCATAATGTTTAGGGTTTTTCTTTTCAACGGCAAAGGTAGCGTCAACCTATGCCAAAAACAAGCACAGGATAAATCTCTGTGAAAGATTTTGGCACAAGCGCATAAAGGCATATCGATTCAAAAGCAAAAACGGTACCCAAATTCATCTATCATACTATAAATCAAATGTTTTTCCAACACCCTAGATTTATAGGCCGTCTTACCATATATTTATTTGTACCTTTGACTGTCGTCGAAGATAGGATGCGGTTCGGTAGTGGCAATCAAACAAGTTTGTTGCCACTACTCTCACCTTTCACTATCTTTGTACAAACTATAAGTCCTTTCTACATGAGGATACTAGGCGGTACTCGCCGAAAAAACAGGAGGCAAAATGAGTGCCGGAACAAATTGGCAAAAACACATCGCAGCCGGATCTCGAAACATTGTTTCGTATCGCAGAAGTCCGGAATGTGGATGCAAGAGAGTTACTCCATGTAGAAAACGAACCAATCCAGATAATCTTCAAGAGCATGGCAATACAAAGTGAAGCGGCATTGGAAGACGGCTTAATCGCTACACTCCGACAAATGGACTATGAATATGTCCAGATTACAGAAGAGAAAAATCTCCAATCCAATTTCAAACGACAGTTGGAGATACACAACCGTAAACGATTGGCAGAACATGGCCGTACTGAGTTCACAGCAGATGAGTTTGAAAAGATACTTATCTATCTGGAAGGCGGTACACGATTCGAAAAGGCGAAGAAACTCCGCACCCTTTATCCGCTTGACACCACCGATGGCAAACGCATTTGGGTGGAATTTCTTGATAGCCAGCAATGGTGCCAGAACGAGTTTCAGGTGTCCAATCAAATCACGGTGGAAGGGCGGAAGAAATGCCGCTACGATGTGACCATTCTTATAAACGGCCTGCCATTAGTGCAGATTGAACTGAAACGTCGTGGCGTGGAACTCAAGCAGGCATACAACCAGATACAACGTTACCACAAGACATCTTTTCACGGCCTGTTCGACTACATCCAACTGTTCGTTATCTCCAACGGTGTAAATACCCGCTACTTCGCCAACAATCCGAACAGTGGCTACAAGTTTACCTTCAACTGGACGGATGCCGCCAATCATCCGTTCAATGAATTGAATATGTTTGCCGCTTTCTTTCTGGAGAAATGCACTCTCGGCAAAATCATAGGCAAATACATCGTGCTCCACGAGGGCGACAAGTGCCTCATGGTGCTTCGTCCATACCAGTTCTATGCCGTGGAAAAGATACTGGACAAGGTAAGGAACTCCAACGACAACGGCTATATATGGCATACCACCGGAGCCGGAAAGACCTTGACCTCATTCAAGGCTGCGCAATTAGTGTCAGAATTGGATGATGTAGATAAGGTGATGTTTGTGGTGGACCGCCATGATCTCGACACGCAGACCCAATCGGAGTACGAGGCTTTTGAACCTGGCGCAGTGGACGGTACGGACAATACGGACGAATTGGTGAAACGGCTGCAGAGCAACTCCAAGATAATCATCACCACCATACAGAAACTCAATGCGGCGGTCAGCAAGACATGGTACAGCAACAAGATAGAAGCCATACGCCATTCACGTATCGTGATGATATTCGATGAGTGCCATAGAAGCCACTTCGGGGAAAGCCACAAGCGAATCATGAAGTTCTTCGACAACGCTCAGGTATTCGGCTTTACCGGCACGCCTATCTTTACGGAAAATGCCGTGGACGGTCATACAACCAAAGAAATATTCGGCAACTGCCTGCATCAGTATCTTATCAAGGATGCCATTGCCGATGAAAATGTGCTGGGCTTTCTTGTGGAGTATTATCACGGAAATGGAGCGGTGAGAAATGACGATGCCAACCGCATGGAAGAGATAGCCAAATTCATCCTCAATAATTTCAATAAGTCAACCTTTGACGGTGAGTTTGACGCACTGTTTGCCGTGCAGTCCGTGCCTATGCTTATCAGTTACTACAAGATTTTCAAGTCCTTGAAGCCAGACATCCGTATCGGTGCAGTCGTTACATACGCAGCCAATAGCAGCCAGGACGATGCACAGACCGGGATGAATACGGGACAGTTCGCAAATCAAAGCACAGGAGAGGCGGACGAGCTGCAAGCCATCATGGATGATTACAATGAAATGTTCGGCACCGCTTTCACGACCGAGAACTTCCGTGCATACTATGATGATATCAACCTGCGTATGAAAAAGAAGAAAGCGGACATGAAACCGCTTGACCTCTGCCTTGTCGTGGGTATGTTCCTTACCGGGTTCGACAGCAAGAAACTCAATACGCTCTATGTGGACAAGAATCTGGAGTACCACGGACTATTGCAAGCATTCAGTCGTACCAACCGCGTGCTGAATGAGAAAAAGCGTTTCGGCAAGATTATATGTTTTCGTGACTTGAAAAGCAATGTTGATACGGCCATAAAACTGTTCAGCAATTCTGATAACCCCGAGGATATTGTCCGTCCTCCGTTTGAGGAAGTGAAACGGCAATACCGGCAGTTGGCAACGGACTTCTTGCAGAAATACCCGGAGCCAGGAAGCATTGACTTGCTGCAGAGCGAAAAGGACAAGAAAGACTTTGTGCTGGCTTTCCGTGAGATCATCCGCAAGCACGCAGAGATTCAGATATACGAAGATTACAGCGATGAAGCAGACGACCTCGGCATGACCGAACAGCAATTCAACGATTATAAGAGCAAGTACCTCGATATTACTGTCGGATTTATCGAGCCTCCGGTTACACCTTCAGTCGTTGCGGAAGATCCTGTTCCATACGGGAATAACCAGGGATTGGACGATATTGATTTCTGCCTTGAACTTCTGCACAGCGATATCATTAATGTTGCCTACATCCTTGAATTGATTGCCAACCTTGATCC
>CASEYC010000004.1 GCA_949292025.1 uncultured Bacteroides sp. | reverse complement strand
GTACTTGAACTGCCCGTTGCGCTCGCCCATGACCTCGGTGATGGTGAAGTACACCGTGCAGAACCCCGCGAACGTGCGGTTGCCCAGGCTGTCGTCCCAGTCCTCCGTCGCGTTGTCCTCCGCGTCCGGGCTGTGGTAGATTCCCATGCAGATGTCGCCCACGGCCACCGCGCCGATTTCCCCGTCCTCAAGTTTCAGCGTGCATGTCTTGTTCTCCAAGTCCACGCTGTCGATGATGCCACATCCGGGAGCACGCCACTTGTCGCCCATCTGCACGTCGGTACGGTTGTACACCAGCAGGGGCACGGTCAGCGACCGGCGGACGAAGAGGTTCTCCATCTCGCCGTAGCCTTTTTTGTCAATCTTGGCACCGAAGCCAGTGAGACCTCCGGCAAACCCGTGCTCGCCGATGACGATGCCGTCCAGGAAGGTCATCAGGAAGGGCATCGTCTCCGGATGCGTCTTCGAGAGGAATTCCAGGCGGGCGCGGAGGGCGGAATACACGTTGTAGTCACTGGGCGTCTTCGTGTCCGTGGTCTTGATGATGTCGATGACGGCCTGCTCCGCCTTCCGGGCCAGTTCATATTGCAGGCTGCCCAGCTGGTTCTCCAGCGTCTTCTTCCATCCCGTTCCTATTTGGTCGGTGCAGGTGACGGTGGCCTGGCAGAGGTCGTTCAGCTTACGGACCACCTTGGTGATGCGGGTGTCCTTGTAGCCGCCGGCGAAATATTCTTCACTCAGCAGCCGCACGTTCCAGCCCGGCTTCAAAGGGGTGCTGTTGGCTTCGACGTAGTTGCGGTCGGTGGTGCCGTTGTATTTTTTCGTGTCGAAGCTGTAGGTGGCCAGGAAATCATCCACGGCCTCGGCGTAGGCCTGCTCTGCCGCGTTGATGTACTCCTGCGGCAGGGTGAAGTTCCAGGGGATGTAGGTGTCGCCCGCCTGGGGGACAATCTCCCCGCCGGGCAGCTGGGTCTCCTCGTCCGGGTAGACGTTGATGATTTCCCACTCCTGCGTGTCCTCGTGCCAGTTGGCCTGGAAGGCACCTTCACTGTCGCCGCGCCCGGCCAGCTCGCCGGTCTGGAAGGAGAGCATCTTCACGTGGTCGGGGATCTCGTAGTCCGCGGGGTTGAAGTCCATCCCGCTGTCCTTTATATAATATATGGTATAGTCGCGGCCTTCCTCGTCGGTCTGCTGTTCGGTGCGGACGGAAGTGACGGTGCCCACATACTTCGGGTATATGCCCGCGAAGGCGGCTTCCTTGTAACCGTCCTTGATGCCGTAGAGGTCCGTGTTCTTGTCCACATACGCCGCCCCGGAAGGAAGCTGGAGGCGGGCGTGTCCGTCCGCCCACAGCTCGGTGTCGAATGCGGCGGCGATGCCGTTGCTGCCGAAGGCCGCGTCCCAGCAGTAGACATTCTTGTATTCAATGGTCTTGTTGTCCCCCGCGATGACGGTGCCGATGCTCCACACGTCCTGACCGGCGATGCGGTTCATGTTGTCCACCACCGCATAGTCGTTCACGTCCAGCGGGACGAAGGCCGGGTGGGCGTGTCCAAGGCCGGGTTCGGTTCCAGGAACTTCACGGAGAATATCACCACGGACTTCCCCTGGCCGTAGTCGTTGTACCACGCGGGGTCGGACGGCATGTCCCGGTAGAGCAGGCGGTAGGTCCGGTAGCCTTTCACGGCGAAGGGTATACTCACAGCGATTGCTTCGGCAATTTCATACAGTGTCTTGAGCAAAATAATATGTTTAGTGGATGCAATAAACAATATTTCTTTTGTACTTTTGTACAAGTTATAATTCATCATCTACTTTATTATGGGAAAATTATTTGTCGTATTAGCAATTATTTGTTTGTCATCAGTATGCGCTTGTACCAATAAGCGAGGTGAAAATGCATTTGCAGTGGAAAACGCGCAAATCCTAAGTCCTTCGGAAAAACTTGTGAGGTTCTTCTTGAAGTATAAATTTTATGATGCCAATGAAATAAAGGAACAAATGTTGATAGAAAAAAGAAACGATGAGTTGAAGAAACTGATGGATTCAGTAGGAATTTTTAATAATATAGAAGCATACATCTACGACATCAAAGTACGGAATGTGAATGAGAAAATAAAGAATCTTTCATATACGCTCTCCATTTTTGATACCCAATCAGAAACCGAAGCGTGGGAAGATTCCATATATACGGGGTTCATAGAATTGAAATGCGCTCATACAATGCAGGAGGGCGATAATTATCTTATTGAAAAAATTGCCAACATACCCAATTTCAGTACAGTTTATATAGACGGGATTTTTGCCGTGGACAACAAGACGAACAAGCCCAAAATGTTGGAAGAAACATCTCAATTAATACACCCGACTTACTCCTTCCATACCACTGACATATCAGCGAACGAATTGGATTCCATTAGCAAAAGCTTGCAAGATGCGATATTGGCCGGACATAAAGTGTTTGATTACACATTTATGGGCAAGGGGGATTTTGATAAGAAGATAAATGACAATCTTGTTGAAAAGTTCAATGCAGCCAAAACCGGGCTTAATCCCAAAGATAGCCTATATCTCATACGATATATGAAAGGGATAATGTTGGATAGTTCTTTCTGAACCCTTGGGGCACGATGTGTTTCTTTTGCCAAGCGTTCATCCGTAAGTATGCGAAGTGCCGGAGACTTCCCGATGTGCCTCCGGCCCTTCGCGTCCGCTTCATTTCTTGTCCTCCTGCTCCTCCACGAACCTTCCGAACCTGCCGTTGACATAGAGCCGGATGCCGAAGATGCCGCCCGCGTAGAGCAGGCACTGGGCGAAGAACCACAGCACGCTGTCGTGTATCTCGCCCGCGGGATCCACGATGAACCCGGCCACGGACAGGCCCACGCCCGCCGCCAGCATCCCGACGGCGGAGGCGGTCTGCACGGATTCCTTAGTCTGCTTCCTCACGGCGTTTCCTCCGTTTCTCCGCTTTCTTCCGTTTCTTTCCTTTCTTCTTTTCCCCGGCGAATCCCGGGCTGTCCGCATCGGGGCCGGAGAGGATGGCCGTCAGCACCTCGGTGTGGGCGACGGCCAGGATTTCGAGTGTCTGTCTCTTTTTCATTGTTTCGTTGGTTTTATGGGTTTTAGCCGAAGGAGCCATCATCGCCCGACCCCGGTTCGCCGCCGGGCTCTTGGGTGCCGGAGCCTTCGGAGGCGGCCTGCCCGTCGTACTTCAGCCACTCGATGCCCGAGGGCACGAGCGAGC
>CASEYC010000003.1 GCA_949292025.1 uncultured Bacteroides sp. | reverse complement strand
TAGTCATCCTCGCGGCTGCAGGCCGTGAGCAACAGGAGCGGCAGGAGCACTGCCACGACGATACGGGGGAAATAAAAAGATAAGTAAGTGCTTGTTTTACAGGAAATATTTAGTATATTGACGCGCGGTGAGTCTGTGTGTTTACACAAAATCCGCACATACACAAGTTTTTAGCGGTGTTTTTGGGGGAAATTTCACGCGCGTGCAGGGCTGCCGTTCCCGTCCTGGGGGTGCGGCGACGGCCGTCGGCAGCCGGTGCCGAGGGGTGCGTGGGGGTTAGGTGTGCGTAGTGTTCCATTGTTTATTCACTTTACGTCCGCAAAGATAAGAATGTGCCCGCTTTCTTCCAAGGGTTTGGGGAGTTTTGTTGTCCCATTTTTTCACGTTGTTGTTCCATTTATTCATGCTGTCTTTGCAGTATGCTTATTATCAGCGGTTTACAAAGTTGTCGTTTTCCTCCCTTTCAGCGCACGTCCGCCCCCCACATCATCTTGTTGCGCAGGGTGTCGAAGAAGCGGTGGTTGACGCGCTTCACCACCTTGATGGTGTGCGCTGCTTTGGCGATGGTCAGGCGGGTGGTCTCGCGGCACGATTCGCTGCGCCCGTCAATGGCCACGAGGAAGTTGTGGCTGCGGCTCTCCACGTCGAGGGTGATTTCGCGGTCGTCGCAGATGACGATGGGGCGTATGTTGAGGCTGTGCGGCGCCACGGGGGTGAGGGCAATGGTCTTGCTGTCCGGCGCGATGATGGGGCCTCCCACGCTGAGCGAGTAGGCGGTGGAGCCGGTGGGCGTGGCCACGATGAGCCCGTCCGCCTGGTAGGTGGCGAGGGGCATGCCGCCCACGCTGGCGCGGATGGTAATCATCGACGAGCTGTCCCGCTTCAGCACGGCGATTTCGTTCAGGGCGTAGGGTTCGCGCGTCAGGCGCGGGTCGTTGCACCTCAGTTGCAGCACGCTGCGCTCCTCGATGCGGTAGCGGTGGTCGTATAATTCGTCGAAGGTGTCCTCCATCTCCTCGGGCGAGATGTCTGCCAGGAAACCCAGGCGGCCCGTGTTGATGCCCAGGATGGGGATGCCTTTGTCGCCCACGCGGCTGGCGGCCTTCAGGAAAGTGCCGTCACCGCCCAGACTGATGACCATGTCGGCCTGGAAGCGGTCATCGTCAAACAATTCGAGGCGGGGCAGGGGCAGGCGCACGTCCCGGGTCAGGAAGTCGTGGAACTCGCGGCAGATGCAAAGCTCGGCCTTGTGCCGCTCCAGCAGGCTGAACAACTGCTCGGCGTGGAGGGACTTCTTGGCTTGGTAGGTGTTACCGAATAGGGCGAATCTCATATTCCTTGTCTTTACTTAACGGGGTGCAAAGATGGCATTTTTTTTGCAGAATGCACTCAAGGTATCACTATTATTTGTACTTTTGCCGCGAACTATAACCCAGAATTATGACTAAACTGAGTGTAAACATCAATAAGGTGGCCACGCTGCGCAACGCGCGCGGTGGCAATGTGCCTGATGTGTTGAAAGTTGCACAAGACTGCGAACGCTTTGGCGCAGACGGGATTACGGTGCATCCCCGTCCGGACGAGCGCCATATCCGCAAGAGCGACGTCTATGCCTTGCGTCCCTTGCTCCGCACCGAATTCAACATCGAGGGCTATCCCTCGCGCGAGTTCATCGACCTGGTGCTGAAGGTGAAGCCCCACCAGGTGACGCTGGTGCCCGACAGCCCCACGCAGCTGACGTCGAACGCCGGATGGGACACGAAGGAAAACCAAGCCTTCCTGGCCGAGGTGCTCGATGCCTTCAAGCAGGCGGGCATCCGTACGTCCGTCTTTGTCTCCACCGATGCGGAGATGATCGAATATGCCGCCAAGGCAGGCGCCGACCGGGTGGAGCTGTACACCGAGCCGTATGCCACCGCCTATCCCAAGAACCCCGAGGAGGCCGTTGCCCCCTTCGTGGAGGCTGCCAAGGTGACGCGCCGGTTGGGCCTGGGCCTGAACGCCGGGCACGACCTGAGCTTGGAGAACCTGAATTTCTTTCATAAAAACATTCCCTGGCTGGACGAGGTCTCGATAGGGCACGCGCTGATTTGCGACGCCTTGTACCTGGGCCTGCAACGCACCATCCAGGAGTATAAAAACTGTTTGCTTTGATTATGGACATGATGATGCTTTTGGCCCAGGCGGCCAGTTCGCTGAGCGAGACGATGGCGGGAGCCAATCCGGTGCTGACCCCGGTGGAGGCTGCCCAAGAGATGAATTTGTGGGACATGGCCGTCAAGGGCGGCTGGATCATGATTGTGCTGGGCGTGATGTCGCTCATAGGCTTCTACATCCTGTTCGAGCGCAATTATGTCATCCGCAAGGCGGGCAAGGAAGACCCGCTTTTCATGGACAAGATAAAGGACTACATCCTGGGCGGCGAAATCAAGGCGGCCATCGCCTATTGCCGCAGCGTGAACACTCCTTCGGCCCGCATGATCGAGAAGGGCATCACCCGCCTGGGGCGTCCCGTCAACGATGTGCAGGCCGCCATTGAGAACGTGGGCAACATCGAGGTGGCGAAGTTGGAGAAAGGGCTGACCATCATGGCCACCATAGCCGGAGGCGCGCCGATGCTGGGCTTCCTTGGCACGGTGACGGGCATGGTGAAGGCGTTCTTCGAGATGGCCAATGCCGGCAACAACATCGACATCACCCTGCTCTCCGGTGGCATCTACGAGGCGATGATCACCACCGTGGGCGGCCTGATAGTAGGCATCATCATGATGTTCGCCTACAACTACTTGGTGACCCTGGTGGACGGGGTGGTGAACAAGATGGAGGGCAAGACCATGGCTTTCATGGACCTGCTGAACGAACCTGCCAATTGATGTAAACCCGTAAACAGACAAACCCGTGTTAAAACGTAGAGCCAAAATATCGCCCACCTTCAGCATGGCGTCCATGACGGACCTCATCTTCCTGTTGCTGATATTCTTCATGATTACGTCGACGGTGGTGTCGCCCAACGCCATAAAGGTGTTGCTTCCGCAAGGCAAAGAGCAGACCTCCGCCAAACCTTTGACGCGCGTAATCATTGACAAGGAGCTGAACTATTACGCCGCCTTCGGCAACGACCGCGAGCAACCCGTGTCGCTGGACGAACTGCCCGCTTTCCTCCAGTCATGTGCCGAGCGCGAGCCGGAGATGTACGTGGCCCTCTATGCCGACGTCTCCGTGCCCTACGGGGAAATCGTGAAGGTGCTCAACATTGCCAACGAGAACCACTTCAAGATGGTGCTGGCCACGCGCCCGCCTGATGAAGCGGAGTGAACCATGTTATATTATAAATAGGTGTCACATGCCATGACGGATCCGAAGAAAAAAGGAAAATACATAGGCTTGCTGGGGGCCGTGCTGGTGCACGTGGCTTTCATCATCTTCCTGTTTCTGATGGGCTTCACGCTGCCCGAGCCGCAGGAAGAGAGCGGCGTGCCCGTGATGCTGGGCGATGTGCCCCAGGCATCGGGATGGTCTGACCCCTCGCTGGTGGAGGTGGAGACAATGCCCGTCGAGGAAATCGTGCCTCCGGAGGCCGTGGAGCAGGAACTTATTACCCAAGACCTGGAGGAAACCGTGGCCCTGACCCCTGAAAGCAAACCCGAGGAATCCGTGAAGCCCGAAAAGACCGAAGCCGAAAAGGCAGAGGAAGCTCGCCGGCTGGCCGAAGAACGTGCCGAGCGCGAGCGCCGCGAGGCGGAGGAAGCCGCCCGTCGCCGGGTGGCGGGTGCCTTTGGCAAGGGTGCCAAGATGGAGAGCCGGGGCGACGCACAGACGGGTGAAGGCCTGCAGGGAAGCCCCGCGGGCAATGCCGAGACGGGAGCTTCGACAGGTGTGGGCGGCTATGGAGAATTCAACCTGGGCGGACGCTCCATCGGTGCGGGCGGATTGCCACGGCCCGTGTACAACGTGCAGGACGAGGGGCGCGTGGTGGTGACCATCACCGTGAACCCCGCCGGACAGGTGATAGCCACGGAGATTAACAAGCAGACGAACACCGTCAACCCCGCCCTGCGCAAGGCGGCGATGGACGCGGCCCGCAAGGCCAGGTTCAACGCGGTGGACGGACTGAACAACCAAGTAGGGACAATCACGTATTATTTTAACCTAAAATAGATAAGGAGAATTGATTATGGGTACAGTTTATGTTTTCTTTGCCGATGGCTTCGAGGAAATGGAAGCCTTTGCCACCGTGGACATCCTGAGACGCGCAGGCGTGCAGGTGCAGATGGTGACCGTGACCGAAGATGAAATAGTAAAGGGCGCCCACGGAGTGCCCGTGTTGTGCGACAAGAACATCGTGAATTGCGACTTCTTTGATGCCGAGATGCTGGTATTGCCCGGCGGGCTGCCCGGCGCGACGACCCTGAACGAGTGTGGGGACTTGCGCAAGTTGCTGGTGCGCTTCGGTCAGGAAGGAAAGAACATCGCCGCCATCTGCGCCGCCCCGATGGTGTTGGGCAACCTGGGCTTGCTGAAAGGTAAGAAAGCCACCTGCTATCCGGGTTTCGACAAATACCTGGAAGGTGCCGAATATACGGGCGCGATGGTGGAGAAGGATGGCAACATCATCACCGGCAAAGGTCCCGGCGCGTGCATGAAGTTCGCCTTGGCGTTGGTGGAGCACCTCTGCGGCAAGGAGAAAGTGAAGGAACTGGAAGAGGCCATGTGCCTGCGCTAAGCCGCCGTCGCCTATGGATTACGCACTGATTGTGGCCGGAGGTAAGGGCCTGCGCATGGGGACGGACATCCCCAAGCAATTCCTCCCCATCGGAGGGAAACCCGTGCTGATGCGCACGCTGGAGGCTTTTCATGCCTACAGTCAGGCGATGCAACTCATAGTGGTACTCCCGCACAGCCAGCAGGATTATTGGGCGGAGTTGTGCGCGGAGTATCATTTTTCACTGCCCCACCGGGTGGCCGACGGAGGCGAGACGCGCTTCCACTCGGTGCGCAACGGCTTGGCGTGGGTGGAGGCTCCCGGACGGGTGGGAGTGCATGATGGGGTGAGGCCTTTCGTGTCGCAAGAGGTCATTGCCCGATGCTATGCCTTGGCTGCCACGAAGAAAGCCGTGGTGCCTGTCATACCTGTGGTGGAAACCGTGCGCCACTTGGCGGACGGGGGAAGCCTGACCGTCAACCGGGAGGAATACCGCTTGGTGCAGACACCCCAAGTGTTCGATGCGGAGTTGCTGAAAAGGGCATACGGACAACCTTACTCTCCGGCGTTTACGGACGATGCCTCGGTGGTGGAAGCCTTGGGAGTGCCCGTCACCCTGACCGAGGGCAACCGCGAGAATATCAAAATCACCACGCCTTTCGATCTCCGCGTGGCCGAAGCTTTGCTCTGACGGCCTATGCTCGACTTGACGAAGCGCGACATCAAATACCTGACGGGTGTAGGCCCCCAGCGTGCAGCCCTGCTCAACAAGGAGCTGGGCATCTTCTCCATGCACGACCTCCTCTATTACTTTCCTTACAAATATGTGGACAGAAGCCGGATTTACGCCATCCGCGAGATAGACGGCAATATGCCCTACATCCAACTGAAAGGCCAAATCCTGAGTTTCGAGTTGGCGGGCGAGGGCAGGGGACAACGCCTGATAGCCCATTTCTCGGACGGGACGGGCATCGTGGATTTGGTGTGGTTTCAAGGCATCAAATACATCACAGGCAAGTACAAGGTGCGCCAGGAGTACATCGTCTTCGGCAAGCCGAATCCGTTTAACGGGCGGTTCAACATCCCCCATCCCGACATTGACGAGGTGTCCGAGGTCACTCTCTCTTCGATGGGCCTCCAACCCTACTACAACACCACGGAGCGGATGAAGCGAAGCTCCCTCAACTCCCGGGCCATCGAGAAGATGATGGCCAACCTCCTCAAGCAAGTCAACGAGCCGCTGCCCGAGACGCTGTCGCCCGCCATCCTGGCCGAGCATCACCTGATGCCCCTGACCGACGCCTTGCGCAACATCCACTTCCCTGCCCATGCCGATGCCCTCCGCAAGGCGCAATACCGCCTGAAGTTCGAGGAACTGTTTTATGTCCAGCTCAACATCCTGCGCTATGCCAAAGACCGCCAGCGGCGCTATCGGGGATACGTCTTCGGCAGGGTGGGCGAGGTGTTCAACACGTTTTACTCCAGGCATCTGCCTTTTGAATTGACGGGCGCGCAGAAGCGGGTGCTGAAGGAAATCCGGCGCGACCTCGGCTCGGGGAGGCAGATGAACCGACTGCTGCAAGGCGACGTGGGGAGCGGGAAGACGCTGGTGGCCTTGATGAGCATGTTGATGGCCCTGGACAACGGCTACCAAGCCTGCATGATGGCGCCCACCGAAATCCTGGCCAACCAACACTATGAAACCATCTGCAACTTTCTGAAAGGCATGGATATCCGTGTGGAGTTGCTGACCGGCTCCATCAAGGGGAAACGTCGCGAAGCCATCCTCGCGGGCCTCCTCACGGGCGAGGTGCGCATCCTGATAGGCACGCACGCCCTGATAGAAGACACTGTGAACTTCGCTTCCCTCGGCTTGGCGGTGATAGACGAGCAACACCGCTTCGGCGTGGAGCAACGCTCGCGCCTGTGGACGAAAAACGACCGGCCGCCGCACGTCCTGGTGATGACCGCCACGCCCATCCCCCGCACGCTCGCCATGACCCTCTACGGAGACCTGGACGTGTCCGTCATCGACGAGCTTCCTCCCGGACGCAAGCCCATTGCCACCATCCACCAGTTCGACAACCGGCGCGAGAGCCTCTACCGCTCCGTGCGTAAGCAGATTGACGAGGGCAGGCAGGTGTACTTCGTCTACCCCCTCATCAAGGAAAGCGAAAAAATCGACCTGAAGAACCTGGAGGAGGGCTACGAGCTGATTTGCGCGGCCTTCCCCGACTGCCGGGTTTGCAAGGTGCATGGCAAGATGAAACCCGCCGAGAAAGACGCCCAGATGCAGCTCTTTGCCTCCGGCGAGGCGCAAATCATGGTGGCCACCACGGTGATAGAGGTGGGCGTCAACGTGCCCAACGCCTCGGTGATGGTCATTGAAAATGCCGAACGCTTCGGTCTCTCCCAGTTGCACCAGCTCAGGGGGAGGGTGGGGCGCGGAGCCGACCAATCCTACTGCATCCTCGTGACCGGCTACAAGCTGGCCGAGGACACCCGCAAGCGGCTGGAAATCATGGTGCGCACCAACGACGGGTTCGAGATTGCCGAAGCCGACCTCAAACTCCGAGGCCCCGGCGACTTGGAAGGCACCCAGCAGAGCGGCATCGCCTTCGACCTGAAAATTGCGGACATCGCCCGCGACGGGCAACTCCTGCAATACGTGCGCGAGGTGGCCCAGCGCGTGGTGGACAACGACCCCAACGGCGAACGGCCCGAAAACGACATCCTCTGGCGGCAACTCAAAGCCCTCCGCAAGACGAACGTCAACTGGGCGGCCATCAGTTGAGGCTCCGCCAAACATTGGCAGGCATTCGTCGAAAGAAAAGCGTCGCTTCGTCCAAGGATTGACAAGAGGTATCCTTCGGCAAGAATGTGTTGTAAAACATATTTCTTGTATCTTGCTGAAAAATAGGCTGTTGCGAGGAGGATTCACGAGAATGGCCTTGCCGAAGGTGAAAAAATAGTTAATGGGGCATTCGCCTTTTTAGAAAGAAGTAGTAACTTTGAGGGAATTTTTTAGAAAACCCGATTACGAACAGGTGGTACGCCCCTAAAAAACATAGCAAGAACGAATGAAATTGCCCTTGATTAAAACTTTGTGTTTGGCTGCAATGACGGTGTTCGGCGCGAATGCCTTTGCGCAAGACCTCATCGCCCGCCAAGCTCCCATCGACCGGAAGTTGAAGACCGTTGACTCCCTGGCTCTCCAAAAGCAAATCCGCGTTGAACAATCCCTCTATCCCGCCTTCGACATATACCCCTCTTGGAATAACGAGATGGTTGCTTATAAAGACGTCGTTTTCCCCGAAAGCTATACCTTCGACCTGACCGGCTTCTGTATGCCCACGGAGCATACGAAGATTACCGACGTGTTCGGCTACCGCCCGCGCCGCCGCAGGGGGCATTACGGGTTGGATATCAAGGTGTACGTGGGCGACACCATTCGCGCCGCCTTCGACGGGAAAGTGCGCGTGGTGAAGAACCAGGGCCGCCGCGGCTATGGCAAATATGTGGTCATCCGCCACGACAACGGCTTGGAAACCGTCTATGGGCACCTGTCCAAGCAACTGGTGGAGGTTGACCAACTGGTGAAAGCCGGCGAACCCATCGCGCTGGGTGGCAACACGGGGCGTTCGACGGGGTCGCACCTGCACTTCGAGACGCGCTTCCTGGGCAAGCCGTTGAATCCCGCCCTGATGTTCGACTTCGAGAAGCAGGACATCGTGGCCGATACGTACACCTTCCACAAGGAGAAGGTGGATACTAAGAAAGGCACTTCGCCCAAGGGACTCTTCTATAAAGTCAAGAAAGGAGACACGCTGGCCAAGATTGCACGCCGCCAGGGAACCACAGTCAACCAGCTTTGCAAGCTGAACCGCATCACGCGCCGCACCATCCTGCGTCCCGGCCAAGTGTTGCGTTGCTCGTAAATAAACGTAGACAATCATAGCGGGAGGACACTTTAATATAAATTTAGGGTGCCCTCCTTTTCTTTTTTTGTCATATTATTCCTACCTTTGCATACCATTTTTTAAGGATATGAAGGATACCAAAGAGCAATTTGAGCACGTCATAGCCATCTGTCGCGACCTGTTTGCCAAGAAGTTGCACGACTACGGCCCTGCCTGGCGCATACTTCGCCCGGTGTCGGTGACCGACCAGTTGTATATCAAGGCCAACCGCATCCGCAGCATTGAGACGAAAGGCGTGGCGCTGGTGGACGAGGGCATCCGCTCGGAGTTCATGGCCATTGTCAACTATGGCATCATCGGCCTGATACAGTTGGAGTTGGGCTATGCCGACAAGGCGGACATCACCAACGAGGAGGCCCTTGCCCTGTATGACAAACACGCCAAGGCGTCGCTCGACCTGATGCTGGCCAAGAACCACGATTATGACGAGGCGTGGCGGGGGATGCGCATCAGCTCGTACACCGACTTGATATTGATGAAGATATACCGCACCAAGCAGATAGAGTCCCTCGCCGGGCAGACGCTGGTGTCGGAGGGCGTGGACGCCAACTATATGGACATGATAAACTATTCCGTGTTCGGCTTGATAAAGATTGAATTTGGAGACTGAGAAGAGACATATCATTGAAGGGGTGGTGGTGAACGTATGCCGCTTTGTGCTGGGCGTCACCTTCGTCTTTTCCGGCTTTGTCAAGGCGGTAGACCCCATGGGCTTCTACTACAAGGTGGAGGACTATCTCGAAGCCTTCGGCATTGGCCAGTGGGTGCCCTACATCTTTGTCCTCTTCTTCGTCATAGGGCTGTCCGCGGTGGAGTTTTGCGTGGGCGTCTTCCTCACCTTCGGCATACGTCGGCGGGTGGCGGCTCCCATCGCCTTGCTGCTGATGGCGGTGATGACGCCGTTGACCCTCTACCTGGCGTTGTTCAATCCCGTGTCCGATTGCGGATGCTTTGGAGACGCCGTGGTGCTGACCAACTGGGAGACCTTCGGGAAGAACGTGGTGCTCCTGGCGGCGGCTTTCGTGGTGTTCAGGCGGGCGGATCGGATGTGGCGTTTCGTCTCGTCGAAGATGGAGTGGATGGTGTCCTTGTATTCCTTCCTGTTCATCTTCGTCTTTTCCTTCTATTGCCTGGCCAATTTGCCCGTGTTCGACTTCCGTCCCTACCGGATAGGCGTCAACATCCGGCAAGGCATGGAGATGCCGGAAGGCGCCAAACCCAGCGTCTTCGAGGCGCGCTTCATCCTCGAGAAAGACGGCGAACGGCGCGAGTTCACCTTGGAGGATTATCCGGACAGCACGTGGACGTTCATCGAGGCGCGCTCCGTCCTGGTGGAGAAAGGTTATGAGCCGCCCATACAGAATTTTGCGATGATGGACGTGGAGACGGGCGAGGACATCACCGGAGAGGTCCTGGCAGACACCGGCTACGTCTTCCTCCTGGTGGTGAACCGCGTGGAGGAGGCGGACGACGGCAACATCGACCTCATCAACGAGATATACGACTATAGCGTGGAGCACGGCTATGGCTTCTACGCCCTGACCTCCTCGGCGAGGGACGAGATAGAACTGTGGTGCGACCGCACCGGGGCGGAGTATCCCTTCTGCCAGATGGACGACATCACGCTGAAGACCGTCATCCGCTCGAATCCGGGGCTTCTGCTGCTGAAAGGCGGCACCATCCTGAACAAGTGGAGCGACAACCAGTTGCCCGACGAATATGACCTGACCGACACCCTCGACCGCCTCGAGATAGGCCGGCAGAAAGACGTGAGCGACCTGCGCACCGTCGGCTACGTGCTCCTGTGGTTCTTCGTCCCCCTGATGCTGGTGGTGGCCGTGGACCTTGCGGTGGTGAAGCGCCGGGAAGAGAAACGGCGCGAAGCGGCACAGTTGGCGTGCGAGGCGGAGAAAAAGGAAATAGAGATTCATTAACCCTTTAATAATAAACAAGTATGAGAAAGAACATTGTTGCAGGAAACTGGAAAATGAACAAGACCCTCCAGGAGGGTATTGCTCTGGCAAAAGAATTGAACGAAATGTTGGCTAACGAAAAGCCTAATTGCGACGTCATCATCTGCACGCCGTTCATCCATCTGGCATCGGTCACTCCGCTGGTTGACCCCGCCAAGATTGGCGTAGGCGCCGAGAACTGCGCCGACAAGGAATCCGGCGCCTACACGGGCGAGGTTTCCGCCGCCATGGTGGCTTCCACGGGTGCGCAATACGTCATCCTGGGCCACTCCGAGCGTCGTGCTTACTACCACGAGACGGTGGAGATCCTGGCCGAGAAGGTGAAGCTGGCCCTGGCCAACGGCTTGAAGCCTATCTTCTGCATCGGCGAGGTGCTGGAAGAGCGCGAAGCCAACAAGCAGAACGAGGTGGTTGCCGCCCAGCTGGCTTCTGTATTCTCCCTCTCTGCCGAGGACTTCTCCAAGATTATCCTGGCTTACGAACCCGTTTGGGCTATCGGAACAGGCAAGACCGCCACGCCCGCACAGGCGCAGGAAATCCACGCTTTCATCCGCTCGCAGGTGGCTGAGAAGTATGGCCAGGAAGTGGCAGACAACTGCTCCATCCTCTACGGCGGAAGCTGCAAGCCCAGCAACGCCAAGGAACTCTTCGCCAACCCCGACGTGGACGGCGGCTTGATTGGCGGCGCTGCATTGAAGGCTGCTGACTTCAAAGGCATCATCGACGCATTCAACTAATCCTTGGAAGTTTTTCTTGGCGCGGATTTCGCGGGTGGACACGGTTTTTCTTTTCATACCTATTATATGCCGTGAAAATCCGCGTATCCGCGCCTGAAAATAATACTATCTATATGAAGAAACTTATTCTCCTTTTCTCCGCCTGCTTCTTGGGCATACACATCGCCTCGGCGCAAAGCAAGGACATCCTCACGAGCTTGCAGAAGGACGTGCCCGGACAAGGCAAGGTGACTATCCATCAGGAGGCGCGCATCGCCGCCTTGGTGGGGTCGGGTGCCGTGCCTGTGGCTGCTGACGGAAGCCGTGTCATCAAAAAGGCGGGCTACCGCATACAGGTGTATGCCGGCAACAACACGCGCGCGGCGAAGAATGCGGCCTATGCCGTGGGCGTCCGCGTCAAGGAGCTTTTCCCCGACCTGCCTGTCTATACCTCCTTCGACCCGCCCCGCTGGCTATGCCGTGCAGGCGACTTCAGCACCATCGAAGAAGCCGATGCCGTGATGCGGCAGTTGCGCGCCGTAGGCGACTTCAAAGCCGTCTCCATCGTGCGCGAGCAAATCAATATCCCGTTGGAGTAAATACGAAATAAAACTATGCTACATAAAGAAGAAATCACCTCCCCCTACCTGGACGAACTGAAAGAACATTACCACCGCATCCTCACCCTGCTGGGTGAAGACCCCACCCGAGAGGGCTTGCTGAAGACTCCCGAACGCGTCGCCAAGGCGATGCTGACCCTCACCGGCGGCTACGCCATGGACCCCCACGAAGTGCTCCGCTCCGCCCGCTTCAAGGAAGATTACAACCAGATGGTCATCGTGAAGGACATCGATTTCTTCTCCCTCTGCGAGCACCACATGCTGCCCTTCTACGGCAAGGCGCACGTCGCCTACATCCCCAACGGCTATATCACGGGGTTGAGCAAGATTGCCCGCGTGGTAGACATCTTCTCCCACCGCCTCCAGGTGCAGGAGCGCATGACCCTCCAAATCAAGCAGTGCATCCAGGAGACGCTCAATCCGCTGGGCGTGATGGTGGTTGTCGAGGCGCGCCATTTATGTATGCAGATGCGCGGGGTGGAGAAGCAGAATGCCATCACCACCACCTCCGACTTCTCCGGAGGATTCAACCAGGCGAAGACGAGGGAGGAGTTCATGAATCTGATTAAACAGAAAATCTAACACATTTTATCACTTCTCCCCTTACACTTTTCAACTTTTATCGCTAATTTTGCGCCCGATTGAAACGATAACACAAATTTTTAGTAGTATATGGCAAAGATAACCAAAGAAGCCGCCTTGCTCTACCACTCCATGGGCAAGCCCGGAAAAATCGAAGTGATTCCCACTAAACCTTACAGTACGCAGACAGACCTCTCCCTTGCTTATTCGCCCGGCGTGGCCGAGCCTTGCCTGGAGATTGAGAAGAACCCCATCGACGCTTACAAATACACCGCCAAAGGCAACCTCGTGGCCGTCATCTCCAACGGCACCGCCGTCCTGGGACTGGGCAACATCGGCGCCATGGCGGGCAAACCCGTGATGGAAGGCAAGGGATTGCTGTTCAAGATATACGCCGGCATCGACGTCTTCGACATCGAGGTGGACGAGAAAGATCCCGACAAGTTCGTAGAAGCTGTCAAAGCCATCGCGCCCACCTTCGGAGGCATCAACCTGGAGGACATCAAGGCGCCCGAATGCTTCGAGATTGAACGCCGCCTGAAGGAAGAGCTGGACATCCCCGTCATGCACGACGACCAACACGGCACCGCCATCATCTCCAGCGCCGGACTGCTCAACGCCCTCGAAGTGGCCGGCAAGAAGATTGAAGACGTCAAAATCGTGGTGAACGGCGCGGGCGCGTCCGCCGTCTCCTGCACCAAGCTCTACATCTCGCTGGGCGCACGCCTGGAGAACATCGTCATGCTGGACAGCAAAGGCGTCATCCGCAAGGACCGCGAAGGACTGAACGAGCAGAAACGCTACTTCGCCACCGACCGCGACATCCACACCCTGGACGAAGCCATCCAGGGAGCCGACGTCTTCCTCGGCCTCTCCAAGGGGAACGTGCTCACCCAAGACATGGTGCGCTCGATGGCGAAAGACCCCATCGTCTTTGCCCTGGCCAACCCCACGCCGGAGATTTCCTACGAAGACGCCATGGCCGCACGTCCCGACGTCCTGATGGCCACCGGACGCTCCGACTATCCGAACCAGATCAACAACGTCATCGGCTTCCCCTACATCTTCCGCGGTGCCCTGGATACCCACGCCAAGGCCATCAACGAAGAGATGAAAATCGCCGCCGTACGCGCCATCGCCGGCCTGGCCAAGCAGCCCGTGCCCGACGTGGTGAACAACGCCTACCACGTCAACGACCTCACCTTCGGGCGCGACTACTTCATCCCGAAGCCCGTTGACCCGCGCCTCATCACCGAGGTGTCCTGCGCCGTGGCGCGTGCCGCCATGGAGAGCGGAGTGGCCCGCACACCCATCGAGGACTGGGACGCCTACAAGAAGCACCTGCTGGAGCTGATGGGCTATGAGAGCCAGTTCACCGCGCAACTCTACGAGCTGGCCCGCCAGAATCCGCAGCGCGTGGTCTTTGCCGAAGGCACGCACCCCAAGATGCTGAAAGCCGCCGTCGAGGCGAAAGCCGAAGGCATCTGCCAGCCCATCCTGCTGGGCAACGACGAGCTTATCGCCAAGATGGCCAAGAAGCTCAACCTCAGCCTCGAAGGCATCGAAGTGGTGAACCTGCGCCACCCCGACGAGCAGGAGCGCCGCGAACGCTACGCCCACATCCTCGCCAAGAAGCGCGCCCGCGAAGGTGCCACCTACGAGGAGGCCAACGACAAGATGTTCGAGCGCAACTACTTCGGCATGATGATGGTGGAGACCGGCGAGGCGGACGCCTTCATCACCGGCCTGTACACCAAGTATAGCAACACCATCAAGGTGGCCAAGGAAGTCATCGGCATACAGCCCGGATACAAGACTTTCGCCACCATGCACATCCTCAACTCCAAGAAGGGCATCTTCTTCCTGGCGGACACCCTCATCAACCGCCACCCCGACGCAGAGACGATGATAGACATCGCCAAGCTGACGGAGAAGACCGTCCGCTTCTTCAACCAGACGCCCGTCATCGCCATGCTGAGCTACAGCAACTTCGGCGCGGACACCGTCGGAAGCCCCGTCAACGTCCACAAGGCCGTGGAGCACATGCAGGAGCACTATCCCGACCTGGCCATCGACGGAGAGATGCAGGTGAACTTCGCACTGAACCGCGAGCTGCGCGACCAGAAGTACCCCTTCACGCGGCTGCTGGGCAAGGATGTCAACACCCTCATCTTCCCCACGCTCAGCTCCGCCAACGCGGGCTACCAACTGCTGCAAGGCATGCACACGGACGGCGAGTTGATTGGCCCGATACAGATGGGACTGAACAAGCCCATCCACTTCACGGACTTTGAAAGCTCGGTGCGCGACATTGTCAACATCACCGCCGTGGCCGCCATCGACGCCATCGTGGCCAAGAAGCAGGCCGGCCAATGATGCTGATGCCAGGATACAACAACAAGCGGGGGAGGCGGCACCTCTCCCGCTCGCAATGCGTCTGCATCACCCTGCTGTGGGCGTTGCTCTGCTATGTGGTCCTCACCACCGCTGAGCGCATCGACGGGCCTGTCGTCCTGATGATTGTCCTCAGCGGCGCGCTGGTGTTCATACCCGTTGTCAAGTCTTTGAAAGGTTGATAGTTGGCATTGGCATTCATTATTCAGACGCGAATGAGACGGAATTAACCGTGTCGTTCGCGTCTGAAGTTTTCTTACATCAGGTTGCTAGCCAATTCGCTTAGTTCGCTACGTTCGCCTTTTACCAGATTGACGTGGGCGAAGAGGTTTTGGTCTTTCATGCGGTCAATCATGTAGACCAAGCCGTTGGATTGGTTGTCCAAATAGGGCTGGTCAATCTGCTGGATGTCGCCTGTGAAGACCATCTTGGTGCCTTCGCCTGCACGGGTGATGATGGTTTTTATCTCGTGCGGGGTCAGGTTCTGCGCTTCGTCGATGATGCAGTACGTCTCGCTCAGGCTTCGTCCGCGGATGAAGGCCAAGGCTTCGATGACCAGTTGGCCGCTCTTCTGCATGTCGTCCAAGCGTTTCAGCTCTGTTGAGGTGGACGAGAACTGATGTTTGATGACGTTCAGGTTGTCGAACAGGGGTTGCATGTAGGGGGCTACTTTCTCCTGGGCATCGCCCGGCAGGAAGCCGATGTCCTTGTTGGACAAGGCCACGATGGGGCGGGCCAGCAGGATTTGCTTGTATTCGTTCATCTGCCCCAAGGCGGCAGCCAAGGCCAGGAGGGTTTTTCCAGTACCGGCTTTTCCCGTCAGTGCCACCAGTTTGATGTTGGGGTCGTCCAGGATTTCAAAGGCGAAACTTTGTTCGGCATTGCGCGGCTCAATGCCATAGTTCCGGGTCTTGTTTACCCGCTTGACCACGCGGGTGAACGGATTATAGCGGGCGAGGACGCTGTTGCGGTCGCTCTTCAGGATGAAGCATTCGTTGGGGTGGATGACCTCTTTGAAATCGAACTCGTTGAGGTCAATGCCTTCTCTCGATGAGTATATGCGGTCTATCAAAGCCGGGTCTACGCCTTCGAAGACTTCGTTGGACTTCTCGAAGATGTCCACGTTCAGCACCTTGTCGTTGATGTAATCCTCGCACAGCAAGCCGATGGAGCGCGCTTTCATCCGCAGGTTGACATCCTTGGTGACGAGGATGGACTTCATGTCGGGATACTTGCGGGTCAGCCAGTCGGTCACGGCTAGGATGCGGTGGTCGGGGATGTGTTCGGGGAAGGATTCGTAGACGTGCGGGGCGTCGATTTGGCCGGTGATGACAAATAGGCGTCCCAAGCCTTCGCCCAACGAGGCACCTTTGGTGAAGAGGTCGTCATCGGTGATGAGGTCCAGTTCGCGGACAAACTCGCGGGCGTTGAAGTTGATTTGCTCATTGCCTTTCTTGAATTTGTCCAGCTCTTCCAGGACGACGATAGGCAGGTAAATGTCGTTTTCCTGAAAGTTTTTCAGGCATTTGTAGTCGTGAAGGATAACATTGGTATCAATCACAAAATTTTTCTTGGCTCCCATATACGTTAGATTTAAATAGTTAGTACTATATTTGCCGTCTCTAAAGATAAACAATTTCCGGGACAAAAAGGATTGATGTCCCCGTTAAATATTTCAAAAGATGGATTATCAAGCAACTTTGGATTACTTATACAACAGCGCCCCCATGTTTCAGCAAGTAGGGGCGGGCGCTTATAAGGAAGGATTGGCAAACACATGGGCTTTGGACGAGCACTTGGGGCATCCGCATCGGTCGTACCACACCATTCACATAGCCGGAACCAACGGGAAAGGTTCGTGCTCGCATACGCTGGCTGCCATATTGCAGGAAGCCGGGTATCGCGTGGGGTTGTACACCTCGCCCCATCTGTTGGACTTCCGTGAGCGTATCCGGGTGGACGGCCAGCCTGTGCCTGAGGAGTATGTCATCCGTTTTGTGGAGGAAGAACGCGCATTCTTCGAGCCGCTTCATCCTTCGTTTTTCGAATTGACCACGGCGATGGCTTTCCGCTATTTTGCTGATGCGGGCGTGGATGTGGCGGTGGTGGAAGTCGGTTTGGGAGGACGGTTGGATTGCACCAACATCATCCGTCCCGACCTGTGCATCATCACAAACATCAGCTTGGATCACGTGCAGTTTTTGGGAGACACGTTGGCGAAGATTGCGGGGGAGAAGGCGGGTATCATCAAGCCGGGCATTCCTGTAGTAATCGGCGAGGCCACCCCCGAAACCCGCCCGGTCTTTGTGAAACGGGCGGAGGAAACGGGCGTTCCCATCCATTTTGCCGAAGAGGAAGAGGTGAAGGATTATCCGGGCATGGAGTTTGAACTGAAAGGCTTGTATCAGGCAAAGAACCGTCGCACCCTGCTTGCAGCCCTGCCGCTGTTGCAGGAAGCCGGTTATCGAATCCGTGAGGAACACATCCGCAGCGGCTTTGCCCGTGTGACGGAACTGACCGGCTTGATGGGGCGTTGGCAGAAGTTACAGGAGCATCCCACGCTGGTGTGTGACACCGGGCATAACGTGGGTGGCATCCGATACATCGCCGAGCAGTTGCGCCAGCAAGTTTGCCGCCAGTTGCACATTGTCATAGGGATGGTGAACGACAAGGACATCCGAGGTGTATTGGCTTTGCTGCCCCGAGAAGCGGCCTATTATTTCACGCAAGCCAGTGTGAAGCGCGCCTTGCCGGCAGGCCAGCTGGCCCGTCTGGCTGGTGAGGCGGGATTAATGGGAGAGGCTTATCCCGATGTGTCTTCGGCGGTGCGTGCCGCGCAAGAAAAAAGCCTCCCCGAAGACTTCATCTTCGTGGGAGGCAGTACCTTTATCGTGGCCGACCTCTTAGCGGGCCGCGATGCACTCAATCTCCACTAACGCATCCTTGGGCAACGCCTTCACGGCTACGGCGGAGCGGGCGGGGCAGGCGCCTTCAAAGTAGGTGGCATACACCTTGTTCATGTCACCGAAGTAGGCCATGTCTGCCAGGAAGACGGTGGTCTTGACGATGTTGGCCATCGTGAGGCCGGCGGCTTCCAAGATGTGTTTGATGTTCTCCAGCGATTGACGGGCTTGCGCCTCAACGCCTTCTGCCATTTGGCCGGTGGCGGCGTCAATGGGCAACTGTCCGGATACGAATACCATGCCTGCGGCTTCTATGGCCTGGCTGTAGGGGCCGATGGCTCCGGGAGCTTTTGTACTGTTGATAACTTGTTTCATACGTTCTATATGGATTAAAAGTGTAAGTTGTCCGGTGTTATTGTTTCTGCGGTCATTTGCAATGCTTCTCGATAAGGTCATCCACGTTGGGGTCGCCCAACTCCTTGGCCTTGGCAAAACTCTCACAGGCTTCGTCTTTCTTTTTCAGTTGGAGGTAGGCTTGTCCCATCAGACGGTAGGCTTCCGCGTATTTCGGTTCTATTTTCAAGGCTTCCTGCAGCACGCGGATAGCTTCCTCGCTGCGCCCCACGCGGATGTTCACCACGGCCAATTCAGCGCGGTAGAGCAATTCCTGGGGAGCCAGCTCGATGGCTTTGGCGAGGTCGTCCAAGGCGCGTTGGTATTGGCGAGCCTGGACGGCGGCTTGTTCGCGATAGTAATAGAAAGCGGCGTTGACATTGCCGTTCACGGCATTGAAATAGGCATCATAATCCAGCATCGCCTTCCGTGCTTGGTTGGCAGTGAGCAAGACTTGGGCACGTGCCAACAGGTAGGGAGCGGCCATTTCCGTGTAGGGTTGCGGGCATCGGGACACGCAACTGTCCATCAGCGCAAGGATTTCCGTAGTGGGGGCCTTCATCATTTCTTTGGTCTGCGCGGCGCTGAAGAAAGAGGCAGGTGAAGCCAGATCTGACTGGTTCACCTTCTCGTAGGAAGCCCATGCGGCGGGATAATCTTGTTTGGCAAAAAGAATGTCGCCTTCCAGTTGTGTATAGACGGGCAGCGGATTGAGCCGGATGGCTTCGCGGATTTCCTCCAGGGCTTTGTCCATGCTCCAATCGCTGTAAGGTGTCTGTGGATTGGACAACATATAGTTGTATATCAGCTTGGCGCGGTCGAAGCGGGTATTGTCTTTCTGCGCGGATACGTCCAAGGCTTTGTCCATGTCGGCGACAGTTTGGACCATGGCGTTTTCGTCTTGCGAGGTGGCAATCCGGTGGGTGGCGCGGCGCATATAGCCGTCGGCGCTGTTGGGGTATTGGGCGATGAAGTCATCCAACACGCCGGCATATTTCTCCGGAGACAGTTGAGTGGAGGCCATGAAGAGGAATACCAAGGCTTGCTCTTCCGTGTCGGGCAGGGCTTTCTTGATGCCGATGTCCGTCAGGGTCATGTCGTTGTAGGAGAGGGCGGATATTTTCTGCGCCATCGCGTAACGGGTGTCCACGGCGTAGCAAATGGTCGTGGTGTCTTGTCCGGATGATTTCTGTGCCAATCCGAAGACCTCGCCCTCGGCATTGGTCACGGGGCAGCTGAGCATCTTGTCTTTCAACTGCATTTCCAAGGTATAGTAGGCATAGTTTCCTTCCACTTTGTCCACAGCCTTCACATGGCCTGTCGTGCAGGAGCGGCTTTTCTGGGTGGAGTAAGGCAACAGGTAGACTTCCGCGCCTGTGGCCGGTTGGGTGTTGGCCAAGGGCAAGGCATCGACTTTTTTCCGGATATCTACCTTGAATTTCACTACGTCATACATATCGTCAGCTCCCATGATGTGGAGCACGGGCATTTGTTCGCCCTTGCTGTTGATGATGACAGCACGCTTCGCCCCTTTGAAGAGCGAATAGTCGGAGAGAGCAATGCCGTCCTCGGAAACGAAGAATCCGTTGCCTGTCTTCAGCAATTGGTCGTGCTGATCATACGTGGCTATTGAGAAGACGGCTTGCTTGGCTTTTTCCACCCATTTGGGGGCTTGCGCCATGCCCCACTGTGCCAGCAGGCAGAGGGACAGAGTTAAAATAATCTTTCTTTTCATTATGCTTCTTGTTCGGTCATTCGTTGTTTGATGGCTTCATAAATCAGGATGCCGGCTGCCACGGACACGTTGAGTGATTCGATGGTGCCCAGCATGGGGATGCGTACCCATTCGTCGCACAAAGCGAGGTTGTCGTAGGAAACGCCTTTGTCTTCAGCACCCATGATGATGCACACGGGACCTTTGTAGTCGGCTTTGGTATAGTCGTAATCCCCTTTTTCGGTGGCGGCGATGAGGCGGAAGCCGCTTTCTTTCAGGTAGCGCAGGGTGTCGGTCAGGTTGCGTTCGCGGCACACGGGAATCTTGTGCAAGGCACCTGCCGAGGTCTTGATGGCATCAGCATTGACGGACACGCTGTGTGTGGCGGGGATGATGATGGCGTCCACGGCGGCACATTCGCACGTGCGGGCAATGGCCCCGAAGTTGCGCACGTCTGTGATGCCGTCCAGCATCAGGAAGAAAGGATTCTTGCCGGCTTCGTAGATGAGCGGCACGAGGTCTTCCGCTTTTTGGTACGTGATGGCTGATATGTAGGCAATGACCCCTTGGTGATTCTTGCGCGTGATGCGGTTCAGGCGTTCGATGGGCACCCGCTGCACGGGGATGTCCGTGCCTTTCAAAGCAGCGAACAATTCCTTGGCCAAGTCGCCTTGCAGGTCTTTCTTCACCAGGATCTTGTCTATTTCCTTGCCGGCTTCCAGCGCTTCGAGCACAGCGCGCAAGCCGAATATCATTTCATTTTTCTCTGTCATATATATACAATTTCTTTCGTTTGGTTAATTTTGAGCCAGCAGGGTGCGTGCATTGTTCAGGGCGGCTTCGGTCAGGGTGGCACCGCTCAGCATGTGGGCGATTTCTTCCACCCGCTCCTCCTCGGTCAGGCGGCAGATGTGGCTGTTTGTTTCCGTCTCGTTGTCTTTTTTATAGACTTTATAGTGCGCACGTCCCCTGGAGGCTATCTGCGGCAGGTGGGTGATGCTGATGACCTGCCGTTGGTTGTCGGCCATTTCCTGCATGATGTCAGCCATACGCGAGGCGATTTCGCCCGATACGCCGGTGTCAATCTCATCGAACACGATGGTGGGCAGCTTGACGGCTCCTGCAATCATGGCTTTCACCGAGAGCATGACGCGCGCGATTTCACCGCCCGATGCCACGGACGATATGTTTTGCAGTGTCCCGTTTTTGTTGGCCGAGAAGAGGAAGCTGACCGTGTCCGAGCCGTGAGGACCGGGTTCTTTCCGCTCGCCCATTTCTACCGCGAAGCGCACGTTGGGCATCCCCAGGGGGATCAGGCGTTGTGCCATTTGCCGCTCCACTTCGCGTGCCGCTTCCTGGCGGGCTTGGGTAAGGACGGAGGCTTGGCGGAGGACTTGGCCATGTAGTTCTTCGCACTGTTTCCGGAGCGTCTCCAGTTCTTCGTCGGAGGAGGAGATGGAAGCCAGGCGTGTGGCATAGTCATCGTGCAAGGCCATTAGTTCGTCCACTGTATCCACGTGGTGCTTTTGCTGCAGGGAGTAGATGAGGTTGAGGCGTTCATTGGCTTCCGCCAGGCGGGCGGGGTTGAACTCCACACGCTCTTCGCGGTCGGAAATCTCGTCGGCAATGTCTTTCAGTTCGATGTACGAGCTTTCCAGGCGGTTGGCCAGTTCTTCTGCGGCGGGATAGACGGCTTGTAGAGTTTGCAGGGTGTTGCAACACGTTTTCAAGCCGGATAGCAAGCCATGCTCGTCGTTGTTGAAGAGTTGGTCGGCTTGGTAAAGGCCCGCCTTGATGTCTTCGGCGTGGCTCAGCATTTCTGTTTCCTGCTCCAGTGCCTCTTGTTCGCCCGTCGCGAGGCGCGCTTCATCCAGTTGTTGCCACTGGAAGCGGATGTAGTCTTCGTCGGATTTGTCGCGGGCGATTTTCTCTATCAGTTTGTCCAGGTCGCCTTGTGCTTGCTTCCATGCCTTGTAGGCGGATTGGTAGGCGGCGAGGATGGCATCATCATGTGCCAGGAGGTCTAATACGTTGAGTTGGAAGCCCTCTGTGTTGAGTAGCAGGTTCTGGTGTTGCGAATGTACGTCAATCAGTTGCTCGCCCAACTCTTTCATCTGCGCCAGCGGGGCGGGAGAGTCGTTGATGAAAGCGCGGCTTTTACCGGAGGCGTAGAGTTCGCGGCGCAGGATGCACTCGTCTTCGTACTCCAGCTCGTTTTCCTCGAAGAAAGGGCGCAGGTTGTAGCGGGAGATATCGAAGCGGGCTTCGATGACGCATTTGGTGGTGCCGGTGCGGATGGATTTCACGTCGGCGCGTTGTCCGAGCAGGAGACCGATGGCGCCCAAGATGATGGATTTACCGGCTCCTGTCTCACCCGTGATGACAGAAAAGCCCGGCTCGAAGCCGATGTCCAGCTTTTCTATCAACGCATAGTTTTGTATGTAAAGCGAACGCAACATGATGGCAAGTTCTGTTTTTTAGGATTGTAAAAGTTTGGCCAGGCGGTTTACGATGTCCGTGGCGACTTCCGATTTCGGCTTGAGGGGGAAATCCTCTTTGCTTTCGCGGTCGATGAGACTGATTTTGTTCGTATCGTGCTGGAAGCCTGCGCCGGCATCGTTCAGCGAGTTCAGCACGATGAAGTCCAGGTTCTTCCGCGCCAGTTTGTCCTCGGCGTTTTCCACTTCGTGGGTGGTTTCGAGAGCAAAGCCTACCAGTATTTTCCGGGTGGCGGATTGCCGTTTCATTTCCCCCAGCTTGGCGGCAATGTCTTGCGTAGGTTTCAGGGGGAGGAGCATTTCGCCTGTCCGTTCGCGTTTAATCTTTTCGGTTGCTGTGTGCGCGGGGGTGTAGTCGGCCACGGCGGCGGTCAGGATGGCGGCATCGGCTTCGGGGAAAGCGGCGATGGCAGCTTCATACATATCCGAGGCTGACTCCACGCGGATATGCCTGTACATGGGGAAGCGGGGTTGCCGTTGCATGGGGCCACTGATCAAGATAACATCAGCACCTCGCGAAGCGCACTCTTCCGCGAGAGAAAGACCCATCTTCCCCGAGGAATAGTTGCCGATGAAGCGTACGGGGTCGATTTTCTCATACGTAGGGCCTGCCGTGATGAGGATGGTCTTCCCCGTGAGGTCTCCCTCTGTGCCAGCGAAGTAGGTTTCGAGTTGGAGGATGATGTTCTCCGGCTCTTCCATGCGCCCTTTGCCGGTCAGGTGGCTGGCCAGTTCGCCCGTGGCGGGTTCGATGATGTGGTTGCCATACGAGCGGAGCGTGTCCAAGTTGGCTTGCGTGGAAGGGTGGGCATACATGTCCAAGTCCATGGCAGGCGCGATGAACACGGGTGCCTTCATTGAGAGATAGGTGGTGACGAGCATGTTGTCTGCGATGCCATGCGCCATCTTGCCAATGGTGGACGCCGTGGCGGGGGCAATGAGCATGGCGTCTGCCCAAAGGCCCAAATCCACATGGCTGTGCCACGTGCCGTCGCGCTGGGCGAAGAAGTCGCTGATGACCGGCTTGCTGGTCAGGGCGGAGAGAGTGATGGGGGTGATGAACTCCTTGCCGGCAGGCGTGATGACCACCTGCACCTCAGCGCCACGCTTCACCAAGCCGCGGATGAGGAGGCATGCCTTGTAGGCGGCGATGCTTCCGGTGATGCCCAATACGAATTTCTTTCCTTTCAATGCGTTAGCCATGGTTCTCTTATCGTTGAGTCAGTTCGCGGAGGCGAATTTTGGTAAGCATTGCTTTGGTGTTCAAGGTGAAGTCGCTGTTCAGTATCCAGCTGTAGTAGCCGGGGTCCTTTTTCAGCACTTCGGCCACGGGAGTGCCCTTGTATTTCCCGAAGTTGAAGACTTCCACGCCGGCGTCGTTGTACACCATGCGCCCAGCAAAATCCACGTTGCGGTTGAAGCTGGAGTATTCGGAGAGGAAAGCGACATCATTCTTCAGGTCGGGATAGCGGTCGAGTTGAGCCATCAAGACTTCGTAGGTGGCGCGTGTGTCGGCTTCGGCGGTGTGTGCGTCTTCCAGGTTTTTGCCGCAATAGAACTTGTAGGCGGCCGAGAGGGTGCGTTGCTCCATCTTGTGGAAGATGACCTGCACGTCAATGAACTTGTGACGGCCGAGGTCAACATCGACGCCTGCGCGGAGAAACTCTTCCGCCAACACGGGTATGTCGAAGCGGTTGGAGTTGAATCCGGCAAGGTCGCATCCCTCGATGTCGCGGGCGATGTTGCGCGCCACTTCCTTGAAGGTGGGGCAATCCTTGACGTCTTCATCGTAGATGCCATGTACGGCCGATGCTTCTTCGGGGATGTGCATACCGGGATTGATGCGCATGGTTTTCGCCTCTTCGTTGCCGTTGGGGTAGACCTTCAGGTAACAGATTTCCACGATGCGGTCGGCGTTGATGTTGGTACCCGTGGTTTCCAAGTCGAAAAAGACGAGCGGGTTCTTCAGATTCAGTTTCATTTTGGTGGGCGCTTTGGGGTTAATCATTCAACATCATAGGCATGAGCAGCATCAGGAGATCCTCGTCCTCTTCCTGTTCAACGGGTGTGATGACACCAGCGCGCGAGGGGTCAGCCAACTCGATGAGCACTTCGTCCGAGGGGATATTGTTCAGGATGTCAATCAAGAAGGTTGATTTGAAACCGATTTCCATGGGGTTGCCTGCATATTGGCATACTAAAGCCTCTTCGGCCGACGTGGAGAAGTCGATGTCCTGGGCGTTGATAATCATCTTGTCCGCACCGATGCGCAACTTGATGAGGCTGCTGGCTTGCGAGGAGAAGATAGATACCCGTCGCAAGGCGCCGATCAGTTGTTGGCGGTCGATGGTGATTTTGTTAGGGTTGTTCTTGGGAATCACCGAGTTGTAATTGGGATACCGTCCCTCAATCAACCGACAGGACATGTGGTAGTTGGCCAGGGTGAAGACGGCGTTGCGGTCGTCAAACTCGATGTTCACTTGTCCCGATTCTTTGGGCAGGATGTTCTTCAGGAGCAGGGCGGGTTTCTTGGGGAGTATGAAAGCTGCCCGCTCGTTGCCATGGGCGGCAGCGGTTTTGCTGCGCACCAGCTTATGTCCGTCCGAGGCCACCATGGTGATGCTTTCGGTGGTGATGTCGAAATAGATGCCGTTCATCACGGGACGCAACTCGTCGTCGGCGGTAGCAAAGATGGCGCGGTTGATACCGTTCATCAATACTTGTGCGTCCATGTCCACGCAGACGGCATTTTCGCTCAATGCGGCGGGGGTGGGGAACTCGTCGGCGTTTTGCCCCACGAGGTTATATTTTCCGTTTTGGTATTGTATGGTCAGCTCCAAGGTGTGGAGGTCAATGTTGAATGTCAGGGGTTGCTCGGGGATTTCCTTGAGCGCGTCCAGCAAAGTGCGGGCGGCGATGGCGAAGCGTCCGTCGGCATCGCTTTCCACCACTTCCAGCGTGGTCACCATGGTGGTTTCGCTGTCGGACACGGTGACGGTCAAGACGCCGTCTTGCAATTCAAAGAGGAAACAATCCAGAATGGGCAGTGCATTCTTGGAGTTGATGACGCGGCTGATGCCTTGCAAATGGGCGGAGAGAGCCGAACTTGAAACGATGAATTTCATATCTATATCTTTATTTTTAGTTTACTTCAGTGTCTTTTTTGAACGGACAAAGTTAGTGAAATTCTATGGAATAACCGTCGAAAATCTGTAGAATAACACACTGGAAATTGAGGATTAGGAGGTTAGGAGGAAATTACAGAAATCAGCCGGTCCGAAAATATTGTCCGGTCTATTTTAAGAAATAAGGGATAACTTGCTGTTTTATAGCATGTTATCCCTTGAATAGTTGCGGAGGCAAGACTCGAACTTACGACCTTTGGGTTATGAGCCCAACGAGCTACCAACTGCTCCACTCCGCGATGTTGTTTCTTGATTTCGGGTGCAAAGGTACGGCTTCTGTTTGTAATAAACAAATATTTGCGGCATTTTTTGTGCACCGACATGAAAAACTTTCGACAAGTGGCTGAAAAGTAGCTGCTTACAAAATGTTAATTCTCGCTTCCGTCTGGATAGGGGATAGGCTTTCCGGAAGAACGGTAGGCCGGACGTTGGGCATTACGTTCTTTCAGGTAGTCGCTGAGGAGGCGGGACAGTTCTTGCACCTTTTCAGGCATGCGGGCGGAAAGATCCACTTGCTCTCCGATGTCTTCGCGTATGTTGTAGAGGCGGTGCCGCTGTTCCTCCCAGGTATATATCAGGTGATAATCGCCTTTGAGGATGGACGAATAGGCACCATAACCTTCTTCTGTCTCTTGGGTTTCGCCCCAGAGGTTCGGGAAATGCCAGATGATGGGGCGTTCGTGGCGCAGGCCGGGATTTCTTATCACATCTGCAAAGCTGATGCCATCAAGGGTTTGGGATGTCGTGTATTTCTCAATGTCCGCCATGTCGAGGATGGTGGGGAAGAAGTCTTCAATCATTACGCGCTGGTCGTTTTGTGTGCCTTCTTGGGTAATGCCGGGCCAATAGACCATCATCGGCTCACGCACGCCGCCCATGAAAGCCGAACCTTTTCCGGCACGTGCGGGATAGTTTTGGTCGCGGTTTGCATCTCCTTGGCGGGTGCCTTGCACGGCCTGTCCGCCATTGTCGGACATGAAAAGGAGGATGGTGTTTCGTCCCGTTTCCGGATGGCTTTCCAGATAATTCAGCAGGTCGCCCAGGCTTTTGTCCATGCCTTCCACCAAGGCGGCGTAGCGGGACTCCCGTTCGTTCAGGGTGTCATTCAGCTGCACGTCGTGACGGCCACGATAGAAGTTGCTGAGGCGTTTGTCATCATCGTAGGGGGAATGGACGGCATAATGGGACATATAGAGGTAGAAAGGCTTGCCGCTGTGGGCTGCTTGTTCTATGGCAGCGAGGGCTTCGCGGGTCAAGGCCTCGGTCAGAAAGATGTCTTGTCCGTGGTATTTTTCCAGTCCTTCTACGGCAAAGCGGGTGCCCTTGCCGAAGTTTTTGGTGCCCAAGTAACTGCCCGGTGCGCCATTGGGGCCCCCGCCGATGTTTACGTCGAAGCCCATGGTCGAAGGGTTGGCGCCCGGCGTATTTCGCGCTCCGAAATGGGCCTTGCCGCAGTGGATGGTGAAGTAGCCGTGTTCTTTCAGTATTTGCGGCAAGGGGGTGATGGGGGTGGCATTGTTGATGGATGCGGCTGTGTCCGGTTGTATTCCGTTGTAGTTCCAGTCCGGCAGGAGCAACGTCTGGCTGCGAGCATCGGTCTGTTGGTCCAATTCCAATGTCCAGTTGGTCACGCGGTGGCGTGCGGCGTTCATGCCCGACATCAGGCTACAGCGGGTAGGGGAGGATATGGCGCAGGCATAGGCTTCGGTGAAACGGACGCCCATTTGGGCCAGTCGCTCCATGTTTGGAGTGTGAAAGCGGCGGTTCAAAGGGCTTTGCTGATCATTGTAGAAGGGTACGGAAGTGTCCTGCCATCCCATGTCATCCACCAGGAAGAGGATGATATTGGGATGTTCGGAATTTTGGGCATGAGTGGCCAGTGCAGCCAGCATCATTCCGGAAAGAGTAAGAAACTTTTTCATATTTTGTTGTCGGTATGAAGGGTTAAGGATTCAGTTTTCCAGCCCGAACTTTACGGAGGATGGTTTCCAGTTGGAATACGATGTCCGGATGTTGCGTGGCCAGGTTGTCTTGTTCGTTGATATCCTTTTTCATATCGTAGAGTTGCGGAACCGGATTGTTTCCTGTCTCTATTTTCGGCCCCCATGTAATCATAGGCGATCCATCATTCGGTTCGATGTATTTCCATTCGGGGGTCCGGACGGAGAGCACATGATTTGATGATTGTTCGATTACCCAAGGGCGGTCCGTCTGGTCTTCACCCAAAAGGTTCTTCAAACAGTCATGGCTGTCTGGGGCACTGCCTTGGGGCAGTCGGGCACCGATGAGGGTTACCAGCGAGGCCATCCAGTCAATTTGTGACATCAGCACATCCGATTCCTGTCCCGAACGGATGCGGGCAGGCCAGCGTACGATGGCAGGCACAGCCGTGCCCCCTTCGTAGGCACTGTATTTGTTGCCCCGGAAAGGCCCGGCGGGACGATGTTCGCCCAGCAATTCTTCGGCTTGGTCCAGGTAGCCGTCATCCACCACCGGACCATTGTCGCTGGAGAGGATGATGAGCGTGTTGTCCGCCAGACCCAGTTCTTCGAGGGTTTGCATGATTTGGCCCACGCTCCAGTCGAACTGCACGATGGCATCGCCTCTCAGTCCCATGGAAGACTGTCCGCGGAAGCGCGGATGGGGAAAGCGGGGCACGTGCACATCGTTCGTGGCGAAATAAATGAAGAAAGGTTCGTGGCTGTGGGCGCGGATGAAGTCCACAGCGTGGGCAGTGATGGAGTCGGCAATGTTTTCATCTTTCCACAAGGCACGTCCGCCGCCTTTCATGTAACCGATGCGGCTGATGCCGTTGACGATAGATTGGTCATGTCCGTGGCTGGGCTTCAGATTGTAGAGCAATTCTGGATTGTCGCGACCGGTGGGTTCGCCGGGAAAGTTTTTGCGGTAGCTCACCTCGATGGGTGCCGAGGCATCATAGTTGGCCACGCATCCGTCTTCAATGAATACACAGGGCACACGGTCTGCCGTGGCGGCCATGATGTAGTGATGGTCGAAGCCCAAGTCTGCCGGTGTGGCGCATAGGGGGGCATTCCAGTCTTGTGTGCCGCTCTTTTCCCCCAGGCCAAGGTGCCATTTACCAAATGCGGCAGTGGTATAGCCCGCGTGTTGGAAGGCATCGGCCAAGGTGTATTGGTAGGGCGAAATAATCATACCGGCATTGCCGGCGGCCACGTCGGTGCCGGGACGTCGCCAGGCATATTCTCCTGTCAGCAGGGAGTAGCGCGAGGGGGTACTGGTGGCAGCCACGGCGTGGGTGTTGGTAAACCGGATGCCTTCTGCCGCCAAACGGTCCACATGAGGGGTGCGGATGCCACGGGCACCATAACAAGCCAAGTCTCCGTAGCCCAAGTCATCCGCATAGATAAGGATGACGTTGGGACGTTCGGGGGCTTGTTGTTTGTCATTTCCAGGATTTTCCGCCCCTGCGGCCATGGAGCCGAACAGGGGCGAGAAAAGTGATAGGGTCAATAGTGTCGATTTCATCGTGAGATGGTTTTATCAAATGCTCTTTACTTTACAGGGCTGATGCGCAACGTGTAACTCTGTTCTTCCTGGGGTACCCAGTAGGCTGGTATCGTTCCTGTGGCACGTCCGCAACTGGCGTTGCCGGTTCCTCTGAGATAGGCATCGAGGTGCAACACGATGTAGGGGCGGGCAACAAGTTCCCACGTATGTTGGGTTTTCATCAGGTCTTCGTCTGTGTAGCGCAGGGCAGAGAAGGATACCTTTCCTTGTGTCTCAATGCGTATGCCGCGGCCTTCTGCGTTGGTCAGTGTCAGTTCGCGCAGCCCCTCGCGGCTACCGGTGGATTGCGGCTTGATGTAAGGCCAAAGCATATCGTCCACTGTGGTGGTGTACCGGCCCACGGGACATCCGTCCAGGCGGTCTGCCAAGTTCTCCCACGGGCCATGGGCGTAGTAGGCTACGCGGCTCAGGGTGGAGTCGATGCCGCATACCAATCCGGCGCGACGGAGGTCGGGTGTGTGGGGGGTGAATGTGGCTTGCATATCCATCGTCCCGTTCGGATAGAACACATATTTTATAGTAGTGCCGCACAGCGAACCGCCACGGGTAGTGGTTACGACCACCTTGTTATCCTCTTTTTCCACCAGGCAGGTACCTTCGGCTTCCAGTCCGTTCTCCACTTTCTCAAACTTGTCGTTCTCAATGTAGCGGTGGTTGTCATAGATGAAACCTTGATTCGGGGCGATGACGGTTTGTCCTGCCATGTTCAAGGAGGAGATGCGTCCGGTTTTCCGGTCGAAGACAGCTTCGATGTTTTCATTGCGTACGATGAGTTGCGTTTCCGTCTCGGCGATGTTCAGCTTGGGCTTACGCTGGGCTTTGATGGCGGGCAATGGACCGCGGGCTGCGATTTCAAACTGCTGTGCGGCCACGCAATGTCCGGCTTTTGCCCAGCGGGTGGCGTCCTTCTGGCGCACTTCGACATTGAGCAGGATTTCTGTGCCGTCTTTCTTTGCTTGGGCCAAATCTATGCCGTTCAGCTTCAGGGTGACGGTGGTTGAGGCATCGGGCTGTACGCCTTCCAGCAGCAGGCTGTCGGCAGGCATCAAGTGAGCGTCTTTCACCGCCTGCCAGCGCAGGTAGAACCCGTCCAACGTGATGAAGTCGTATGTGTTCAGCAGTTTAACCTGCGATTCATTCAAGGCTTCGTTGGTGTCGATATAATCGAACTTGACGAACTGGTGGGCAGCCTTCACTTCTTTCAACTTGGGCGTCTCCTCGCGGGTTGGCAGCAGGATGCCATTGGAGCAGAAGTTGCCTTGGTGCGGGCCGGGATAGTCATAGCCTGTGTGCAGGCGGTAGATGCCTTGCTTCATTTCCTGCGGGTCGTAGATGGCTTGGTCCACCCAGTCCCAGATGGCACCTCCGATGGTGGACGAGCTGCCTTCTATGCTTTCCCAGTATTCGCGCAGGTTGCCGATGGCATTGCCCATGGCGTGGGCATATTCGCAAATGAACATGGGCTTGTCGAAGCTGTTGACGTAGGTATCCATCCATTCCATATTGGGATACATCTTGCTATACAGGTCGCTGAAGCGGCTTCCGCCATATTCCTTGCCATCGCGGGTACCTTCGTAATGTACGGGGCGGTTGTCCAGTTTCTTGGCTGCGTCATAGCAGGCTTGGAAGTTGCTGCCGCCTCCTGCCTCGTTGCCCAGGCTCCAGAAGATGATACTGGGGTGGTTGCGGTCGCGCAATACCATGCGGTCTATGCGGTCTACGAAAGACGGTTCCCATGACGGCATATCGCTGATGCTTTGGTTGGCATGATCCTCCAGGTCGGCTTCATCCATGGTGTAGAGGCCATAATAATCAAACATGGCGTACATCTTGGCGGCATTGGGGTAGTGGGATGTGCGGATGGTGTTGATGTTGTTCTGTTTCATCAGGAGGACGTCGCGCAGCATGGATTCGGTAGTGACGGCGCGTCCGTACATCGGATGTGTGTCGTGGCGGTTGACGCCTTTGAAGAATACGCGTTGTCCGTTGATATATACCAATGGTCCGCGCACCTCAATCTCGCGGAATCCATATTTGGTGGAGAAAGCCATTTCCTCCTGTCCGTGTTCGCTTTGGATGACGCGCACGGTGTAGAGGTTGGGCGTTTCGGCTGTCCATGGCAGGAGTCCTTTGAGGGTAAAGGCCAATTCTGCTTTCACCTCTTTTTGTTCGGATGTATAAGTCAAATTTCGCTTCATCTCGTAGACCTGTTTACCGTCCGGGGCATACAGCTTGACGGTAACGTCCTTCTCTCCTTTAAGTCCGTCGCGGTTGTCCACGGTCAGGGCGATGTTCATCGTGCCGTCCTTGTAGCCTGATGCGGCGTCCAGTCGGGAAGTGATGTAATGGTCGCGCACGGCTGTCTTAGGGGTGCTGTACAAATATACGTCGCGGAAGATGCCGCTCATGCGGAACATATCCTGGCACTCCAGATACGAACCATCGCTCCAGCGGAATACTTGCACGGCCAGGCGGTTCTTGCCGGTGCGCAGGTAGGGGGTCAGGTCGAACTCGGCGACGTTGTTCGAGCCTTGTGTGTAGCCCACGTATTTCCCGTTCAGGTAGACGAAGGCTGCGCTGTAGATACCCCCGAAGTGGATGAAGGTGCGGCGCGTTTCCCATCCGTCAGGCAGGTCGAAGAAGCGGACGTAGGAACCCACGGGGTTGATGCCGTAGTTTTTTCCTCCGTCATTGAACTTCGGGCGGGCGTTGATGAAAGGAGGTGTGTTGGCATGGGGATATTCCACATTGCAATAGATGGGGTAGTCATATCCTTGCATTTCCCAGTTGGAGGGCACGGGGATTTGATCCCAGCCGCTCACGTCATAGTCTTCCTTGTAAAAGTCCAGTGGGCGTTGCGAGGGTTCGGATACCAGGTGGAAAGCCCATTGCCCGTTCAGCAGGCAGTAGCGCGAACTGTGGACATCGGTCCATGGCGTGGCATAGAAAGCCTTGTCGGCCAGCATTTCCTGCTCGGAGGCATAGGGGATGTAGGTGGCGTGTCCCGGTTCCTTGTTCTCGGCAAAGATGGTCTCGTTTTCCCAATAGTTCTTGGCGCGGTCGGCCATCATTTCGTCCGCTTCTCCCGGCATGGGTATGGGACTGGTTTTGATGAGGAAAAGGGCTTCAGGTGTACCCTCGGCTTTTTCCTTAGGGAGTAATCGCAGGTTGCCTTCCTTGTCGCAAACCAGCGTCAGGTTCATGCTGTTGGACGGTATAATCCGGTAGGATTTCCCTTGTTTTTGCAGGGTCCAAAGTTGTGATTCGTCAGAGCCGTTGTTTTCGGTGATGCCCGCAGTGTTGGCGGATGTGGCATGGATGGCCTTGTTCTCAAACGGGGTGATGAAGCGGAAACTTCCGGACAAATCGGTGATGCTCCATTGTTGCTGTAGGTCTTTGCTGTCGAGCGGGACCAAAATGGCTTGCGCTGTGCCGGATTTGTAGCTGATGGCCTTGTCTGTTTGCCCGGCGGGCACGATGTTGTACAATTTGTCTTTGGCAAACTTCACTTGGGCCTGTGCAATGCTCGTGAGGCATGTCAAGAAGCAAAGGAATAGGAGAGTGATTTTCTTCATAATGGGAGTTTTATATTTTAGGCGCGGATTCTGTATGCTCCGCGCCTAAATTGGGATTGTTATTCTTTATCGGTTTTCTGCGGACTTCAGCTTCGGTGCAGGCGGGGGAACCAGCCGGGTTACGCCGATTTCTTCCGCGCTCACTTGGGCGGGTTTTCCATCCGTAGTGGTGGCATCCAGCTTGATAAAGCGTGCCCGTACCTGTTTTTCGAAGGCTACCGTTTGAGGCACGGGATTGTGCATGATGTTGCTGAACTCGCCCGGTGTAGACACTTCAGTCCATTGCTTGCCGTCCATGCTGGTGCTGAACGTGTATTTGAAGGCCATCGTGGGTTTGGCTTCACCGTTTGCCGGAGCATAGGTGAAAGCTTTCAGCAATACCATGTCGCCCAAGTCGATGGTCAGGGGCTGTTGGGCGGTCACTTTCCACGATTCGCGGGGCACGTTGTTCCATTGGGCTTCGTCCTGTGTCTCGGCCAACGGAGCAGCGTAATAGGCAGCCACATTGTTGATATTGGCTTTCAGACGGGTGGAGAGCAGCTTCACGCGCAACTGGGTGGCATTGGTTTCGGGGATGCGGAGGATGCGCTTGTAGCCCACGGTCGTGCCTTTGCCCAAGGATTTCCATTGGCCGTCCACCAAGCCTTCCACTTCAAATTCTTCCACACGCTGGCCTTTGGCAATGTCTTCCTGCAACACGACGAGGTTGATGGGAGAGCCTTCCTTCAGCGTGTATTCGCGGCTTTCGCCGGAGCCGGCTGTCCACAGCGTTTGTCCGTCTGTCACGAGGTTGTCGGCAAAAGCGCGGTTGCGGTAGTCGGCAAATTCCTTCAGGCGTTTCACGTCGTTTTCGTGGATGAGGCCGCGGCGGTCGGGCGGGATATTCAGCAGGAGGACAGAGTTGTATCCCACGGATTGGTAATAAATATCCATCAGGTGTTTCAGGCTCTTCACCTGGTCATTTTGGTTGTCGTGGTAGAACCATCCCGGACGGATGGATACGTCCACTTCCGACGGATACCAGAACAGTTCGTTGGCCTTGGCCAGGACTTCGCGGCTGCCCAGGTCGGTTGAGGTGGAGCCTACGCCCAAGGCGGTGTTCACGCTGTCCGAGCGGGTGTAAATGCCCGGTGCCAGCACCGTGGCGCTCCATTCCGTTTCGCGGCCCAAGCCTTTCTCATTGCCCACCCAGCGCACGTCGTCGCCCATGATGGCCATCACGGCTTTGGGTTGCAAGGTTTGTATGGTCTTGTAGAAGGCGTCCCAGTCGTAAATCTGTTTCTTACCGTTGGGGCCTTCGGCATTGGCACCGTCAAACCAGACTTCATGCACTTCGCCATAGTTGGTCAGCAGTTCGGTCAGTTGGTCAATGAAGAATTGGTTGTAGCGGGGCGAGTCGCCGTAGCTTTCGGCATTGCGGTCCCACGGCGAGAGATAGACGCCGAACTTCATGTCATACTTGGTGCAGGCGTCGCGCAGTTCCTTTACTACGTCGCCCTTGCCGTCTTTCCAAGGCGAGGAAGCCACGCTGTGCTTCGTGGTCTTGGTGGGCCAGAGGCAGAAACCGTCGTGGTGTTTGGCCGTCAAGATGACCATGCGGAATCCGGCTTCTTTCAGCGAGCGCACCCATTGCTCGGCATCCAGCTCAGTGGGGTTGAACAAGGCCGGGTCTTCCGAGCCATCGCCCCATTCACGGTCAGTGAAGGTGTTGATGCCGAAATGCAGGAAGGCGGTCAGCTCCATCTGTTGCCACTCCATTTGTTGCGGGGTGGGCACAAGTCGGGCGGCCATGTCCACTTTTTCTTCCAATGTGGCTCCTTCGGGGAAGTCAAGATGTTTCGTAAAATACGTTTCATTGCGCTGTGAGCACCCTTGCAGTGTGAGGGCTGCAAACAGAAGCGCTGCAATTGAGATTTTGTTGCCTGTTTTCATGGGCCTTTGTGGGTTAAGAAATGAATACTATGATAAGGTGAATGTCCTGTAGAAGACTTCGCTTATACTTCGTGCAAATATAAGGAATCCTTTGGAGACTGCCAACGGTTTTGACGATTGTTTTGCCTAATCTTTAATAATGCTTAAAAAATGCTTGACTATGCCGGGAATTTCCCCATAAACCTCTACTTTTAATGTGCGAAATCCTATTTGTTCTTATATTAAATAATGAAAGACATGAAGCAATCCAAATCTACTTTGAGAATGTTATGCTTGAGCGGCTTTTTCTTGCTGTTCGGCGCGTTGTTGTATGCACAGAATCCCAAGCCGTTCGTCATTCCCGAGCTGAAGGAATGGAGCGGGAAAAGCGGTGATTTTGTGCCTACGCCCCAAACCCGTATCGTTTGCGACGACGAAACTTTGTTGCCCGTTGCGCAGAACTTTGCCGATGACTTCGCCAAACTTTTCGGCATGAAGCCCGAAGTGGCAACCGGCAAGGCGAAGAACGGCGATTTCCGTTTGATGCTGAAGAAAGATAAGAAACTGGGCAAGGAAGGCTACTCCATCCAGATAGGCAAGCAGGTGGTGGTGTCCGCGCCCGAGGCTGTAGGTGTCTATTGGGCCACCCGCACGTTGCTCCAGATAAGCGAGCAGAGCGAGACACGTGCTTTGCCCCAAGGAAAAATAACGGACTGGCCGGATTATGCCGTGCGCGGCTTTATGATGGACTGCGGTCGCAAATTCATCCCGATGGCCTACCTGAAGGATTTTGCCAAGGCGATGTCTTATTATAAGATGAATGTTTTCCAAATCCATCTGAACGACAATGGCTTCAAGCAGTATTTTGAAAATGATTGGGACAAGACATACTCCGCTTTCCGTCTGGAGTGCGACACTTATCCCGGCCTGACGGCCCGCGACGGGCATTACACGAAGGACGAATTCCGCAACTTCCAGTTGGAGGCTGCCGAGGATTTCGTGGAAGTCATCCCGGAGATTGACGCGCCCGCGCACGTCCTGGCTTTCAGCCACTACAAGCCCGAGTTGGGAAGCAAGGAATACGGTATGGATCATTTCGACCTGTCCAATCCGGAAGTCTATACGTTTATGGACGGACTGTTCAAGGAATATCTTGAAGGGGAGAATCCCGTGTTTGTAGGGCCGCGTGTCAATATCGGCACGGACGAATATTCCAACAAGGATCAGGAAGTGGTGGAGCAATTCCGCGCCTTTACGGACCATTATATTAAATATGTGGAAAGCTTCGGCAAGCAGGTGTGCATGTGGGGTGCCCTGACGCATGCCAAAGGCGAGACTCCTGTGAAGTCCGAGAATGTCATCATGAACGCCTGGTACAACGGCTATGCCGATCCGAAGGAGATGGTAAAGTTGGGCTACAAACTTATTAGTATGCCGGACGGATTGCTGTACATCGTCCCCGCCGCAGGCTATTACTATGACTACCTGAACACGAAGCATCTGTATGAGAAATGGACGCCCGCACACGTGGCCAATGTAGTGTTCGAGGAGAAAGACCCGGCCATCTTGGGCGGTATGTATGCCGTGTGGAATGACCATGTGGGCAACGGCATTTCGGTGAAAGACATCCATCACCGTTCTTTCCCCGCCTTGCAGACGCTGGCCGCAAAGATGTGGGATGGCGTCAACGTGACGGTGCCTTACGAGGAATTCATCCAAAAGAGCCAGTTGTTGAGCGAGGCTCCGGGCGTGAACCAGATGGCCAAGTGGGGTGAACCTAATTCGCTCATCTTGGAGCAAGCCGCTGTGAAGCCCGGCGACGAATTGGCTTATCCTGAAGTGGGTTATGATTATACCGTGGAGTTTGACCTTGTGGCTGCCGACGAGAAGCCGGGTACGGAACTGTTCCGCTCGGAAAATGCCGTATTCTACCTTTCCGATCCCATCAGCCAAAAGCTGGGCTTTGCACGCGATGGCTACCTCTACACCTTCGATTACCAGTTCTTCCCCGGCGAGAAGGTTCATGTGGCCATCGTGGGTGACAGCACCTCAACGACATTGAAGGTGAACGGCAAGGTGGAAGGCCAGTTGAATACCCGCACCATCTATCATAACAAGGAGCACAAGGGGGACATCCGCGTGGTACCCACTTTAGTATTCCCGTTGGAAAAGGCAGGTGACTTCAAGGGAAGTCTCACGAACTTGAAGGTTTATAATTACAAGAAGTAAGGAGATTTTAAGTACTAAGGAGCAGCTGGATTTTATGTGACAGGCGCGGATCCGGGAAGTTTCCCGTGATTCGCGCCTGTTTTTGTGCCTGCTTGTTTATCGGATGATGATTTCGTCAATGTAGACTCTGGAGGGTTGCCCCGGACGTACATGGTCGGTGGGGCAATTGCCCGGTGTTTCAAAAGTGAACCGCACGTAACGGCCTTTTGCGCCGGAGGTGTCCAATGACAGGTCTTCTATGAAATTGCCTTCTTTGAAAATGTCCGTATCCGTGTAGGTCAGCTGGCCGGCTTCCGTGAAGGTTTGGTTGTCTTCGGAAACTTCCACCTTCACCCGTTTCGGCTTGTGCACGGCCATGCCATAGTTGGTGACGCAGCCCACGGTGCACCGGCTGATGTCTGTAGCCTGTTGGAGGTCTATTGTGAGGGAGAAGTCTTTGCCCAAATCGCCCGTGTACCATTCAAAGTCGGTCTGCTTCAGGCTGCCCCGCAAACCGTTCACCACGATGGAGGCTGCTTTCGGACTCGCTACCAAAGGTTTGGCCGTGGCCAGGTTCCAGTTCAAGGGGAGGGTCAGGATTTCGCCCATCTGTTGTCCGTTGGAGAAGGTGGCGGCCTTGATGGTCATGTCCTTGTCGACCGACAGTTTTCCTTCGTATGGAGTGGAAGAAGCGGAGGGTTGGCTGCCGTCCGTGGTGTAACGGATTTCCACGTCAGGCCGTTCGCATTCCAAGGTCACTTCCAGCTTGCCGTCCGGGGTGGGCGAAACCGTGTGCTGGATGTTGAACATCGAGCGGGCGGTCACGATACCCATTTGCGACAAGTGTGCCAAGTAGTTGTCCAATCCTTTCAGGAAGCCTGGCCAATCCTTCTGTCCTTTGGGCGACCACGCCGTTTCGGCCAATGCGGCCAGGCGGGGGAAGGTGAGGTAGAACACGTCTTCGGGCTTGTTGCAGAATTCCGTCCATAGGCTGGCTTGCACGCCCATCAGCAGCGGTTCGTATTCGGGTTTCCAGTCGGGTTGCACCGGCTCATAGTCGTAGACGCCCTTCAGCGTGTTGTTGCCGAAGTAAGTCACCGGCTCGAACCATTGCGGGCCTTGGTAGCGGATGAGGTAGAGTATGCGGGCCGGCCCCATGATGAACCGATGCCCTTGTGCGGCGGCTTTCAAGGCTGCATTGCCGAATCCTTGCCAGCCCAGGATGATGGATTCATCGGGCAGTTTGCTGTTGGTCAGCTCATCCCAGCCTATCACTTCCTTTCCTTTGCTGCGCACGTAGTCGGACATGCGACCCATAAAGTAGCCTTGCAGGGCTTCTGTGTTTGCCAAGTGTTCGCGGCGGATGCGTGCCTGGCACAAGGGGCATTTTTCCCAATGGGTCTTGCGTGCCTCGTCACCTCCCAGATGGACATAGCGGGAAGGGAAGAGCGCCATCACTTCATCCAATATGTCTTGCAGGAAGGCATACGTCTTATCATTGCCGGCGCAGAAGATGATTTCGGAATTGTATCCTCCCAAACCGGGCAATACCCCGATGAAGTCCTTCACCGTGGGGCAGGCATACTCCGGATAAGAGGCCAGCGCGGCGTTGGAGTGGGCAGGTATGTCAATCTCGGGGATGACCTCAATCTGACGTTCGGCGGCATGGCGGATGATTTCCTTCATGTCTTCCTGCGTGTAAAATCCGCCGATGGGGGTAGGTTCGCCAGACTTTGGATTGCGCCGTTCGGGGAAAGTAAGGTCACCGCGATCCACGCGCCACGCACCCACTTCGGTCAGGCAGGGATATTTCTTGATTTCCAGGCGCCAGCCGTTGTCGTCGGTCAGATGCAGGTGCAGGCGGTTGATTTTCAACAAGGCGATGCAGTCTATCAGGCGAAGCACGTCTTCCTTGGGCAGGAAATAGCGGGCCACGTCCAGCATATAGCCCCGGTAGCCGAAGCGGGGTTCGTCCTTGATGGTAACAGCCGGTATGCTCCAATCTTCTTCCTTTTGCGTGTTTCCCTCAATGGCCGGGGGGAGCATCTGGCGCAGGCTTTGCAGGGCATAGAAGTAGCCACGGGCGTCGGCGGCGGTGATGTCAATGCGTTTCGGGGTGACGCATAGGGTGTAGGCTTCGGCTTTCAGGGTAGTGTCCGGGGTGAAAACGATGTCGCCTTCTTGTCCAGTCTTTACCGAAGGAGTGAAGCCGGCACTGCGGGCGAAAAGGGCGGCGAAGTTCTCGGCTATCATCCGTTCTTGGTCGCCGGGGACAGCCAATACCGTGTTTTCGGTGAATCGGAATGCGCCGTTGCCCGCTTCACTCGAAAGGGGATGGGGCACGAGGATGGCAGGAGGCCGTGAAGCCGTTGTGTGGCAGGCGGAAAGCATCAGGATGCATGCAAAAATCAGCAGCAGGTTTGTCTTTGTTTGGGTCATGGGGACTTTGTTTGGAGTTTCAAGCGTCAAAGTTAAGCAAAACCCGCGTTTTCTCCAAATTTTCCTCAAACGTCCGCAAAGATTGCCCCACTATTTGCTCGTTTCGTTGAAAAGCCGTACTTTTGCTCGAAGTTAATAGCAGAGTGTAAGCCCGAAGAATTATGACCGTTTCCAAGACAAGAGCCAAATTAGTGGATGTCGCCCGCCAGTTGTTTGCCAAGATGGGGGTGGAGAATACCACGATGAATGACATCGCCGTGGCTTCCCAGAAAGGTCGCAGGACGCTCTACACCTACTTCAAGAGCAAGGAGGACATCTACCTTGCCGTGGTGGAGTCGGAGTTGGACATCTTGTCCGAAACGATGAAGCGCGTGTCCGAGAAAGCCATTTCCGCCGACGAGAAGCTGATGGAGATGATTTACACCCACTTAGACACGGTGAAAGAGGTGGTCTACCGCAACGGCACGCTCCGCGCCGACTTCTTCCGCGACACGTGGCGGGTGGAGGCCGTGCGCAAGCGCTTCGACGCCAACCAGGTGCAGCTGTTCAAGAGCGTGTTGCGCGAAGGCATGGGGACGGGGCTTTTCCGCATCGACGATGTGGACATGACGGGCGAATTGCTCTACTATTGCATCAAGGGCATCGAGGCACCCTACATCCGCGGCCATGTCGGTTCGGATCTGGACGACGGCACCTTGGATGTCTATGTGCGCCGCTTGGTGCTCCGGGCGTTAGGAATGAATTTATGATTAACCAATTAATAAAAGAAAACTATGGGATTATTAGACGGAAAAGTTGCCATCGTGACGGGCGCAGCCCGCGGCATCGGCAAGGCTATCGCGTTGAAATTTGCTTCGGAAGGAGCTAACGTGGCATTCACGGACTTGGTGATTGACGAGAATGCCCAGCAGACGGAGAAAGAAATCGCCGCCCTCGGTGTCAAGGCCAAAGGCTATGCGTCGAACGCCGCCAACTTCGAGGACACGGCCAAGGTGGTGGAGCAGATTCACGCCGACTTCGGCCGCATTGACATCTTGGTGAACAACGCCGGCATCACGCGCGACGGCCTGATGATGCGCATGAGCGAACAGCAATGGGACATGGTGTTGAACGTGAACTTGAAGTCCGCTTTCAACTTCATCCATGCCTGCACGCCCATCATGATGCGCCAGCGCAGCGGCAGCATCATCAACATGGCTTCCGTGGTAGGCGTGCACGGCAATGCCGGACAGTCCAACTACGCAGCCTCCAAGGCCGGCCTGATTGCTTTGGCCAAGTCCATCGCCCAGGAACTGGGTTCGCGCGGCATCCGTGCCAACGCCATCGCTCCGGGCTTCATCATCACGGCCATGACCGACGCCCTCTCCGACGAGGTGAAGGCCGAGTGGGCCAAACGCATCCCCCTGCGTCGTGGCGGCACGCCCGAAGACGTGGCCAACATCGCCACCTTCCTCGCATCGGACATGTCTTCCTATGTTTCCGGACAGGTCATCCAAGTGGACGGCGGCATGAATATGTAACTTCATCCCTATGACTGTTCTTTACGAAGACAATCACATTATTATCGTCAACAAGACCGCTTCCGAGATTGTCCAGGGAGACAAGACGGGCGACACGCCTCTTTCGGAGATTGTGAAGCAATACCTGAAGGAGAAGTATGCCAAGCCCGGCAATGTCTTCATCGGTGTCACCCACCGGCTGGACCGCCCCGTCAGCGGTCTTGTTGTGTTTGCCAAGACCAGCAAGGCCCTGTCCCGCCTGAACGAAATGTTCAAGGGCAGCGAGGTGAAGAAGACCTACTGGGCCGTGGTGAAGGAGCGTCCCCCCAAGGATGAGGACGAGCTGGTGCATTACCTGGTGCGCAACGAGAAGCAGAACAAAAGCTATGCCTACGACACGGAGCGTCCCGGCAGCAAGAAGGCTGTCCTGCACTACCGCCTCATTGGCCGCTCGCAGTACTACTACCTCTTGGAAGTGGACCTGAAGACGGGCCGCCACCACCAGATACGTTGCCAGTTGGCCAAGATGGGGTGCCCCATCAAGGGGGATTTGAAGTATGGTTTCCCCCGCTCCAATCCGGACGGGAGCATCAGCCTGCACGCCCGCCGCATCCGGTTCATTCATCCTGTTTCCAAGCAGTTGATAGATGTGGAAGCTCCTCTGCCACCCGGCAATTTGTGGAATGGCTTTGAATTTTTAACAACCGATTTACCCCAATGAAAAAGATAATCTTTGCGTCGGCCCTGCTGTTGCTGGGGCTGAGCGCCCGTTCACAGGAGAAAGTGACGGAATTTGAAGTGGCTCCCGCCTTCACGGTGCGGATGCCTCTGCAAGGCGACAGCATCAATCAGAAAGGTGAGAAGTTTGGTGTCGCCGAATTGTTGAAGACCAACATCCCCCTGGATTTGGAGGGAGCCGTTCGCATCTCTGCGGATACCGCCGGATACGTCACGGTGGACAAGCCCGAGGCCGACAACCGGCTCTATGTGTTCTCCACCCGTATGCGGGCCGAGCGTTTTATGAAAGGCAAGCTGAAAGTGACGTCCCCCGCCCGCTTCGAGGTCTTTGTCAACGGAGAGTCCAAGCGGGCCAAGACCACGGCCGAGGACAGCCTCTCGCAGGTGCAGCCCGTGGTGATTGACCTCCGCATGGAGCCGGAGGCCGATTACGAAGTGGCCATCAAGCTGCTCTCCACTTCCGAGGACAAGGCACAGCCCGTCTTGAAGTGCGAATGGGAGAAGAACAAGGCGTTCGCCGAAGTGGATTGCCGTATCGCTCCCGACTTGAAGCGCCGCCTTTCCTTGTTCGACACGAACTTCGGCAGCCGTGTGGCTTCCGTCTCCCTCTCGCCGGACGGGAAGTACCTCCTGACCCGCTACAGTGACAATTACGACCTGAAGCGTTCGCGCGCCCACACCGAACTGACGGAGGTGAAGACCGGCCGCGTCCTCCTGCCCAATGTCAACGAGGGTATGCGCTGGATGGCCAAAGGCAGCCGCCTCTATTACACCGTGACCGGACGCGAGGGCAACGACCTCCTCATCTACGACCCCGCCACGGGGCAGGAGACCGTGGTGCGCCGCGACATTCCCCAAGGCTATTTCACGTGGTCGCCCAACGAGGACTACCTGATTTACACGGAAACCGCCGAAGGGGAGAAGGTCAACGGCCCCTTGAAACGCCTGTTGCATCCCGACGACCGCATCCCCGGTTCGCGCAACCGCTATTATTTGGTGAAATATGACTTGGCTACGGGCTTGTCCGAGCGTCTGAACTACGGCAGCAACAGCGTGTATCTGAACGACATTTCGCCCGATGGCACCAAATTGCTCTGCACGGCCCACAAGCCCAACATCACGAAGTGCCCCTTCTCCCTGACCTCCGTCTTCCAGCTCGACCTGGCCACGTTGCAGGCCGACACGCTGGTGCAGTGGGACGCTTACGTCAATGGCGCCTCCTATTCGCCCGACGGCACGCAACTGCTCCTGACGGGCAGTCCATCGGCCTTCGGCGGCATCGGCAAGAATTGCGGCGACCAGCCCATTGCCAACGACTTCGACGTGCAGGCCTTCCTGATGGACTTGTCCACACGTGAGGTGACACCCATCACCCGCGACTTCAATCCCACCATCATCAATGGCACCTGGAACCGTGCCGATGGCTGCATCTACTTCAATACCACCGACAAGGACTGTCAGCACATCTACCGCTACGACCCCAAGAAGGCCACGTTCGTGATGTTGGATTTGGAGCAGGATGTCATCAACAACTTCTCCGTGCCCGATGACAATGCCACGCTGATGGCCTACGTGGGCGGTGGCAACACCAGTGCCGGTGTGGCCTATCTGTACGACCGCAAGAAAGGCAAGTCCACCCTGCTGGCCAACCCCATGCAGGAGCGGCTGGACGAGATTGAGTTGGGCGAGATGCAGCCTTGGAATTTCACCGCGGCGGATGGCACCGTCATCGAGGGCATGATGTGCCTGCCTCCCTCGTTCGACCCGCAGAAGAAGTATCCGCTGATTGTCTACTACTACGGCGGCACCACGCCCACCACGCGCGGCATGACTTCTCCTTATAGTCCTCAGTTGTTTGCCTCGCGCGACTATGTGGTCTATGTCGTCAACCCCAGCGGCGCCATCGGTTACGGGCAGGAGTTCTCCGCCCGCCACGTCAATGCCTGGGGCGACTGGACGGCCGACGAAATCATCGAGGGCACGAAGAAGTTCTGCGAGGCCCATCCGTTTGTGGATGCCAAGCGCATCGGTTGCCTGGGCGCCTCCTACGGCGGCTTCATGACGATGTATCTCCAGACCAAGACCGACCTCTTTGCCGCAGCCGCCTCGCACGCCGGCATCAGCAACGTGACCAGCTATTGGGGCGAAGGCTATTGGGGCTATTCCTACAACGCCGTGGCCGCTGCCGAAAGCTATCCGTGGAGCAAGCCCGAACTCTTCACCAAGCACGGCGCCCTGTTCAACGCGGACAAAATCAAGACGCCCCTCCTCCTGTTGCACGGCACGGTGGACACCAACGTCCCCATCGGAGAGAGCATCCAGCTCTACAACGCCCTGAAGATTCTGGGCAAGCCCGTGGAGTTCATCACCGTGGACGGCGAGAACCACTTCATCAGCAACTACGAGAAGCGCGTCCTCTGGCACAACTCCATCATGGCCTGGTTTGCCCGCTGGTTGCAGGACAGCCCCGAGTGGTGGAACGACCTCTATCCCGAGCGGCATTGGTAAATCCTCTGGAAACAAGCGTCCCGCCCTTCTCCACGATGGGGAGAGGGGCGGGACGAAACAAATGGGACTACTTCCAAATACTTCCCCTGCGCTTCGCCTTATCCGAACGAGCCGTCCTCGCCGCTGCCCGGCTCGCTGCTGCCGCCCGTGCCCGGCTCGGTGGTCGCCTCCTTCTTGGGGCGGTCAATGGCCAGTTCCACCGCATTGGCGGCATCGCGCATCTTCTGCTTGGGCGTGAAGGTGATTTTCGGGGTCTTGAGGGCGTCTGCCACGGTGACTTCTTCGGGAGAATCCATCATCTTGGAGGGGACGGTGAGGCGGAACGAGCCGAGTTCGGCAAGATCCACGCTCATGCCCAATTTGAGAGCATCGCACACGATGTTGCTTAGGCTGACAAGGGCGTTTTTCACGTCGCCTTCCGAAAGGGAGGTTTCGCGCACGATGCGTTCGATGACCATTTCGTTGGTCAACTTCTGCTGGGTTTTCAACTTGGCAAAATATACGGTTTGCCCTTCACGCTTGCCAATAGGCTGCACTCTTGAATCAATTTCAAATTCCATCATAATGCTATCTCCTATATTTATTTGTTATTGAGCATTCGTTCTTGGTTT
>CASEYC010000002.1 GCA_949292025.1 uncultured Bacteroides sp. | reverse complement strand
CGGAAGCGGGAAATCGTTCTTCACCAACCACCTGGTACGGCAGTATTATGAGCAGAACACCCATATCCTGCTGGTGGACATCGGGAACAGCTACCAGGGGCTGTGCAGGCTGATCAACCGCCGCACGAAGGGCGAGGACGGCATCTACCTGACCTATGAGGAAGACGATCCGATTGCCTTCAACCCCTTCTATACCGATTCCGGGGAGTTTGACGTGGAGAAGCGCGAAAGCATCAAAACGCTGATTCTGACCCTCTGGAAACGGGAGGACGAGGCGCCGAGCCGTTCGGAGGAAGTCGCCCTGTCCGGCGCGGTGAACGCCTATATCCGGAAAATCACGCAGGACCGGAGCCTGAGACCGGACTTCAACGGTTTCTACGAGTTCGTACGTGACGATTACCGCCGGATGATGGAAGAGAAGAAGGTACGTGAAAAGGACTTCGACATCGACGGTTTCCTGAACGTGCTGGAACCCTTCTACCGGGGAGGCGACTATGACTTCCTGCTGAACTCCGGCCAGAAGCTGGACCTTACGAACAAGCGGTTCATCGTCTTCGAGCTGGACAACATCTCCTCGAACAAGGTGCTGCTGCCGGTGGTGACGCTGATCATCATGGAAACCTTCATCGGCAAGATGCGCAAGCTGAAAGGCGTCCGGAAAATGATACTGATCGAGGAATGCTGGAAGGCTCTGATGTCGGCGAACATGAGTGAATATGTAAAATATCTGTTCAAGACCGTCCGGAAATACTTTGGGGAAGCGGTGGTGGTCACCCAGGAAGTGGATGACATCATCAGCTCGCCAATTGTGAAAGAAGCCATCATCAACAACAGCGACTGCAAGATTCTGCTTGACCAGCGGAAATACATGAACAAGTTCGACCAGATACAGAAACTGCTCGGGCTGACGGACAAGGAAAAGGGGCAGATCCTCTCCATCAACCAGGCGAACCGCCCGGGGAACACCTACCGCGAGGTATGGATCGGGCTGGGAGGCACCCGTTCTGCCGTGTACGCCACGGAGGTGAGCGAAGAAGAGTACCTGGTGTACACGACGGAGGAATCCGAGAAACTGGAACTGCAACGGCTGGCGGACGGGCTGGACGGCGACCTGAAACTTGCCGTGCGCCGCCTTGCCGGAAAAAGACGCGACGAAAAGAAACAACCCTAAAAACAGAGACAATCATGAAAAAGAACAGACAACTGCCGAAGCTGGCCGCCTGCCTCATGGGGGCGGCAGCCCTGATGCTGCAAGGATGTGCGGACATCAAGGGGCCGAAAACGGAAAAGCTGTGCGGGCCGTGGACAAGCGTGGAGGGGAAACCCGACGTGCTGGTTTACCGGGAAGGGGATTCCTACAAGGTGACGGTGTTCACCCGCAGCGGGAAGACACGCCGCCTGAGGCCGCAGACCTACCTGCTGGTGGAAGAGGACGGGAACCTCTTTATCAATACCGGATACCGCATTGACGTGGCCTACAACGAGGCTGCCGACGTGCTGACCTTCTCTCCAGGAGGCGACTATGTACGGAAGGAGGTACAGCCATGAGAGCGGGAAAAATCCTGGCATTCGGCCTGGCGGCAGCGCTCGGCACGTCCGCCGCACAGGCGCAATGGGTGGTGAGCGACCCCGGGAATCTCGCGCAAAGCATCATCAACATGTCGGACAACATCGCCCACACCTCGAAGACGGCCGTGAACACGGCGGAGAGCTTTGCTGAAACCGTGAAGATCTACGAACAGGCCAAACGCTACTACGATGCGCTGAAAAGCGTGAACAACCTGGTGCGTGACGCCCGCAAGGTACAGGAAATCATCCTGATGACCGGTGAGGTGTCGGACATCTACGTGACGAACTTCGGGAAGATGATGGACGATGAGAACTTCTCCCCGGAGGAGCTGGACGCCATCGCCTTCGGCTACACGAAGCTGCTGGAAGAGAGCAACGGCGTGCTGCAGGACCTGAAACAGGTGATCAACGTGAGCACGCTTTCCATGACGGACAAGGACCGCATGGACGTGGTGGACGGATGCTACCGCAGCATGCGGCGCTACCGGAACCTGGTGAGTTATTACACGAACCGCAACATCGCCGTCAGCTTCCTGCGTGCCCGGAAGAAGAACGACCTGGACCGCGTGATGCGGCTTTACGGGAAAGCTGACGCCAAATACTGGTAGCCCATGACGTTGCTTTCAATCGACTTCACCAACCTGCACACCGTGCTGGAAAGCCTCTATGAGGAGATGATGCCCCTGTGCGGCGACATGCTCGCCGTGTCGAAAGGGCTTGCCGGGCTGGGCGCCCTGTTCTATGTGGCCGTCCGTGTATGGCAGTCGCTGGCGCGGGCCGAACCGATAGACGTGTACCCGCTGCTGCGCCCCTTCGCCGTCGGCATCTGCATCCTGCTGTTCCCGACGCTGGTGCTGGGCACGCTGAACAACACGCTGGGGCTCATCGTGCAGGGGACGCACTCCATGCTGGAGACACAGACGATGGACATGGAGAAATACCGGGAACAAAAGGACAAGCTGGAGCGGGAAGCCATGCTGCGCAACCCCGAAACCGCCTACCTGGTCAGCGACGAGGAATTTGACCGGCAGCTGGACGAGCTGGGATGGTCCGTCGGGGACGCCGCCACACGGATGGGCATGTACATGGAAGTGGGGATGTACAACCTCGAAAAGAACATCCGGGACGCATTCCGCAGCCTGCTGGAACTGCTGTTCGCCGCCGCCTCGCTGCTGATAGACACGGTGAGGACGTTCTTCCTCGTGGTGCTCTCCATCCTCGGCCCCGTGGCCTTCGCCTTCTCCGTGTGGGACGGGTTCCAGTCCACGCTCGCCCAATGGTTCACCCGGTACATATCCGTCTACCTCTGGCTGCCCGTGAGCGACCTGTTCAGCTGCATGCTCGCCAAGATACAGGTGCTGATGCTCCAGAATGACATCCTGGAGCTGCAAAGTAACCCCGACTACTCGGTGGACAACTCCAATGCCGTGTACATCATCTTCATGCTGATAGGCATCATCGGCTACTTTACCGTGCCGACCGTGGCGGGATGGATCGTGCAGGCAGGCGGAGGAGGGAACTACAACCGCAACATCAACCGCAGCGCCGTGAAAGGCGGCGGGCTGGCCGCAGGAGCCGCAGGTTCCGCGCTCGGCAACGTCGGAGGCAGGCTGCGGGGAAAATAACCCAAGAAAAAAACAGATTATGGAATTCAAGTCATTGACCAACATCGAAACGAGCTTCCGCCGCATCCGCCTGATGCTGGCCGTGTTCACCGGCTGCTGCACGCTCGTCACCGGCTATGCCCTGTGGAGCTCGTTCCGCTTCGCCGAGAAGCAGCGGGAAAAATCTACGTGCTGGACGGCGGGAAGTCGCTGATGCTCGCCCTCTCGCAGGACCTCTCCCAGAACCGCCCCGCAGAAGCCCGGGAGCATGTACGGCGTTTCCACGAGCTTTTCTTCGGCCTCTCGCCGCAGAAGGACGCCATCGAGCACAACATCAACCGTGCCCTGCAGCTCGCCGACCGGAGCGCCTACCGGTACTATACGGACTTTGCCGAGAAAGGCTACTACAACCGCCTGATATCGGGCAACGTGAACCAGGTGCT
>CASEYC010000001.1 GCA_949292025.1 uncultured Bacteroides sp. | reverse complement strand
ATATATTATATATATTATATATTATAACTTTTTTCGGGAAAAAATTCGGGCATTGGGGGGTCGGAAAAATTAATTGTCGTTTGTCGTTTGTCGGAAAACGCCCCATTCTGCCGACAAACGACAATAAAAAATCAGCACCTGATGTTCAGCTCGCTGAGTATGCGGCGCATGGCCTCGAAGGTGGTGATGCGCGTGGGCACGAGGGGCAGGCGCAGCTTGTTCTCCACCATGCCCATGGCGTTGAGCATGGCCTTGACGCCCGCAGGGTTGCCGTCTACGAAGAGCAGCTTGAACAGCTCGGCAAACTTGTGGTGGATGGTCAGCGCGTTGGCGTAGTCGCCCTGGAGGGCGAGGCGCACCATGCGGCTGAACTCGCGCGGGAAGGCGTTTCCGATGACCGAAATCACTCCCACGGCCCCGAGGGTGATGAGGGGGAAGGTGATGCCATCGTCGCCGGAGATGACGTCGAACGAGGCGGGCTTGTTCTTGATGATGTCGTCCATCTGGGTGATGTTGCCTGAGGCTTCCTTGACGGCAATGACGTTGGGGAAGTCGCGGGCGATGCGCAGGGTGGTTTCGGCAGTCATGTTGACGCCAGTGCGCCCGGGGACGTTGTAGAGCACGATGGGCATGTCCGGCCGTGCCTCGGCGATGGCGCGGTAGTGCTGGTAGATGCCTTCCTGCGAGGGCTTGTTGTAGTAGGGCACGACGGAGAGGACGGCGTCCACGCCGGTCAGGTCGTCGTTCCTGAGCGCGTCCACCACGGCGCGGGTATTGTTGCCTCCCACGCCCAGCAGGATGGGTATGCGCCCGGCCACGCGCTCGATGACGCGGCGCTTGATCTGTTGTTTCTCGTCTTCGGTCAGCGTGGGCGTCTCGGCGGTGGTTCCCAACACGCACAGGAAATCCGTGTTGTTCTGCACCAGGTAATCCACCATACGCATCAGCGCGTCATAATCCACGCTTTCGTCTTCCTTGAAGGGGGTGATCAAGGCCACTCCCATGCCTTTCAATCGGGTTCGTATCATAGTTGGTTGAATGATAATTTAGATGAAACGTCTGCGGTAACTTAATTTCCCCTCCTCCGGGGAGGAGGGGTGGCCAACGGCCGGGGTGGTAGCGGCTAATAAGTTCTGCAAATAATTGTATAACAATCAGTTTCGCTACCACCTCCCCCTTCGGGTACTCCTCCTCCCCGGAGGAGGAGAAATAAGTTACCACCGCTTCAACGGGTTCGTTAAATTCCCATTTACATGGTAAAATCCTCGCAAAAGTACTACATTTTTTGTTTTCCCCGTCTTTTTCTGTCAGAAAAAAACTAAATCCGCTTACGATTCGTCAATCATTTGCAGGAAATCGTCCTCGCCGACAATGCGGACGCCCAGTTTCCGCGCCTTCTCCAGCTTGGCCGGGCCCATGTTGTCGCCCGCCAGGATGAAGCTGGTCTTGGCGGAAATGCTGCCGGTATTCTTGCCGCCGTGCTTCTCGATGAGGGCCTTGTATTCGTCGCGCGAGTGGCGGGCAAAGACACCGCTGATGACGACCGTCTGCCCGGCTAGGCGGTCTGTCTGCCCGGCCATGTCTTCCTCCGTGCGGCTGAACTGCAAGCCGGCCTGCTCCAGCCGCTCCACCAGGGCGCGGTTCAGGGGGTTGGCAAAGTAGGCGGTGATGCTCTGCGCGATTCTATCGCCAATCTCGTCCACGTCCGTCAGCGCCTGCATGTCCGCGCGGCGCAGGGCGTCGATGCTGCCGAAGGCGCGCGCCAGCTTCTTGGCCACCGTCTCGCCCACGAAGCGGATGCCCAAGGCGAAGAGGACGCGCTCGAAGGGGACCGCCCGGCTCGCAGCAATGCCGCTGATGATGTTTTCAGCCGTTTTCAGCCCCATTCGCTCGCGTCCCTTGAGGTCTTCCACCCGAAGCTTGTAAAGGTCGGAAACGTCGCGTATGAGGCCTTTCTGATAGAGCAAATCCACGGTCTCCGGTCCCAGCCCGTCGATGTCCATGGCGCGGCGGCTGATGAAGTGCTCTATCTTGCCTTTCAGTTGGGGCGGGCAGGCCGTGTCGTTGGGGCAGTAGTGGGCGGCCTCGCCTTCGTAGCGCACCAGGGGCGTTCCGCACTCGGGGCAGCGGCTGATGAAACGCACCTTCTCGCCCAGCGACCCGTCCCGCGCCTCCGTGTCCACGCCCGTTATCTTGGGGATGATTTCCCCGCCCTTCTCCACATAGACCATGTCGCCCAGGTGCAGGTCCAGCCCCTCGATGATGTCGGCGTTGTGCAGCGAGGCGCGGCGCACGACGGTGCCCGAGAGTTGCACGGGGTCCAGGTTGGCCACGGGGGTGACGGCTCCCGTGCGCCCCACCTGGTAGGTCACTTCATTCAGCCGCGTCCTTGCCCGCTCCGCCTGGAATTTGTAGGCGATGGCCCAGCGGGGCGACTTGGCCGTGTAGCCCAGGCTGCGCTGCTGGCGGAGGCTGTTCACCTTCAGCACGATGCCGTCCGTGGCCACGGGCAGGTTCTTGCGCTCGGTGTCCCAATAGTGGATGTAGTCGTAGATGTCCTGCAAGGTGCGGGCTTTCCGCATGTGCTCCGAGATTTTGAAGCCCCATGCGCGTGCCGCCTGCAGGTTCTCGTAGTGACCGTCGCCGGGCAGGTCCTCGCCCAGCAGGTAGTACAGGTAGGCATCCAGCTTGCGCGCGGCCACCACGGCCGAGTTCTGCGACTTCAGCGTGCCCGAGGCGGCATTGCGCGGATTGGCGAAGAGGGGTTCCTCGCGCGCCTCGCGTTCGCGGTTCAGGGCTTCGAAGGACTCCCAAGGCATCAGTATCTCGCCCCGGATCTCGAACGAGGGAGGATAATCGCCGTGCAACACCAGGGGGATGGTGCGGATGGTCTTCACGTTGTCCGTCACCACGTCGCCCTGCACGCCGTCGCCGCGGGTCACGGCCTGCACCAGCCTCCCGTCCTCGTAGGTCAGGGAGATGGAGGTGCCGTCGTACTTCAGCTCGCAGCAGATTTCGAAGTCTTCGCCTTCCAGCCCGCGGCGCACGCGCTCGTAGAAGTCGGCCACCTCGCTCTCGGAGTAGGTGTTGCCCAGGGAGAGCATCGGGTACTTGTGCGCCACCTGAGTGAAGTTCTTGCTCAGGTCGCTGCCCACGCGCTGGGTGGGCGAGTTCGGGTCCATGTATTCGGGGTGCGCCGCCTCCAGGTCTTGCAGTTCGCGCATCAGGTCGTCGAACGCCTTGTCCGGGATTTCCGGCGCGTTCAGCACATAGTAGTTATAGTTGTGGCGGTGCAGTTCTGCCCGCAACTGGTCGATTCGTTGTTTTGCGTCCATAGAAACAATAATTTATCGGTGGATTTTAGGCGCGGATTACGCGGATTTCACGGATAAATTTTATTATAAACACAGGATTTCATTGATTGTACAAAGAATAAATCCGTGAAATCCGCGTAATCCGCGCCTAAATCTAAATTTCCATTTACGAGGCAAAAGTACGTGTTTCTCCCCGAATATTCGTATTTTTGCGCCCAAAATTAGAGTTAATTGTATGCGCATCGACATCATCACCGTCCTTCCCGAAATGCTGGAAGGCTTCTTCAACTGCTCCATCATGCAGCGCGCCCAGACGAAAGGCCTGGCCGAGATACACCTCCACAACCTGCGTGACTATACCCACGACAAGCACCGGCGCGTGGACGACTATCCCTTCGGCGGCTTCGCGGGCATGGTCATGAAGATTGAGCCGATAGAGAATTGCATCAACGCCCTGAAGGCGGAGCGCGAATACGACGAGGTCATCTTCACCACGCCCGACGGCGAGCAGTTCTCGCAACCCATGGCCAATACATTATCCCTGGCGCGGAACCTCATCATCCTCTGCGGCCACTTCAAGGGCATCGACTACCGCATCCGCGAGCATTTCATCACGAAGGAAATCAGCATCGGCGATTATGTCCTGACCGGAGGCGAACTGGCGGCGGCGGTCATTGCGGACGCTGTTGTAAGGATTATTCCGGGCGTCATCTCCGACGAGCAATCCGCGCTTTCCGACTCTTTCCAGGACAATCTGCTGGCCGCGCCCGTCTATACCCGCCCCGCCGACTACAAAGGTTGGAAGGTTCCTGAAATTTTACTCTCTGGACATGAGGCGAAGATTAAGGAATGGGAGTTGCAGCAATCCCTCGAACGTACCCGCCGCCTGCGCCCCGACCTCTTGGGCGAGTGATTCCGCCGATGTAAACAAAAAGAAAAGGGCATCCCGGTGAGGGATGTCCTTTTTTATTCCAGATAGGCGCGAATAGCGTCACTCTGTCAGCGGTCACACCTCGAGCGCACCGATAATCTGGCGCACCGACTGGTATCCGTGCCTGTCCAGGTAGTCGTTGATGCCCTCGGCCACCTTCAGGGTGACAGTCGGGTCGATGAAGTTGGCAGTGCCTATCTGGATGGCCGTGGCGCCTGCCAGGAGAAACTCCACGGCATCGCGCGCATTCATGATGCCTCCCAGACCAATGACGGGGATTTTTACCGCCCGCGCCACCTGCCACACCATGCGCAGGGCGATGGGCTTCACCGCCGCGCCGGACATTCCGCCCGTCACCGTGGAGAGCAGCGGACGCCTGCGCTCGGCGTCGATGGCCATGCCTAACAGCGTGTTAATCAGCGAGACGCTGTCCGCTCCGCCTGCCTCGGCCGCACGCGCGATTTCGGTGATATCCGTCACGTTGGGCGACAGTTTCACGATGAGCGTCTTCCGGTAAGCCTTGCGGACAGCGCTCACCACTTCTTCCGCCCCACGCGCGGTGACGCCAAAGGCCATGCCGCCTTGCTTCACGTTGGGACAGGAGATATTCAGCTCGATGGCAGGGATGTTGACAAGTTCGTTGATGATGGCGGCGGTCTCCACATAATCCTCGATGGCAGAGCCGGACACGTTGACTATCATGTTCGTCCCGATGTCCTTGATGCGCGGGTAGATGTGCTCCACGAAGTAGTGGACGCCCTTATTCTGCAGTCCCACAGCGTTCAGCATCCCCGACGGCGTTTCCGCCATGCGCGGATAAGGATTGCCTTCACGCTTGTGAAGAGTGGTTCCCTTTACAATGATACCGCCTATTCGCGCGATATCCATGAAATCGGCGAACTCCTCGCCGTATCCAAATGTCCCGGATGCGGTCATCACGGGGTTTTTCAGTTGTAATTCGCCTATGTTTACACTTAAATCTGCCATAACAATTGGTTTATATTGAATACAGGACCTTCTTTGCACACACACAGATGGCCTTCGGTGGTGTTCTCCACGCAACACAGGCACGCGCCCACGCCACACGCCATCTTGTTTTCCAACGATACTTCGCAATCCACGCCTTTGCTTTTGGCATACCGTGCCACGGCCATCATCATCGGCTTGGGACCGCAGGTGTAAATCTTTGTGAAGTTCTTCCGACTCAGGACGGAGTGCTGGGTGACGTACCCGCGCTCGCCTTGGCTGCCGTCTTCGGTGGTGACGTACACCTCGCCATAGCGGGCGAAGTCATCCAGTTGGAGCAAATCGGCGGCACTGCGCGCGCCCAGCAGGAAGATGGGTTTGCTGCCGTTCTCCGCCAACTGTTCGCCCAGGTAAAGCATGGGGGCTGTGCCTACGCCTCCGCCGATGAGCAAGAGGCCGTCAGAGGCGTTTTGAGGCATTGTGAAGCCATTTCCCAAGGGCAGCACCACGTTGATCAGGTCGCCCGTTTTGGCTTCGCCCAGGCGGCGCGTTCCGTCTCCTACAAGCTGGATGAGGAACCAGACTTCGTTCTTCGCCCGATCCACATAATTGATGGAAATGGGGCGGCGCAGGAAGGTGGTTGGCGAGCCATCCACGCGGATTTCTGCAAACTGGCCGGGGCGCATTTCGGGGAGCGTCTCCGGCGAAGTCAGCTTCAGCAATACATAGTGGTCGTGCAAGCGGATGTTCGCGGTCACGGCCAAGTCCAAGATGTATTTTTTCATATCTAACGCATTAATCTGTTTTCGGGGCAAAGATACGCCATTTTTGCCTAAACCACGGGGTTATCCCCCGTCAATTTGCGGGTTTGAAGGTCTCGTAGGTGTTATCGTCGAAAAAAATGCGTATTTCGGTGATTCGCCTGGGAGGCCTTTCCTTGTAGATAATTTCCTGTTTCACAATCTCTTTAGGGGCATTTTGCGCCCTTTCTGATGGCATTTCCTTGCGATTTTCCGCATCGTCCGGTGTCCCGCCCGCATTTATCGCATTCTCGGCGAATAGCGGATAGCCGCCATCGGGGTCGGAAGGGGATGCAGCGTCGCCATCGGGCGCATTGCTCATTGTTCCCTTCCCGGTGAGCAGCCACTCCAGGTTGATGTCTTCATACCGCTGATGCACGCGCAACACCAACTCCACACTGGGCTTGTTCCTTCCGCTCAAAATGTGGGAGATGGTGGCTTGCGAGGCACCTATGCTTTCGGCGAAAGCGCCTGCCGTGAGCTTCTCGCGCTCCATAATCAGCTTGAACCTGTCTTTTATCTCATCCATAAGAGCATCTTTACATTTAGAAATAGGGTTTACTAAGAGATTACAAAGGTACAATCCGGGATTCACATAACCAAATTATACTTGTAAATTTTTAAGGTTTACATTTGTATTTAATGTTTCCATGTATACATAAACATCTGTAAATATAACAGCTTAACAAGTTTATATTTTACTTGATTAAATCTATATAACATACTGATAATAGCGCATATATGGATAAAAGAAAACGATAACATACGCCATATTCACATATGTATCGACAATCTTGCCGATTGGTTTCATTCCCCTCTTGATTCAAACTTGGCATAAACCTCAAAAATAAGGATTTGAATCTTTATCCGAAAGGTGTTAAAAACGCCGTTTTTACACCTGTATCTCATTGATACTCTGACAATAGCACTGTGATTTACATCTGTATTTATTCACATTGTTTGTTAAACATGTATAGTTGTAAACAGAAGACTATACAACTATAAATGCAAAAATATAACAAAAATAAATCCCCGGAGGATTTCCGAGGCTATTATCTATTATCAACTTCCGTTCTCAGTGAAATATCAGTGCAGGATTTTGAAGACCAGCTCGCGCAGGATGTCCCCGTCGCTCACCGAGGAATTTCGCACGCCTTTCGAGGCGGCATCCGCCTGCCGGATTTCGTGGATGATCTGCATGGTCTTCACGCCGCTATACCGCCGCATCGCGTTCATATACTCGCGGGCTTGCCACGGTGTCTTCAATCCGAGGAAGGAGGCGATGCCCTGCTCCGACTTCTCGGGTGCATAATAGGCCAGCATCAGATTGGAGAAGAAGCCGAAGAGTAAAGATAAAGTCATCTGAATGGGATTGGTTTTCGGATTTTCTTCAAAATATTTCACGATGCGATTGGCCTTCAGCACGTCTTTTTCGACCAATGCGGCGCGGAGCTCGAAGTTATTATAATCTTTGCTGATGCCAATGTTTCGCTCTATCTGTTCGGGAGTGATTCGTGTCTGATTTTTTGGAAGGGTGATGATGAGCTTTTCCATCTCTCCGGTCAGGCGGCTCAGGTCGGTACCTACGAAGTCGGCCAGCATCGCGGTGGCCTTGGGCTCCATATCCAATCCCCGGCGCTTCATATAAGCATTTATGAATGCCGGCAGTTGGCCTTCCTTCAGCTTCTTGGACTCAAAGAGGACGCCTTTCTTCTCTATCTCGGCAGCCAGCTTCTTGCGTCTGTCCAGCACGCCGTGCTTGTGGCAGAACACTAGGATAGTGGATGGCTGAGGCTTCTGGAGGTAGTACGAAAGCTCTTCCAATCCGCGGAGCGCTTGCGCTTCTTTTACAATAACTACCTGGTGTTCGGACATCATCGGATAGCGTTTGGCGGCATTGATGATGGTGGCGATGTCCACATCTGCACCGTAGACGATGGTCTGGTTGAACTCCTTCTCCGTCTCGGTCAGGACGTGCTCGGCGATGTAGTCGGCTATGACGTCTATGTAATAAGGCTCTTCGCCCATCAGGTAGTAGATGGGGGCATAGTGCTTGGCTTTCAGCTCTTTCAGGATATCCTCGCAGGTGATTTCTTGTTTGGCCATGATGCGCGTTGTTCTGATTGGTTTTATACCTGCAAATGTAAGAAATGTTGGCGGGAAAACAAGGCGCGAGGTATGAAAATTGGAATTTAGATTAAGGCGCGGATTACGCGGATTCCACAGATTAATATACGATGATAATCTATCCGTGAAATCCGCGTAATCCGCGCCTAAAATCAACTTACCAGATATTTACTTGTATTCCGCCCACGACTTGATTTGCAGGTCGTCCACCGACATCGTACAGAAAGCATTGATGAAGGCGCTGGCCAAGCGTGCGTTGGTAATCAACGGGATATTCAGGTCGATGGCCGCGCGGCGTATCTTATAGCCGTTGGTCAACTCGCCCGACGTGAGGTTCTTGGGGATGTTCACCACCATATCTATCTCCTTGCGGTGCAACATGTCGAGTGCTTGCGGCTGGCCCTCCTCGCTCGGCCAATAGACGCGGGTGTTCTCCACGCCATTCTCCGTGAGGAACTTGGACGAACCGCCCGTGGCGTAGAGCTTATACCCCTTCTTCTGGAGCTGGCGGGCCGCCTGAAGCATTTCCACTTTTTGTTTGGGGCCGCCGGTGGAGAGGAGCACGCTCTTCTCCGGGATGCGGTAGCCCACGGAGAGCATCGCCTTGAGGATGGCGCAGTTGGTGTCATCGCCCAGGCAACCTACCTCGCCCGTCGATGCCATATCCACGCCCAAGACAGGGTCGGCCTTCTGCAAGCGGTTGAAGGAGAACTGCGATGCCTTGATGCCCACGTAGTCGAGGTCGAACAGGTTCTTGTCCGGCTTCTCCACGGGGATGCCCAACATCACCTGGGTGGCCAGCTCGATGAGGTTAATCTTCAGCACCTTGCTCACGAAGGGGAACGAACGGGAGGCACGCAGGTTGCACTCGATGACCTTGATGTCGTTATCTCTTGCCAAGAATTGGATGTTGAACGGGCCGGAGATATTCAGCTCGCGGGCTATCTCACGGCTGATGCGCTTAATGCGGCGCACGGTCTCCACATACAGCTTCTGCGGGGGGAACTGGATAGTGGCGTCGCCCGAATGCACGCCGGCAAACTCGATGTGCTCGGAGATGGCGTAGGCAATGATTTCTCCCTCGCGGGCCACGGCATCCATCTCAACCTCCTTGGCGTGCTCGATGAACTGGCTCACCACCACAGGATGCTTTTGGCTGACATTGGCCGCGAGCTGGAGGAAACGCTCCAGTTCTTCCTGGTTGGAGCAGACATTCATCGCCGCACCGCTCAACACATAGCTGGGACGCACCAGCACGGGGAAGCCCACCTTCTCCACAAAGGCATTGATATCTTCCATCGAAGTCAAGGCACTCCATTCGGGTTGGTCCACGCCGATGCGGTCGAGCATCGCGGAGAACTTGTCGCGGTCCTCGGCATTGTCGATGCTCTTGGCACTGGTGCCGAGGATGGGGACGCGCTGGGCATCGAGACGCATGGCGAGGTTGTTGGGGATTTGTCCGCCCGTGGAGACGATGACGCCGTGCGGATTCTCCAGCTCGAGGATGTCCATCACACGCTCCAAGCTCAACTCGTCAATGTAGAGGCGGTCGCACATGTCGTAGTCGGTGGAGACGGTCTCGGGGTTGTAGTTAATCATCACGCTGCGATACCCCTCCTTGCGGATAGTGTTGAGCGCCTGCACGCCGCACCAGTCGAACTCCACAGACGAGCCGATGCGGTAGGCACCCGAGCCCAGCACCACGATGCTCTTATGGTCGCCCAGATAGTGCACGTCGTTGTCCGTGCCGCTATACGTCAGGTAGAGGTAGTTGGTCTGCGCGGGATATTCGGCGGCAAGGGTATCTATCTGCTTCACCACGGGCACGATGCCCCGGCTCTTGCGGTGGCGGCGTATCTCCAGGCTGGCTTGCTCGATGTCCTCGTCCTGCTCCATGCCGATGGCGCGGGCTATCTGGAAGTCGGTGAAGCCCTGCCGTTTCGCCCTATATAATAAGGTGTCATCCAGATCCATCAGTTGCTTGTGGTTGGCCCCCCAGGCGTGGAGTTCTTTGGAGGTCTGCATGATGTTCATCAGTTTCTCCAGGAACCAGCGGTCTATTTTGGTGAGCTCGTGCACCTGGTCTACGGTATAGCCGGCGCGGAACGCCTTGGAAATGACGAAGATGCGCTTGTCCGTCGGTTCGCGCAGGGCCTTGTCGAGGTCGGGGATGCGGAGTTCCTTGTTCTCCACAAAGCCGTGCATACCCTGCCCAATCATGCGCAGGCCCTTCTGGATGGCTTCCTCGAAGGTGCGGCCTATCGCCATCACCTCGCCTACGGACTTCATGCTGGAACCCAGTTCCTTGTCCACGCCGTGGAACTTGCCCAGGTCCCAGCGGGGTATCTTGCACACCACGTAGTCCAGTGCCGGCTCGAAGAAGGCCGATGTGGTCTTGGTGACGCTGTTCTTCAGTTCAAAGAGCCCGTAGCCCAAGCCCAACTTCGCAGCCACGAAGGCCAGGGGATAGCCCGTCGCCTTGCTGGCCAGGGCCGAGGAACGGGAGAGGCGGGCGTTCACCTCGATGACGCGGTAATCCTCCGACTGCGGGTCGTAGGCATACTGCACGTTGCACTCGCCCACGATGCCGATGTGACGGATGATGCGGATGGCCAGCTCGCGCAGCTTGTGGTAGTCGGTGTTGGAGAGCGTCTGGCTCGGCGCGATGACGATGGATTCGCCCGTGTGGATGCCCAGGGGGTCGAAGTTCTCCATGTTGCAGACGGTGATGCAGTTGTCGTAGCGGTCGCGCACCACCTCGTATTCCACTTCCTTCCAGCCGCGCAGGGATTTCTCCACCAGCACTTGCGGGGAGAAGGAGAACGCCTTCTCTACCAGCACGTTCAGTTCCTCCTCGTTGTCGCAGAAGCCGCTGCCCAAACCGCCGAGGGCGTAGGCGGCGCGGACAATGACGGGATAGCCCAACTGGCGGGCGGCGCGGCGGGCGTCTTCGGCGTTCTCCACGGCCTCGCTCTTGATGGTCTTCACGTCAATCTCGTTCAGTCGTTCCACGAACAGCTCGCGGTCTTCGGTGTCGATGATGGCCTGCACGGGGGTGCCGAGCACCTGCACGTTGTACTTCTCGAACACGCCCGCCTGATAGAGGGCCACGCCGCAGTTCAACGCCGTCTGCCCGCCAAAGGCCAGCATGATGCCGTCCGGACGCTCCTTCGCGATGACTTTCTCCACGAAGTAAGGCGTCACGGGGAGGAAATAGATTTGGTCGGCCACGCCCTCCGAGGTCTGTACGGTGGCAATGTTGGGGTTGATGAGGACGGTCTGGATGCCTTCCTCCTTCAACGCCTTGAGGGCTTGCGAGCCGGAGTAGTCGAACTCGCCCGCCTCGCCTATCTTCAGTGCGCCCGAACCGAGGAGCAGCACTTTCTTTATATCGGTTGGTTTCATATATCGGTTTGTCGTTTACTAGTAATAATAAATAATATATACATCTTTAACCTCTGTCTGTCAAAGGTGGCACTTTTGCCTACCAAAGGTGGCACCTTTCCTTGGCAAAGGTGGCGCCTTTCCCTGGCAAAGGTGGCGCCTTTCCTACCCTTTTCCATGCCCACTGATTATCAAAGGATTGCATTTTTATGGGAAATGGTAGTATATTTTTACATCAAAGCAGCTTCACAAACTCGTCGAAGAGGAACTCCGTGTCCGTGGGGCCGCTGCAGGCTTCGGGATGGAACTGGGCGGAGAACCAGGGATTGCGCTTGTGGCGGATTCCCTCGTTCGAGCCGTCGTTCATGTTGACGAACAGCGGTTCCCAGTCGGTGCCCAGTGTGTTGTTGTCCACCGCATAGCCGTGGTTCTGGCTGGTGATGAAGCAGCGGGTCGTACCCACCTGGCGCACGGGCTGGTTGTGGCTGCGGTGGCCGTACTTCAGCTTGTATATCTTCGCGCCACCGGCCTTGGAGAGGAGCTGGTTGCCCATGCAGATGCCGAAGATGGGGAGCTTTTCATTGGCCATCGCACGGCGGATGTTCTGCACCGCCGCGTCGCACGTGTCCGGGTCGCCGGGTCCGTTGGAGATGAAGAGGCCGTCGAACTGCAGGCCGTTGAAGTCGTAATCCCAAGGCACGCGGATGACTTCCACGCCTCTGCGGATGAGGCAGCGGAGGATATTGGCTTTCACGCCGCAATCCACGAGGACGACCTTCTTTAATTGACAATTGACAATTGACAATTGACAATTAAGTTCCTCTTTGGGGGTGTCGATGGAAAATTTGCGGCTTTCGTTGCCGTTATAAACAATAATCTCCTTGCAGGACACACGGTCCACATAGTTGATGTCTCCGTAATTGTCAATTGTCAATTGTCCATTATCAATTGCATCGTCATCAAAGACGATGCGTCCCATCATCACGCCGTGCTCCCTGAGCGCCTTGGTCAGGGCGCGGGTGTCGATGCCCGTGATGCCCGGAATCTGCTCGCGCTTCAGCCAGTCGCCCAGGCTCTCTGCGGCATTCCAATGGCTGTAGTTCTCGCTGTAATCGCTCACGATGATGGCCTCGGCGTAGATGTGACTGCCCTCCATGTAGTCGGGTATTCCGTCCGCGCCACGGGTGAAGGGGGGCACGCCGTAGTTGCCCACCAAGGGATAAGTCAGTGTCATCAACTGCCCGGCATAGCTGGGGTCGGTCAGGCTTTCGGGGTATCCCGTCATGGCCGTGTTGAAGACCACCTCGCCCGCCACGGGCTTCTCATAACCAAACGATTGCCCCCGGAAGCGGGTGCCGTCGTCGAGGATAAGGGTTACGTTTCTCATTCTTTATCGGGTTCGTTATTGTTGTTCTTCTTGTCTGATTTCATTTTATACTGATAGTAGGCATAACCTGCCGCTGCGCCCAGGATCATTCCTAAGCCAATGTTGTGCCACGCAGCCCCCATGGCTATGCCAAACATTAGGCCGAAGTAGACGTAAGTGGCAAGGCTGCGCTTCTTCGGTTTCTCTTCTTGTCCTTCTTCCATATACTTAGCCGTTATCTTGTTCGCTATTTTTGTCCTTATTCATTCTTTTCTTCAAGGCAGGCACCACCAGCCCGATGCACACGCCAATGGGCAGCCACAGGCTGATGTTGTCGAATATGATGCCGAACATCACGCCGAGGGCTATGCCCGCGCCAAACCATTTTTCGGCAAGGGTGGATTTCTTCTTGGGTTCGTTGCTCATAATGCCTCAGAATTGATATACCTGTTCGATGTAGTCAATGAACGCCTTGTTCAGCATCTTCACCCCGCCCGGCGTGGGATAGTCGCCGCTGAAGTACCAGTCGCCCGGATGGTTGGGACAAGCCTGGTGCAAGCCTTCGAGGGGCTGGTAGACTATCTGCACCTCGGCGCGTGTCCCCTTGGGCGTGAGGAGCTCGGCCATCTTGGCGGAGATTTCCTCGTCGGTGAAGGGGGCGTAGATGTCCTTCACGTAGTTCACCATCTGCTCCTTGGGCAGGTCGGCCTGCTCCTTGCTCTTGCGGTAGGCAGAGGCGATGATGTTGCGCATCTCCCGCTCCCTCAGCAACTCGATGGCGGCCTTGAAGGCGATGAACTCACTCATGCGGGACATGTCGATGCCGTAATAGTCGGGATAACGCACCTGGGGCGAACTGGAGACGATGACTATCTTCTTCGGCCATAAGCGGTCGAGGATGCCGATGATGCTCTGCTTGAGGGTGGTGCCGCGCACGATGGAGTCGTCAATGATGACCAGATTGTCCTGCCCCGGCACGAGGCTTCCGTAGGTGATGTCATAGACGTGGGCGGCGAGGTCGTTGCGCGTGTTGCCCTCGGCGATGAAGGTGCGCAGCTTGATGTCCTTGATGGCGACCTTCTCGCTCCGGATGCGGCGGGAGAGGATTTGCTCCAGTTCCTCCTGCGTAGGCTTGTGGCCTAACTCCGCAATCTGCTTCGCCTTCAGGTCGTTAAGGTATTCGTTCAATCCTTGCATCATGCCGCAATAGGCCACTTCGGCGGTGTTGGGGATGAAGGAGAAAACGGTATGGTCGATGTCATTGTCGATGGCACGGAGGATGCTGGGCACCAGTTCCTTGCCAAGCTGCTTGCGCTCCCGGTAGATGTCCGCGTCGCTGCCCCGGCTGAAGTAGATGCGCTCGAAGGAACAGGGCTTTATCGGGGTGCGGGGCTTGTTTATCTGAATGGTGCGCATCTTGCCCGCCTTGGTGAAGATGACCGTCTGCCCGGGCTGCATCTCCTTGATGGACTCCATGGGGACGTTGAACACGGTCTGGATGACGGGGCGTTCGCTGGCAAGGACGGCCACTTCCTCGTCCTGATACCAGAAGGCGGTGCGGATGCCCCACGGGTCGCGGATGGCGAAGGACTCCCCGCTGCCGGTCAGGCCGCAGATGACGTACCCCCCGTCCCACTCCTTGCTGGATGTGCGCAGGACGTTGGCCAGCTCGATGTGGTCTTCTATATAATGGGTAATGTCCATGCCGGTCAGTCCCTCGGCTTCGGCGATGCCATAGAGGCGCTCCACCTCGCGGTCGAGGCGGTGTCCCACCTGCTCCAGCATGATGTAGGTGTCGGCATACTTGCGCGGATGCTGCCCCATGGCGGTTAT